>CAZVHO010000257.1:0-4762 GCA_964627515.1 uncultured Thermodesulfobacteriota bacterium | reverse complement strand
AGCGGCTGTACTGCCAGAGTTTGGACATGGCTCTGGCTGCCCTTTCGGGAGTCGGGAAAATGACCGTTTCCCGGCCTCGGGTGGAAACACCCCGGGTAAAGCTGTTTACCCCGCTTACCATGATCACCGGTTTCTTATAAGCTTCCATAAGGTCCATGATCAGGCGGACATCTTCAAACTCATCCTGTTTTTCTGCCCCTTCAAGGCCGTCCAATAGATTCATCTCTCCTAATCTTTCGAGGACCATGGATCTCTTGACAAGGACTTCCACCCCCTGGGCAATGATCCCATCCACCCCCTTTTCCTGGATAAGGATTTCCAGGGATTTCGACAGGGCCTCCGGATTTAGGGTGGCGGCCATGTCCACAGGATTTCCATGACTCCAATAGGCAGGAAGAATCTTGTTCAGTTTTTCTATCGCTCCCTCTGACAGGGGCGGGAGCTCCAGGCCCCATTCACGACAGGCGTCGGCGGCGACCACCCCCCAGCCTCCGCCCCGGGTCAGGATGGCGATCCGGTTTCCCCTGGGCAGGGGGTAATGCAAAAATACCCCGGCGTAATCCAGCAAACCTTCAGTGGTCTCGGCCTCAATGATACCGGCCTGCCGGAAAGCATCCTTAAAAAGACTGTAGTGGCCGGCCAGTGCCCCGGAATGGGATTGGGCCGCCTTGCTTCCCGCATCACTTTTTCCACCCTTGAAAAGAATCAAAGGTTTTTTCCGGACGGCCTTTCGGGCCACCTCCAGGAAATGATGCCCGCTTTTCAGACCTTCAATATAGGACAGGAGGACTTTGGTATCCGGATCTTCACTGAAATATTCCAGATAATCCTCTGTCTGGATATCCCCTTCGGTCCCGCTGGATACAAACTTGGAAAAGCCGACACCGCGCTCAATTCCCCAGGCCAACATCTGTACACCTACGTTGCCGCTCTGAGAGACATAGGAAACACCGGCATGGAGGGGTTGAATCGGGGGCATGAGGGCATGTAAATTCGAGGCGGCCGAAAAGATCCCCATGGTATTAGGGCCGATAAGATGCATCCCCTTTTCGCGGGCCATCCGGACTACCTCATTTTCCAAAGCCCGACCGGCGGCCCCGGTTTCTGAAAAACCTGAAGTGATAATAATAACCGATTGGATTCCCTTTTCGGCACATTGGTGGAGGGCCGATAACACCAGATCGGCCGGGATGGTGATGACAGCCAGATCCACCAGGTCCGGGACCGTCTTGATCGAAGGGTAGACCTGGAGCCCTAACAGGGTCCCTCCTTTGGGGTTGACCGGACAGATCAAGCCTTTAAAACCACCAACGATTATATTGGCCAGGATACGAAAACCCCACTTGTTGGGATTGGCCGAAGCGCCGATCATGGCGATTCCTCGGGGCTTAAAAAAAGCTTCAAAATAGGATGAATTCATAATATTTTGTAAAAACAATCCTTTCTTTAGTTCGAAAATAGAAAATACAGGCAATAGGCGAGAGGCAAACCCCCCCGCCCACAAGGGGCACCATAAAGCTTGAAAATATTTTTTGCCGACCCCCGAATGATGTTTTCGAACTAATTCTCATGCCCATTTGGGCACGAGGAAGGATGAAAATGGGTTTTTCCGGACCCTGAACCCTGAACCTTGAACCTTGAACCGTATTTTCGTATTAAGTTGCCAAAACAATCAAGGCATCGACGGCTACGGGGCGGTTTCCCGAGACGATAAGGGGGTTTATATCGATTTCCTTTATTGCTTCGATCTCTAATCCTATCTGTCCGATCCGGATCAGAATATCAGCCAGTAGATCCTTGTCCACGGCCGCCATGCCCCGGATGGCATCCAGCATCTTCCATGCCTTGGTTTCCTGCATCATTTCCAGTGCCTGTCTTCGGTCCAGGGGGGCAATTCGGAAAGAAACATCTTCCAGTATCTCGGTAAATATCCCTCCCAGACCAAAAAGGACACAGGGACCGAATTGGGGATCCCGGGTCAGACCGGCCAATAATTCCCGCTTGCCTTTAAGCATCTCCTGGACCAAAACCGTCCCGGTTTTATCGGTCATGTGGTCCATGATTTCCTGAAAGGCCGTTTCGGCCTCCTGCTCATTCCGGATATCCAGCCTTATGAGGTCTTTCTCGGTTTTGTGGGTCACTTCAGGGGAATTCCCCTTCAGGACCAGGGGATATCCGAATTCAAGGGCAGTTTTTCTTAGATCGTCTAAGTCCTTACAGAGCCTTTCCCGGGTAATCGGGATATGATAATGAGAAAGAACCAGTTTGGATTCGTATTCCGATAGGGTTGTCCGGCCTTCCTGCAAGGCCCTTTCGATAATTTTTTGAGGTTCTGACATCCTGATTTTCCTTTTTTAAAGAGCTTGACCTGTTTTCCCGAATTTGTTAATCAAATATTTAATAAAAAATAAGATAAAAAAATAATATCGGAAACAGGGTAACCAGTCAATGGTAAACTTAAAAGGGAGGATATCATGAATGTTAAAGACGCGGTAGAGGTCAGACGGAGCATCCGGGCCTTCAGTCCGGAACCGGTCCCAAGAAATGTCCTGGAAGAAATCCTGGAAACAGCCCTCCGGGCCCCTTCCTGGGGGAACACCCAACCCTGGAAATTAACGGTCGTGGGCGGGCAAGCCCTGGAAAAGATAAGAGAAGAGTACCTCAGGCAGGCTAAAGAGGGCCTTCCGATAAATCCGGATTTTCCTTTTCAAACGTCCTTTAATGAAGTCCAGACCGCCCGATATAAGGGTTTGGGGAAAAGCCTTTTCCAGGCTTTGGGTATCGGACGGGAGGACCAGGAGAAAAGGCTGGCTTACAACTTGGACATGACCCGCTTCTTCGGTGCCCCTTATCTGATCTACCTCCATTTTGACAGGGGCTTTAATACTTACGCCCTGATGGACGGCGGCATTATGCTTCAAACCATCGCCCTCCTGGCTGCCGAGCAGGGATTGGGAACCTGTATCCTGACCCGTTCGGTCAGCTATCCCGATGTGGTCCGAAAACACGCCGGAATTTCCCCTGATCAGGCCTTGATTATGGGATTAGGTATCGGGTATCCTGTTCAAGGACATCCGGCCAATTTGTTCCAAAGTCAAAGAGGAAAGCCGGAGGAATTTTTTTCCTGGGTTGATGTGGCCTAAGATTAAAAGAAGGGACCGGGGGCCGGGGATCAGAGGTCAGGGGCCAGGGGTCAGTTAGAAAATATAGTTTCAAGTTTCAAGTTGCAGGTTGTAAGTGAAAACCTTGTAGTATTAGATGGTTCTGCATTATAATATCAGACGAGATGTTTGAAGCACCGATGGCTGCCGGGATATTAAAGGAGGATAAAATGGAAACATTTGGGTGGATCATTTTAGCCTTACTCATGGTTTATGTGGCCGTCTGTTTTGGGAAGATTGCAGCCAAACATGGAAAGAACCCTATCCTCTACGACATCCTGTCGATCATTTCGCCCATTAACTTTTTTCTTTTGGGTTACTGGGCTTTTTCGAATGCCGACACCCGAGGATAAAAGATTTAACACTTTTTGACAGGATTGACAGGATAAACAAGATTCATTTCCTCCTTCCGGATGAAAGGAGGAAAATAAGATTCTAAAAATTCTGTTTATCCTGTCCAAAGGAGAAATTTATGTTGGTTTTGACGGAAAAAAAAGGACCGGTAACCACCATTATTATCAACCGCCCGGAAGTCCGGAACGCCGTGGATGGACCGACCGCCCAGACCCTGATCGAGGCCTTCGAGGCTTTTGAAACCGATCCGGAGGCCAGGGTGGCTGTTTTGACCGGGGCCGGAGGAACTTTTTGCGCCGGGGCGGACTTAAAGGCCATCTCTCAGGGAAAACCCAACCGCCTGTCCGAAGAGGGGTCCGGTCCCATGGGGCCGTCCCGTCTGGTATTGAGTAAACCGGTTATTGCTGCCGTTTCAGGACATGCCGTGGCCGGGGGGTTGGAACTGGCCCTGTGGTGCGATCTGCGAGTGGTGGAAAGGAATGCGTTCTTCGGGGTCTTTTGCCGGCGCTGGGGAGTGCCTCTGATCGACGGCGGCACCATTCGCTTGCCCCGATTGATCGGCCTTTCCCAGGCCCTGGATATGATCCTGACCGGCAGGCCGGTAGGGGCCGAAGAGGCTCTGCGCCTGGGTTTGGCCAACCGGATCGTGGAACCGGGGACCTCCAGGGCCGAAGCCGAGACCCTGGCCGCAGAGATCGCCCGCTTTCCACAAAAATGTATGCAAAACGACCGTCGATCGGCCTACGAGCAGTTTGACCTGTCTTTTACCGAGGCCCTGAAAAACGAATTTCGATTAGGCATGGAAACAATCAACAGTGGAGAGACCTTTGAAGGGGCCGGCCGTTTTTCAGAAGGGGCCGGAAGGCATGGGAAGTTCGGGGATTAAAATGGTTGGTAAGGGACCCCGATCATTTAAATCCGTCACATAGTAATATTTCATTTATTAAAATATTTGACCATATTACCGTTATCCGGTATAATTGGATAAAGAATAAAGATTAGGAATGGCAATACGAAACTTTAAAAATAGAGGTACTGAAGACATTAACTATGGGAGGACCACCAAAGAGGCTCTTCGGATCTTACCCAAGGAATTACACAAAAAAGCACAGATCAAACTTGCCCGCTTGGGTGCTGCAACCTCAATATTGGACTTGAAGGAAATTCGTGGAAATCGCTTTAAAAAATTGTTACTATTCACCATCCAATCGCAATTAATGCATCGGAGCAGTTATTCAGGGGCCATA
>CAZVHO010000256.1:1423-4849 GCA_964627515.1 uncultured Thermodesulfobacteriota bacterium | reverse complement strand
AAAGGGCCAGCACACATCGGGCTTTGGGGTCAAAATGGTCCGGGCCTTCCCGTCGACGGCTTCTTCGAAATGAATGCCCATGGTTCGGTAAAGAGAATTCTGATTGGCCTGTTCAACGAAACTCGGCGTGATTTCCAAAGGTTGCCCCTATAGCCCCAGATAGGCCCGGCAGACGTGGTCGTTTTTGAGCAGGTCCTGGGCCGGGCCGTGCATGACGATTTCCCCGTTTTCCAGGACGTAAGCCCGTTGGGCCATGCGCAGGGCATGGTGGACGTTTTGTTCCACCAAAAGGATGGTGGTTCCATCCTCATTGATCTGGCGGATGATGGCGAAGATACTGCTGACTAAAATCGGTGACAGGCCCAGGGATGGCTCGTCCAACATGAGGATCTTGGGCTTGGACATGAGGCCCCGCCCGATAGCCAGCATCTGCTGTTCCCCTCCGGACAAGGTTCCGGCGATCTGCATTTTCCTTTCCTCCAGTCGGGGGAAAAGTCTGAAAATTTTTTTCAGGTTCTCCGCCTTGTCTTTACGGGCCTGGCTGTTCAAGGCACCCAATTCCAGGTTTTCCAGGACGGTCATGGAGGGAAAGAGCTGCCGGCCTTCGGGGATCTGGATGATACCCATGGCGACAATTTCTGAAGTGGAACACTGGGTGATCGATTGATTGTCCCAGGTGATGGAACCCTTGCGGGCCCGCAACATGCCGGAAATGGTCTTGAGGGTGGTGGATTTTCCGGCCCCGTTGGAGCCGATCACGGTAACGATCTCCCCTTCAGCCACTTCCAGGGAAATACCCCTGAGGGCTTGCAGGTCCCCATAAAAAGTTTCGACATTTTCAATTTTCAGCAAGATTTATAATCCTCTCCCAAATAGGCCTCGATCACCAGGGGATTTTGGGTCACCTCCTCAGGCAACCCTTCGGCGATCTTTTCCCCGAAACTGAGGACCGCAATCCGTTGCGAAAGGGCCATCACCCCGCGCATGACATGTTCGATGAGCAGGATGGTTACCCCTTTCCGGTTGATCTCCCGGATCAATTTGATCAGGGTGTCGGTCTCTGTGGGATTGATGCCGGCCATGACCTCATCGAGCATTAAAAGGGTGGGCTCGGTGGCCAGGGCCCGGGCCAGCTCAAGGCGTTTGCGATGGGGCAGAGGCAATTCGGTGGCCAGGGCCGATCTTTTGTCCTCCAGGCCGACAAACTCTATGACTTCCCTGGCCTTTCTGGTCGCCTCTGACAAAGAAGGTAAACGATTATAAGCCGCTACGATGACATTATCCAAAACCGTCAACTCCAAAAAGGGTTTGACGATCTGAAAGGTCCGCACCATCCCCAACCGGCAGATCTGATGCGGTTTCAAGCCCAAAACAGACTGGCCCTGAAAATAGACTTTTCCCTGGTCAGGGGTCAGGAAACCGGTCAGACAATTGAACAAGGTAGTCTTTCCCGCCCCGTTGGGGCCTATGACGGCGACTATTTCCTGTGAATTGATCTGAAGAGAAATATTGCCCAAGGCCCGAAGCCCGCCAAAGTTTTTCCCAACTTTTTCTATGGTTAAAAGATTCACCGGTTGTACCTTTTCGATTTCGGATTTCGGAATTCGGATTTCGGAATTAAAAAACCCATTCTTATGATTTGTGGCCGCGATTCAATTTTCAAGTTCGGGGTTTTTCCTTTGAGCCTTTTCCAACCGTGAACCCTGGACCTTGAACCTTGTACCTGTTTTCATTTTTCGTGACGTCCCTTGGGGTATGAGGGTTTAATAAAAAACGGTTTAAAAACCCTGTTTAAAAAAGGCATGATGCCCCTGGGGAAAAAAAATACGGCAAAAATCAGTACAAACCCGTAAATAACCATGTGCAGGCCGGGCCGGCCCACTTCCGACAGGTAGGCCCGGGTCCATTCGGCCGGCAGGGTAATTAAAAAGGATCCGACAATAGGTCCCAAAACCGTGCCCATACCGCCGATTATAGGACGCAGGATAATCTCAATGGACAAACCCATGCTCATAACCCGGTCCGGGCTTAAATGAAAAATTCGATTGGCATCAAAGGTCCCGGCCAGGGCGGTCATAAAAGAACTCAAGGCAATGGCCCACATCTTGTATTTAAAGGTATTCACCCCCAGGCTTTCGGCGGCATCTTCATCCTCCCGGATGGCGACCAGATAACGGCCGATCTTGGAAATTTCCAAGGCCCGAACCACAATAACCGAAAAGAGGAGCAACCCCAGGGAAATGTAGTAATAGGGCAGGTTCCCTTTGAACTGCATATTCCAAAAACCCGGCTTGAAATCGATAAACAAGCCCATGAAGGATCCCAGGCTCTCCATGTGCAAGGCGATCAACCTGCCGATCTCGGCAAAGGAGATGGTAATCAAAACGAAATAGACCCCCTTCAATCCGAAACGGAAACCCAAAAAGCCGATCGCCAGGCCAACGGCCATGGCCAACAAGGCCCCGATGAACATCCCGGCCCAGGGGCTCAAATCAAAGACAATGGCCAGACGGGTTGCGGTATAGGCCCCGATACCCACATAGAGGGCATGGCCGAGGGAGATGTTGCCCGTATAACCGGTCAGGACATTCCAGCATTGTCCCAGATAGGCATAAAAAAAGATCAGAATAAAGATTTCCAGCCAATAGTTGTTAAGCACTTGGGGCAGGAAGAGCAGGACAGCCAGGATAACGGCCAGGAAGATATAGAGCCGCTTCATCCTCTACCTCCAAAAAGCCCCTGGGGACGGAAGAGGAGGATGATGACCATGATCGTAAAGCTGACCAACTGCTTCATGGAACTGGGCAGGAAGACCGTTCCCAGGGATTCGGCAACCCCGATAATCAATCCCCCGACCAGTGCCCCAATCAAACTCCCCATGCCGCCCAAGATGACGATCACAAAAGAGATCATGGTATAGGGGGCCCCCATGGTGGCCTTGGCCGGCATCAAGGGCACCAGTAAGGTTCCGGCGGCTCCGACGCAGGCGGCCCCTATACCAAAACAGATACCGTAGATCCGGTTAATATTGGTTCCGATGATCAAGGCCCCAAAACGGTTGTCGGCCGCTGCCCGGATGGCCTTACCGGTGGTGGTCTTCTTCAAAAAGATCATGACGATCAAGGTGATGAGAATGGCTAAGACAAAGGCAATAAGACGAGGGACATCGATTGTCAACGACCCCAGGCGGATGGCGGAAAGGGCCAGGCTGGTCTTGGGGCTGATATCGCTTCCCCCCCAGATCATCAAGGTTCCGTTTTCAAAGATGATGCCCATGCCGACCAAAACTAAAACCTGCATGGCCTCGGGCAGGTCCAATATGCGATTGACGAAGACCCGTTGAACCAGATAGCCGATCCCGAACATGACGGCGGCACAGATCGGCAGGGAGATATAGGGATCAAGACCCAGAAAAAGGAGAAGGGT
>CAZVHO010000256.1:0-1323 GCA_964627515.1 uncultured Thermodesulfobacteriota bacterium | reverse complement strand
ATCAGGCTCCCCGTTCCCAGAGCTGTTTCCAGGGAAAGACGTAAGGGGCCTGGGCCGCCTCTTTGGGCAGGACCACCTTGACCCGGTCGTCCATATTCGGATCGGGCAGGACCTGGACCATGGCCGTAGCGGCATTGATATTATCCCCTTTTTCATCAAAGATCACCGGCCCGCCGACCATGGGATGATCCTTAAAATTGGTTTTGCGCAAGGCCTCCCGGAGGGCCGCAGGATCGGTGGATTTGGCCCGTTCCAGGGCATCGGCTATAACCAGCACCCCGGTGTAGGCGTAGCCGGAATTGGTATCCAGATATTTACCGGGATAGAGTTTTTCAAAACGGGCGTTGGCCTCCTGAAATTTGGGGCTCTTGGGATTGACCCAGGGCACGTTATCCAGGACATAATAGGCCAGCTTGTCCATGTCCCTGACAAATTCCGGCTCGTACCAGCCCGGACTGCCCGGGCTGATGATACCCAGCAGTTCGACCCGCTGCTTATACATTTCCCGGATCAGGAGTTTGGCATCGCCGGGCCGGGCCACAGGGCAAAGGAGGTCCGGCTTGGCGGCTTTTAGCTTGGCTACTTCGGCGGAGAGGTCTTTAACCCCCAGGGGGTATTCGATGTGTTCGACGATTTCAAAGGGCAGTTTTTTGTCCTTAACATATTTTATAAAAGCCGCTCCCTGTCCCCGGCCAAAGGCATCGCCGGCGTTGGTGACGGCAATCCGTTTAATGGTCACTTTTTTTTCTTTGATAATCAGGTCAAGATAGCGGGCCATACTGGTCATGAAGAATTCCGTCTTAGCGAAGCAGCGAAAAACATTTTTATAGCCTTTGGCGGTAATGGCGTCCAGGGCGGCCACATCAATGACAAAAGGGACATTCCGCTGTTCGGCTAAAGTGGCAATGGCCATGGCTACCCCGCTTAAAAAGGGGCCAACCAGACAGACCGCCCCTTCCTTGATCTGTCGCTCGGCCACGGTCCGGCCGACATCTTCTTTGGCCTCACAATCTCCCAGGAGGAGCTTCAGCTTGGCCCCGCCCATGGACTTAATCCCCCCACGGGCGTTAATTTCGTCTGCCGCCAGCCTGTTCCCCCGCTGCATGGCGATCCCGATGTCCGGCAATGGACCGGTAACCGGCTGGATAGAACCGATAAGGATCTCCTTAGGTGCGGCCCCGCGTAAAACGGCCGGGAACCCGCTGATCGTAGCGGCCGCTCCCAGGGCGGCTGAGGTTTTCAGAAAATTCCTGCGGTTGATTCCAGACACTTCCATTTTTTTGTTTTCCATGGCATCCCCCTTCGGTAAAGTTATTTTTACTG
>CAZVHO010000255.1:0-4851 GCA_964627515.1 uncultured Thermodesulfobacteriota bacterium | reverse complement strand
TTCTTTATGACGGCCAGAAAGCCCTCTTCCTTCTCCAAAGCGGAGAGGGCCTCATCCAGGTTCCTATAGGTATAATCGATCCTGGCCTTAATCTCCTTCCAGGCCGTTTGGTCCGAGTCGCGGATGAATTTCCCGAGCAGGAGGTCTAGGCCTTTGTAAGATTTTTCAACATCCATCCGGGCCACGGCCACGGCCACGGCCGAACCCTTTCCGTCGAGCAGGCCATTGCCTACGGCGGAATGAATCCAATTTTCTTTCTGCGCTTTCATTTTTGTTATCTCCTGTGATTATTGGCGAGAACGGCCTCTAAAGCCGGACGGGCCCCAATTGCTTGCCTGATATAAAAAGGTTTTTTGAAATCCTTGTCAAGAAATTATTTATCTAATTCTGTCGGGCAGACCCTTGCCTTCGGACTGCACTTCTGGTACCCTTAATGCTCTTTGGCCCATAAGGGAGACTTCATAAAGGAGAGTCGAATGATCATCGATGTGCATTATCATTTATTTCCCAAGCTCTCGGAAAAAATGGTCAGGAATTTGGCCGGCTGGGCTATCCGGTTGGCCAAAGCCATGGGGAAAGCGGTTGACCCGGAAGCCGTTATTAAAAAGGCCACGGCCACCTGGCCGGACCCGACGGGAGAACGCTTAATGGGCATCATGGAGGATGCCGGAATCGACCTGACCCTGATCTGCATGGTGGACAACGCCGCTATCCCCCTGCTCAAACCGGAAAATATGCAGCGGGGCAATAAAATGATCGCTGAAATAGCCCGAAAAAACCCGGGCCGGGTCATGGCCCTGGCCGGGGTGGATCCCCGAAGACCCGAGGCACCTGATATGCTGAAGCAGTGTTTTGAGGAATTTGGTATAAAGGGCCTGAAATACCACCCTGATGACGGCTATGATCCAGGCGGCCCTGAATCGTATAAACTTCTGGAGATTCTGGCCGGCTACCAGGGTGTCCTGCTGACCCATACCGGTCCCTTAAGTCCGCCCTCCAGAAATAAGTTTGCCGACCCCATGCTGCTGACCGATCTGGCGGTTGATTTCCCGGAGCTTAAGATAATCGCCGCCCATATGGGACAGATTAATTGGCGCCCCTGGGCCGCCCTGGCCGCCCAGCAGCCGAATCTCTATGGGGATCTGGCCATGTGGGACCACTATGCCCTGGCCCACTATGCCCTTTTTTGTCGGGAGCTTCGTGATATCCTGGATTACGCCGGACCCACAAAGGTACTATTCGGAACAGACAATCCCATTGCCTCGACCCTTGAGCCCACCAAAAACTGGATTCAATTGTTGAAAGAATTGCCGGAAAAAGCCCCGGCGGGAATATCCTTTACCCAGGAGGAAATCGATGGGATCCTGGGCCGAAATGCCGCTACTATTCTGGGTCTGGATTAAAGGCTTCAGGTGTTTGGTTTTGAGGTTCTATGGCCGGCGGCAATGAAATCGCCGGCGGATAGCGCACGGGTCTGGCCGGAGGGGCCTGCACCCCGGTCACCCGGAGAAAAATTCAGTAAAAGGGAATATTTTTGATGATTCTTTAAGCACTATAAAAAATCTTGCTTTTTTATTCTCCTGGTGTATAATTCTCCATAATTATTTTAAATCTTGGCTGGATATTTGCAGATCTTCATCAATCCCCTGCACCTACCATCAAGCGTTGTCGCTAACTGACCCTTTGCCTTCAGTCCTTTTTACCTGTAGCAGCACGTTCGTTTGGCGGCCATGTTTCAGGCCAGTCGACTAAAGTTGTGTTGTATCTTGTACTTCCGCGGCGCTGGGTTATTCATGTTGTAATTGTACCCTAACCCCCAACCAAAGTTTCTGGTACAGACTATCTGTTTTAGAAGCTCCCCCGGAAAGACTCAGAGAATGAATTTTGAAGAATTACAATTGATTCCCCCCATTCTTAAAGCCCTGGCTCAATGTGGCCATAGCTCTCCCACTACGGTCCAGGCCCAAGCCATTCCCAAGGCCCTATCCGGACGCAATCTGATCGTTTCGGCTCAGACCGGTACCGGCAAGACCGCGGCTTTCGTTTTGCCCGCCCTCCAAGGCCTGTCTACCAAACCCTCGGTTCGGAAAGCCGGCCCACGTGTCCTGGTAATTACTCCTACCAGAGAACTGGCCGATCAGGTGACCCAGGCCACCCGCAGCTATGGGAAATATTTGTCTGTGAGCAGCTTGGCCATTTTCGGCGGCATGCCCTTCAGGGAGCAAATGAGATCCTTGTCCAAATATCCGGAAATGATCATCGCCACACCCGGAAGGCTCCTCGATCTTATGAATCGAGGCCGAATCGACTTGTCCCATCTCGATCTGTTTGTCCTGGATGAAGCCGACCGTATGCTCGATATGGGCTTTATCGAGGACGTGGAGCGGATCTCGGCCGCCGTCCCGGCAGATTGCCAGACCCTTTTGTTTGCAGCCACGGTCGGTGAGACCATGACTAAAATGGCCCAACGGTTTATAAAAAACCCTGAACGGATTCAGATTGCCCCCGGTAAGGTTACTCATGATACTATCGAACAACGCTTACTCATAGCCGATGATCTGCGGCACAAGACCCGCTTATTGCAACATTTTTGTGATGACAAGGCCCTCACCAAAGCGATCATCTTTTCGGCAACCAAATGCGATGCCGATAGCCTGGCCCGCGATCTCAATGCCAAGGGATATTCGGCTGCTGCCCTTCACGGGGACATGACGCAGTATGCCCGGAACCGGACCATGATGAATATGCGGCGTGGTAAGATCAGACTCCTGGTGGCTACCGATGTGGCTGCCCGTGGTCTTGACGTCAGGGGAATCAGTCATATCATCAATTTTGATCTGCCTCGTTTTGCCGAAGATTATGTCCACAGGATCGGGAGAACCGGGAGGGCCGGAGAGTCAGGCATTGCCATTTCTTTTGCCTCCCCTGGTGATCTCCACTATATCAATCGCATTGAACGGTATTTGAAACAGAATTTGCCCCTGCACATCATTCCCGGATTGGAACCGGCCAATCCACTCCCCCTGCCGGTTAACCAGCCGAAGAACAACCGGCGGGGGCCATCACCTAAGCGTGAAAACGGTGCTAACCCGGCAACCCCTATCAGGATTCAACGAAACATGAAAAGGGATGAAAGGGTTCAACGGGTCAAGGATTCAAGGATTCAAGTGAAGGGCTTGGGAATAAAAAGGCAAGAACTCCCCACCCGGAATCCTCTCGAAAGACAGGCTTCTTATGGCCGAGGGGAGCCGATTTCAATAAATAAAAGCAGAAAAAAAAGTCGGCCTGGAAGCACCCAAGCGACCGGATCTATCAAAGCGCGTTCCGCAGGTGTCAGACCGGGCGCGAAAAAACAAGATGGGGGTGCAGCGGTAGAATATCGCCGGGACAAATCAGGTCACCCGGGACGGCCTGCGAATAAGAAAAGTAAGAAAATGAGTTACTTTGGAGCAAAGGATTAGGAGAATCAAACCAGCATGATTGCCACATCAAATATCACTCTTTCCTTCGGGAAAAGAGTACTTTTTAAAAATGTTACCATTAAGTTCACCCCCGGTAATTGCTATGGGCTGATCGGCGCCAACGGGTCGGGGAAGTCCACATTTCTCAAAATTCTGGCCGGTGAGTTGGAGGCTGACCACGGGGGAATTCTATGCGGCCCGCGAGAACGAATAGCCCTTCTCCGTCAGGATCACTTCGCCTTCGATGAGGAAACGGTCTTCAACACGGTCATTATGGGCCACAAACAGTTGTATGACCTCATGATGGAGCGGGAGGCGATTTACTCCAAGGGTGAATTAACAGAAGCCGAAGGGGTTCGTTGTGCTGAAATTGAGAGTGCGTTTGCGGAAATGAACGGGTATGAAGCCGAAGCCGAAGCAGCCGTGCTGCTGAGCGGAGTCGGTATCTCCGATGATCAGCAGACGAAGAAGATGAAGGAGTTGGAAGCGGGTGACAAGGTCCGCGTCCTTTTGGCCCAGGCGCTGTTTGGCAATCCGGATGTGCTTCTCCTGGACGAACCGACCAATAACCTCGATCTGAAATCCATCCAGTGGCTGGAAGAATTCCTGTCACGGTTTGCCAATACGGTTATCGTGGTTTCCCATGACCGGCACTTTCTGAATCAGGTCTGTACGCATACCGCGGATATCGATTTCGGGCGGATTCAGGTTTATGTCGGCAATTATGATTTCTGGTACCGTGCCAGCCAGTTGAACTTAAAGCAGAAGCAGGACCAGAACCGCAAAGCATCGGAAAAGGCGGATGAACTGAAAGCTTTTATTCGGCGCTTCAGCGCCAATGCCTCCAAGTCCAGGCAGGCCACGTCGCGCAAGAGGCTGCTCGAAAAACTTACTCTGGAAGATTTGCCGGTCTCCTCAAGAAAATATCCCTATGTGGTCTTCAAACCGGAGAGAGCTTGCGGCGACATCATCCTGATTATTGAGGGGCTGACCAAAGAGATTGACGGGGTCAAGGTTTTGGATAATTTTAACCTGGTGGTGCGCAAAGGGGATAAAATCGCTTTTACCGGCGACACCTATCTTGCCCGAACGACCCTTTTTCGGATTCTGGCAGGCGAGTTGGAACCAGACAGCGGCAGTTACCGCTGGGGGGTGACTATTACCAGCGCCTATTTTCCCCAGGAAAATAGCGCATTTTTTGCTCAAGAGATGACCTTGATTGAATGGCTGGGCCAGTATACACCGCCCACGGAGGGTGAAACCTTTGCGCGCGGCTTCTTAGGCCGAATGCTTTTCTCCGGTGAAGAGGCCCTGAAAAAAACAGTCGTCCTCTCGGGCGGCGAGCGGGTCCGCTGTATGTTGTCGCGTATGATGCTGACCGGAGCCAATG
>CAZVHO010000254.1:0-4851 GCA_964627515.1 uncultured Thermodesulfobacteriota bacterium | reverse complement strand
GATTCAATGGTTAAAATTCTTATAGTCTATCACTCACAAAGCGGCAATACCCGAAAGATGGCCGAAGCGGTGGCCCATGGGGCCGGGGAAATCGAAGGCGTAACGGTCATTTTAAAGAGGGCCTTTGAGGTAACGGACGAAGATTTGATTGATTGTGATGGGCTGGTGTTCGGTTCCCCTGAATACTTTGGGTATATGTCCGGGGCGGTTAAGGACCTCTTTGATCGGACCTATGAGCAGGTCAGAGGAAATAAAAAGATCTTCCGAAAACCCTATGCCGTTTTTATCAGCGCCGGAAACGACGGCCAGGGGGCCTTGACCCATATTGAAAGGATCTGCCTTGCCTATCAATTTAAAAAATCCCAAGAGCCCCTTATTGCCAAAGGTCCTGTCACCGTAGATATTCTGGCCCGATGTGAAGACCTGGGCCGGACCATCGCCGCCGGCTGTGAGGCGGGGATTTATTGATTTTAAATTTTCTAAATTATAAATAAAAATTTTGACAACTTCCCAACCCTCCGTTAAGATACAATCCTTTTAATCGGTTATTAATTCCGGGAAGATAAGGGAAGTAAATTTGAAATCCATTATGGGAATTTATCCAACAGGGTTAATTTTACCTCTTTACCTTCAATAGGAATCCAATGAAACCAGAATATCAATCGGTGGAGTCCCTGTTGGCCGACAAGGCTTCTCAACCAGAGGACCTGGAGGCCAGCCGGGACGCAGTCGGTCGTCAAAAGGCCCAATTGGAAGCCATCTTTTCAGGCTTCCAAGATCCTTTGTTTATCCTGAATCCCCAATACGAAATCTTGTTGGCTAACCAGACTTTCATCACCCAAAGCGGTGTCCGATCCATAGAGGAACTGAAAGGCAGAAAATGTTATCAGGTCAGGCATGGGTTTGAGAGACCCTGCCCGAGCTGTGCGGTCACCCAAACCATCCTTACGGGTCAGGCCGTTTCCGGGGAGCGCTATGTGGAAGATATCAATCAAATTCACTTTCAACAGGCCTACCCTATTTATAATGAAGGGGGGGCGTTGACTTCCATTATCCAATACTCCCGTGATATCACCGGGGAGAAACGGTTGCAGGAACAACTTATCCAGGCCGAAAAGCTGGCCGGGATCGGGATCCTGGCCTCAGGGGTGGCCCACGAGATCAATAATCCCCTGACCGGTATTTTAGGCCTGGCCGAGATCCTCCAGCATACCGATTCCCCAACGCTTAGAAACCAATACTTGAAGGAGATCATCGTATATTCCGAGAGAATCGCAGAAATTGTCAAAGATCTTTCCACCTATTCCCGAATCCCCCGGAGCGATGCTATTTCGTCGGTCACCCTGCAGCAGGCCCTTAAAGATGCCCTGCGTATGGTCAGTCGCGCGGCCATGTTCGGGGATATCGAGGTGACCGAGGATCTGATGGAATTGGAACCTATCCGGGCCAGCGACAGTGAGATCCAACAAATATTTGTCAACCTGATCAGCAATGCCGTGGAAGCCATGGAGGGTAACGGGATGTTAAGACTGGCTAATCGGAAAACCAGTCGTGGTCTGGAGGTGGTGATCCAGGACACCGGACCGGGGATTGCTCAAGAAAACCTGAAAAAGATCTTCGATCCTTTTTTTACGACCAAACCCCCGGGCCAGGGGACCGGATTAGGGCTGACGGTGACCCACCGGCTGATCACTAAATATCGGGGGAGTATCGAAGTGGAGAGCAAAGAAGGAAGGGGGACGACCTTCAGGGTGATTTTTCCATTCCCGAGGAGACCAGAATGAACCATAAGATCTTGGTGGTTGATGATGAAGAAATTGTTCGGCGGGTCGTTCGTCTCCATTTGGAGCGAGAAGGGTGGGTAGGTATCGAAGCCGGTGATGGAGCCGAAGCCTTGGAAGTATTGGAAAAAGAACCGGTCGACCTGGTGCTTTGCGATATTAAGATGCCCCGTATGGACGGTATCCATTTTTTGAAGGGTTTAAAGGAGAAAGGCCTTCTGGTCCCGGTTATCATGCTCTCAGGCTTTGTGGATATGAAGACGGCCCTGGAGGTCATGCGTTGCGGGGCTTTGGATTATTTAACCAAACCGATTCAGCGGGATGTCTTAATCCTGTCGGTTAAGCGAGGGTTGGACTATAAGGAACTGATCGATGATCGAAGGCGTTTACAGGAAGAAAATCGAAAACATCAAGAAGATCTGGAACGAAAGGTGACGGAGCAAACCGCCTTGATCGAACAGCTTTTCGATATCTCCATACAGCTCAATACCCTGGAAGGCTTAGAAACCATCACCGGCTTTCTGGTTGAAACCATCAGCCGGTTGACCCATAGCCGGCGGGTATCCGTTATGCTCCATAACGAATCCAGAAATTGTTTGGAAATTATTAAAGCCAAAGGAATTCCCATAGAAATTGTTAGGAAAACAAGGCAACCGGTAGGAGAACCTATAGCCGGCAGGGTATATGCCGAGGGGAAGGCCTTTATAATGGATGCGATCCAGAAAAAAAATGGGGCCAAAGGATACTCCGATTCCAAGGCTTTTATCAGCCTGCCGATCCTGCAAATCCCTCTTAAAATCCAGAATAAACCAATTGGAGTTATTAATGTTACCGATAAAGAAGGGGATCTCCCTTTTAATCAAGAGGACCTGAAAATCCTCGAATCGTTGTCCGCTTCCGTCTCGGTGGCCATTCAGAATGAACTGCGCCGGCGGGAGATGGAAACGGTCTATCTGGAACTGGTCAAGACCTTGGCCGAGGCCATCGAGACCAAAGATTCTTATACCAGAGGACATTGTGAAAGGGTCACCGAAGTATCGCTTAAGATAGCCAAAACCATGGGGCTTCCCATTCAGCAAATACGGGATATCCTTTTAGCAGGGCTCCTTCACGATGTGGGAAAAATCGGGATTCCCGAAGGCATTTTAAGCAAAGCCGGTCCATTAGACCCATCGGAACGCGCTTTGATTCAAGAGCACCCCGATTTGGGGCTCAACATCATTAAGCATGTCGGCTTTTTGGGAGAAGCCAAGACAATCATCGCCCAGCATCATGAACGGTATGACGGTACGGGATACCCTCAGGGGTTGAAAGGGGAGGCCATCCATCTCGGGGCCAGGATCCTGGCTGTGGCCGACAGCTTCGATGCCATGGCCGCCGAGCGGCCATTCCGCCGTCCATTGAGTAAAGGAATGATCCTTGAGGAGATTCGACTGCAAGCCGGATTCCAATTCGATCCCCAGGTCGTCGATATTTTTTTAACTCTTTTAGCGGAAGAAGGGAAAGAACAATTCGGTTAAACCTTAATCAATTTGAAGCCCTGGTCAGCCAGGCTCTGGAAGAAATTCCCGAAGAATTCCTCGAAAAGCTGGAAAATGTGGAAATCGTCATTGAAGAGGAACCTTCTGCGCAACTTTTAAAGGAATTGGGGCTGGGGGAACGGGATCTGCTCTTCGGTTTGTATCAAGGGGTCCCCCGTCCGGAAAAAAGCTATTTTCAAGGGATCAATTTTCCGGATCGCATCACCCTTTTTCGCGGCCCGCTGCTGCGTACCTGTCCGTCCGAACGCAGGGTTAAGGACCAGATCAGGAAAACCCTGGTCCATGAAATAGCCCATCATTTCGGCTTTCCGGAGACCCGGATACGCCATTTGGGATATTAATAAGGCTAATTAATCGTCTTAGGGATCAACTCCCCAAAAATTTCTTCAACGTAGAGACTACAGATCATCCTTTTCCGGTTGAGGCAACTCAAGGTGTTTTCATTCCATTCCAGCCAGATACATTGCTGACATTGGAGATCCGGGAGCTTTAAGTTAAAACAGAAATGGTTTTCCTGCATTTTTTCCTCCATGACCCCTCCTCTATCCCTTTATAGAGTATATAAAAAATTTTACTATACTATATATTGGGTGTCAATCAAAAAAAGGAAGGGGTTTAGGGAAGTATCTTCAGCCAATCCTTACAATTTTTTTCCAGAAAAATTTTTTTCCCCACTGGAATTTTAAGTTGATGCACACCTGCCGGAAGGTTATACCCTTGAATTTCCGGGTTTAACTCTTTGAGTTCCTTGAAATAGGAGCCGCAGGCTTTGGCAATATCCCGAAGGGGAACCGGATGAGGAAGCTGAACCAGGACTTGATCGTATTCTATAGGGAGATATCCTTCTTTTTCAGGAAGCTCAAAACCGTATTTTTTAGGATCGGACAATAAAACCTTGGCCGTCAGGATCCGGAAGATATAGCGCTCGGTCTCCTGGGGCAAGGCCATTCGGTAATAATCATTTTCTCCCTGGAGAGTAATTTCCTCTTTAACCCGTTCTTCCCCGCAATTATAGGCGGCCATAGCCAGGGCCCATTTACCGAATTGATCGTATAAAATCTTCAGGTAATTGATGGCTGCATCGGTGGATTTGATCAAATCCAGCCTTTCGTCGATCCAGGGTTTTTTCTGCAGACTGAATCTTTTACCGGTTTTTTCAATAAATTGCCAGAATCCGGCCGCCCCTTTGTTGGAGAGGGCCTGGGGTCGTAGGGCGCTTTCCGCCACCAGCAGATACTTCAGGTCATCAGGCATCCCTTTCTCTTTAAGCCTGGCCTCAATATAAGGGAAATAACGTTTACTCCTCTTTAGCCACAGAAAGACCTGGGCCCGGTCATAGACATTAATGGTAAACTCCCGGTCCATTCGTTCCCAGATCTTTCGGTCTGAAAGGGGAACCGGTTCACCACAGAGGGACAGGGAGTGGGGAAAGGTATAATAAAAGGCCTGGGCCGGGCTCGCCCCGAGCCAAGACAGGCCCAAGCACAAACCCAGACTCAGCAGAAGGATTATGTCCGATTTTTTTAATG
>CAZVHO010000253.1:0-4878 GCA_964627515.1 uncultured Thermodesulfobacteriota bacterium | reverse complement strand
ACGCTTTCGATAGCCCGGGAGTTCACCGATAAGATTTTTCAGGAACCCTGGCAGGGCTTTGCCCGGCAAAAAAATATGGCTCAGGACAAGGCTCAGGGACCCTGGATCTTGAATATCGATGCCGATGAGCGGGTCACCCCTGAACTGAAAGAAGAAATATTATCGGCCATTCAAAAGGGCTCTCCCTGCACAGGATTTAAGATCCCCCGGAAAAATTTTTTCTGTGGCCAATGGATCCGGCACGGCGGGTGGTACCCGAATTATCAATTGCGGCTTTACCAAAAAGAGGCCGGCTCTTTTGCCCAGCGGGAAGTCCATGAACAGGTAGTGGTCAAAGGTAAGGTGGGAACCCTGAAAGCCCCCTTGGAACATTATACCTATGACTCCATTTCCGATTATCTCAAACGGATGGACCGCTATTCCGATCTTTCGGCCCGGCAGTATCTGCAGGAAAGGAAAAGGGTCTCCTGGCCGGAGATCCTTTTCAGGACCAAATATACCTTTTTCAAGATGTGGATTCTTCAAAAAGGTTTCTTGGACGGGGCCAAGGGCTTGGTCTTAGCCATCCTTTATTCCTATTATACTTTTGTCAAGTACGCAAAATTAAAAGAGATATCTAAAAAGTGATTTTTCCGCTTCTCCTCACTTCTTACCATACTTCTTACCATTGCCGGATTTAAAATAATTCTTAGCTGTTACAGCATCAATTAGAATACTGTTAAAAACAACTTGACTGTGCATCTTATTGTGCATATAATAGATCATGGAAATCGTCTGGGATTCCGAAAAAGCTGAGGTAAATCCTAAGATCCACAAGGGTGTGACATTTGAAGAGGCCAAGCTTGTGCTTTTCGACCCTTTTGCCTTGACGCGCGAGGATGATGACGCTCAAGGCGAACAACGATTCGTGACTTTGGGGATGGGGGGAAAGGGGCGAATTCTTATAGTGGTGTATACCTATAGAAAAGAGACCATACGGCTAATTTCGGCTTGGAAAGCCAATGAGTCGCAACGGAGGCGTTATGAAAATCAGTTCTGATAAAGAATTTTTAAAATTCAAAGATTATGATTTTGCCGAGGCGAAATCGGTTTCCGAGACACCACATCTGACAAAACTCCAGGCTCAGGCCGGCCGCAAGGCACGCATTACAATGAGGGTTGATAGTGATGTACTGGCCATCTTCAAAGCCCGTGCTGAGATGGTCGGCGGTAACTACCAGACTCTGATGAATGAAGCATTAAAGCAGTTCACCCAAGGACTTACTCTTGCGGATGTCTTGCGCGATACCGTTCGTGAAACCTTGGACAAATGCCTGAGACGACCAGATGGTCCCGACAAAAAGCGCCGAGCCGTTTAGTAGTTTAGATAATGAAGATTTTTGATTCAAATCTGAGGATATATCTCTCACAAGAAATATTTGCTTCCCATTGAATATTCTTATAATAAAACTAAGGCATTTGGGCGATGTACTCGTAACCACTCCCTGTTTGCGCGCCCTCAAAGAGGCCTATCCGCAGTCCCAGATTACCATGGTCGTCAACCAGGGGACCGAGGATATGGTCCGAGACAACCCTTGTCTATCGGAAGTCATCGCTTTAGAGAGAGAACCGAAGAAAAAACCTCTGGAGGAATTAGGATATCAACGGCGGCTCATAGCCCGTTTGCGCCGGAAAGGGTTTGATCTTTCCCTTGATTTCACCGGAGGGGACAGGGGGGCTATCCTCTCCTTCCTCTCAGGGGCAAAAGAGCGCATCGGCTATCATCCTAAAAAACGGAAACAATGGTGGTGGAAAAAGGCCTTTACCCAAACCGTCAAGACGCCGGGTGATAATCGGCATGTCGTCGAACATCATCTGGATGCTATTCGTTTGCTGGGAATAAACCCGTCTGCAATGCCCTTGCGGTTTTACTGGACCCCGAAAGACCAGGAAACCTTAAATCGGATTTTAGCTGAAAAGGGATTTAAAAATCAAAACCCCTATGTGGTGGTTCATCCCACATCCCGCTGGATGTTCAAGACCTGGCGATTGGAGGGTTATGCCGAGGTTATTGATTATATCCAAAGCAAGTTGGACTGGGCCGTCATGGTCACCAGCGGTCCAGATAAAAAAGAACTGGATGCCGTCCAGGAAATCACGAAACGATGCCGAACAAAACCCCTGGATCTCTCCGGCCGACTCACTCTTAAACAATTAGGTTGCCTGATCGCCGGGGGAAAGTTTTTTTTCGGTGTGGACAGCGCTCCCATGCATATCGCCGCCGCAGTAGGCACTCCGGTTATTGCCCTTTTCGGACCATCCGGAGACCACATGTGGGGTCCCTGGGGGGAAGGGCATCTGGTTATTAAAAAAGACTGGGCCTGCCGCCCCTGCGGTGAAGACGGCTGTCAGGGAAGCAAAGTCAGCCGGTGCCTGACGGAGATCCATACCGACGAAGTGATCTCGGCTATTGAAAATTTGCTTGCCTCGTCACCCGTCCCCCGTCATCCGTCACTCTTATGAAAATCGCCCTTATCCGCCGCCGCTATATCCCCCATGGAGGGGCCGAACGTTATGTCCAAAATCTCAGCCGGTATTTAGTCGAAGGGGGGCATGAAGTCCACCTGTTCAGCCATTCCTGGCCGGAGTCGGAGGGCGTAACCTGTCATCCCGTACCCATGCTGTCAGGCATGGGTCTTTTGAAACTGTGGTCTTTTAATTATGGCGTCAAGAAATCCCTGGCCAAAGAATCCTTTGATTTAATCCAGAGTTTTGAAAAAACCTGGTTCCAGGATGTTTATCGGGCCGGGGAAGGCTGCCATCAGGAATGGCTCCTTCAAAGAAAGAAATACGAACCGTTATTAAATACCCTCGGAGTGAAAATCAACCCTTTCCATTGGCTGACCTTGGCCATGGAAAGGAAGTTGTTTGAAAAAAGTAATACCCGATATTTCATTGCCAATTCGCAGCGGGGGAAGCAGGAGATTCTCGCCCACTATAAAGTCAGCCCCGAGAAGGTTCCGGTGATTTATAATGCCTTGCCTTTCTCTCTCCCCCTGGGGGAAAGGGGAGTGATGAGGGATAAAAAAGAAAAGGCCCTCCTTTTTGTGGGTTCCGGTTTTCGGAGGAAAGGCCTGTTTTTTTTGATTCGGGCCCTTCCTTTTGTTTTACGGAAGGAAAAGATTCGCCTTGTGGTCGTGGGGTCGGGGAACCGGAAAAAGGCCGAAAAGCTGGCCGAAGGGCTTGGGGTGTTAAAAAATATAACCTTCACAGGGCCGGTTCGAGAGGTCGCATCCTATTACCGGGAAGCCGATGTCTTTGTGCTCCCCAGCATCTATGAACCCTTCAGCAACGCCTGCCTGGAGGCCATGGCTTACGGGCTTCCAGTAGTCACAACGGAAATGAACGGGGCATCGGAGGATATCATTTCCGGGAAAAACGGTTTGGTGGTCAAAGATCCGGCCCATATTTCCACCCTGGCCGGGGCTATCCTGCAGGCCTTGAAATTAAATGAAGAGGTGGTCCATCAGGTTCACCGGAAGATGCTGACCAGACATACCTGGGAAAGGCATTTGGAGGATCTGTTTTCGGTTTATTGTTCTGTTATAAAAGAAAAACAGCGGCCGAATAATTGAAGGTCATTTTGAAAACCTTGGGAGATAACATAGAAGATAGGCGCCCCAGGCAATTTTTACTCTTTAGTCGGACCTAAGGCCGCCCCGATCAAGAACCAGAATAATAATAAATTGTCATCCACATATAAATCGTCAAAGCAATTTCGGATAAAAAAACCAATCACCATGATAAAGACGGCCAGATTAATCGATCCGACCCAGGAAGACAGCCCGGCTTTCCCTCTTCGATAGGTCTGGTAGAGAATGGCCCCGACCAGCCAGAGAAAGGCCGCCAGGCCTTGAATGCCGGTCTGAAAGCCGATATTTAAAAAGGCGTTATGGGCATGCCAGAGGAGCGGTTGATGGCTGGCCCGGAAATGGGGAAAGGCCTCGGAAAAACTGTTGCGGCCGTAACCGATTCCCTGGAAGGGCCTTTCCCGGAAAAAGGTAAAGGCCAGCTTCCATATTTCGATCAGATCGCCGCCCGTACCGCCGATTTTCTGGGAGCTGACTTCCCCGGATTGAGGAATTTGCTCTCCATGAAACCAAACGGTTTTGGGCATTACCAGGGGAAGGAGCAGGAGACTCAGAAGGAAAACCAGGACCAATTTTTTCTTATTGGCCATCCAAACTACAAGAAGAATCTCCACGGCAGCAGCCAGCCACATAGCCCGCCCGAAGGTAATATAGATACAAAACAAACCCATAACGACCCAAATACCCCAAAACCAGCGAAGCTGTTTCGATAGGGGAGAAAAAAAGGAAATCAGGAAGAAAGGGAGGACGGTAATTAAATAAGTGCCAAATTCAGGATAGCTTTGATGTAAAGATCTCGCCCTGATTTCATAAGAGCCGAAGGACCCGCCGGCCTGCCAGAAGTCCCAGAGGGCATATACGATCATTAAGGTATTGCCGATGGTCAGGGAAAAAAATAATTGTTTCCGCTGATCCGGGTCCTGAGCGGCGTAAGCCAGTAGATAGTAGACCAAAATGCCTTTAAGTACATCCCCCTGAATTTTTTTAAAGCTGTAGGCCGGATTGACCGCCCAGAGGAGGGAAACAAAGACACAGGCCAGCCAAAAAAATAAGGGCCAGTCGATGGGTGTTCTGGGCC
The DNA here is from genome assembly GCA_964627515.1 of uncultured Thermodesulfobacteriota bacterium. Taxonomy (GTDB): domain Bacteria; phylum Desulfobacterota; class RBG-13-43-22; order RBG-13-43-22; family RBG-13-43-22; genus RBG-13-43-22. Next base: position 171 of record CAZVHO010000253.1, on the reverse strand, counting down.
AGAGTATCCTTCTGTTTAATAGCATCAGGAGGAGCCAAAAAAAGACACCCAGGAAAAGGGTGCTCTCCCGGACTGCTGTAATATGTGCCAGGGGGAGAGAAAAAAGAAAAAGATTCAAGGAAATTCTCAGTCCCCCTTGGGCAACAGGGATCCATCGGTCCGGCGACCAGG
>CAZVHO010000252.1:1468-4983 GCA_964627515.1 uncultured Thermodesulfobacteriota bacterium | reverse complement strand
CTGCCAGAGGCAAAAGCCGATGCTCATGGCCCCGCTGAACAGCAGAACGATATTCCAGGGAATCTCTTCCAGTTCCTTGACGGTGATGAGATTGGATAGAAAAAATAAAAGACCCGCTACCAGAATGATAGCTGAACGATCCAAATAGCGCATGGCCGGCAGAAAAGACTGGAGGGTCATGGTGATGACCACTCCGATGACCAGAAGGATGACAAATTTTTCCTTACCGGTCATGGGGCCCAATTGGTTATAAAGATCTTGGGCCTTCTTCTTCAATCCCTCGATCCTCGGTTTTTCGGGCTTAAAAAAGATGATTAACATAAGCCAGACCAAAATAACCATTAGCCAGCTAACGGGAACCAAATATTTAGAAAGCTCGAAAAAGGTAATGTCCTGGCCGGTGAACTCCTTGAACATGCCTACGCCGGCCGGAGCCCGGGCCGACCCGAGCATGGTGGCGACACTTCCGGCCCCGGCGCTATAAGCCATTCCGATAAAAAGGGCCTTGCCGAATTTAGTCGGTTTATCCCCTTCTCCGTAGAGGGAATAGATGGCCATCAAGATCGGAAAAACGGTAGCCGCTGCTGCCGTATGGGCCATGAAATGGGCTAAGGCGGCGACCAGGACCATTGTCCCCAACAGGATGGTTTTGGTATTTTCACCAACAATGGCTAACATCTTATAAGCCAGTCTCCGGGTGAGACCGGACTTGGTGAAGGCCAACCCGATCAACAGGGAACCAAAGATAAACATGACTGAAGGGTCCATAAAATCGCGGAAGGCATCCTTGGCCGAGCGAATGGCAAAGATAGCCTGGACTACACCGATGGCAATACTGGTCACTCCGATGGGAACAACTTCAAAGACCCACCAGATACCGGCCATCAGAAATAGTCCCAAGGCCGATTTACCTTGCGGGGAAAGGGCAAAGTGCTTGCCGGTAGGATCCACGGCATCCGGTAATGGGGACATCAAATAGAACCAGAAAAAGAGTCCTACCCCCAATAAGATGAAAAAAATTCGCTTCCAATCAATTCGTTTATAGATTGGGGCCAGTTGAATCCTGTCGGGGATTTCCGGTAGTCCACCGGAACCGGCCGGTTTCGTTTTTTCTTTAGCCATGGTTCACCTCTCCTTTAATCGCCCAAAACCAATTTGGATATTTCGTTAAATATCTCATTCAAACGGATGACGCCCACCACGCTCCCATGATCGATGACCGGCATCAGGGTCAGGTCCTTTTCCATCATGATATAGATGGCCTTGATAATGGAGTCTCCTGCCTGGACGGTATCCTTAACCGGCGACATGATTTCACTAACCGGTTTCTCGGCTTCTTCTTTGACGCCGGCAGTGAAAAGTCCTTCGAAAAATACAGGTGTGTCCCATTCCTTGGACATCCAGTCCCCGGACCGGGTGAATTTTTTCTCGATTCCCCGGATCAGGTCTTTTATGGAAAGGGAGCCCATAAGTTGATATTTTTCATCAAAGATCAATAAAATGGTGGGTTCCAGCTTCCCCTCCAATCCGAGAGCGGCCTTCTTAACGATAGCGATGGCCTGCTTGATGTTAAACCAGTACGGGATATGGGGATAATCGGTTAGGGGGATCATAAGCTCACTGACTTTTTTTTCATGCGGCATGGTCCTACCTCCTTGATAGTAACAATTAAAAGAGTTGGTGAAACTTGTAACAAACTTTTTATTGAATTACAACAAAAAAATTTTATATAAATTAAATAGTTACATGCCATTGTCTTATTTAAGAGACATGGCTGTAATAAATAAGTTTCTTTTTTAAGGGCATTAACCCACTAATAATCCAAAGATTTTTTTTAAAACAAAAAAGGCTTTTAAGAAAATGGCTTTAATAAAGGATTTGTTAACAATAAAGGACAGTCTGTAATAAATAAATTACAGGTTATAATGGAGGATCTTGAACCACTTGCAAAGTTCCAGTGACGTCATTCCGGCGAAAGCCGGAATCCAGGGAATTAATCTGAATTAAGGCCGTATTTCTATGGTGGGATAAAGCCCTTTGAGTATCCCCGTGGAATAGGGCTGTATGGTGTTGAAGGAAATATCCTGGTTTTTCTGGGCATGACCCCTGTTTTGGGTGCCGTCAAAAAAGGCCCCATTGGCCTCCAGGATATGTTCGATCCGATCCCGAAAGGCCTGGACAAAGAACGCCCCGTTGCCTTGAAACTCCATAGCCCCCCGGCGAAGCCTTTTTTTCACAGTCGAAAGGGCATTCAAAGGCAGGCTGTGCTCTTTTAAATCCCTATGGTTTTTTATCAAACCCCAGACCAGATGCCCAGCCGGAATATCCAGGGGTTCCTTAAGGTCGATGATGGTATGGGGCATGACGATGCAACCGTCTCCTATCTTTAGTGGATTCTCCGCCCGGCCGTGCAAAAAGGCATTAAACCCCACAAAGACCTTATTTCCCAGATGGGCATGGATGATCTTCCCCCCGTGGGCCGTAACGTTGTTTTCTTCCAGATGGGAATCGAGGATATAGCAATTCTCCTGAGCATTGGCCCCTCTTCCCAAATAGGCATTCTCCAGATAGGCCCTTTGGGCCACCAGGCAGTTTCTTCTGATCCTGGTTTGGCCTTTGACCACGGCAAAGGGGCTCAAGGCCGCTCCTTTGGGAACCTTGACCGGTGGTTTGACATGAACATCATCAAAGACCCTCTGGAAGTCCAATTTGCGGCTTTCGATAAAATCAATAAAGATACCCTGGGGGACCTGCCCGGGCTGAAAATCAATATAGTTGGTTAAGACTTCCCTGGGAAAAGTATAGCTGAAATCAAAAAGGTCCCCGTTTTGGACCCAAACCTTGCCGGCTTCTACCGGATGATGGGAGAGTTCCCCCACCTGAACATAAGCAAAGGCGCCGATTACACAATCATGAAGAGTGGTCAGGTCCACCGAACTGAAAGGGGCCAGATAACATCCCTCTACCGTGGAGCCATGAATATTGGCATAGTGGAGGGCCACGGTATTCTGGATAAGAAATTCCTCCAGGTTTTCCGGGTCATGGGAGAAATTATGGACCAGGGTTTTGATCAGAAAGCTGTCTTTAATATGAATGACTTCATCGTCGTGAAGGGGAATATCCAGGGCCTGATAGCGGTGGATGTCTCCCCGGCTTTTCAATTCGTCCCCCCGGATATCACTTTTGTACAGAACGGAGTAATCGACCATACATTTCCCTAAAAAATAACTCCCGGCCAGGCTGGAATGATTAAAACGAAAATAAAGGGGATGATGGGCAGTGAGTCCATAAAAGGCGTAAAATTTCCCGAATTGTTGCAGGGGAATGATATCCTTAACGTAAGGCCGTACATCAAAAGCCGGTTCCCTTAGGTTGATATTGACCCGGTTGATGATCCGATCGATAAGTTTTTCGAGTTGTTTCATGGATTCTTACGCTCTATATTTACGAATTTATCTCTAACTTTTCAAAACGCGAGATCATCCGCCTCTGACCCGACGATCCTGGATAAAACT
>CAZVHO010000252.1:0-1368 GCA_964627515.1 uncultured Thermodesulfobacteriota bacterium | reverse complement strand
TATCCAGTATCATTTCAAAAAATTGAGACCGTCCCATTTCATATTATTTACGCAAGGCATTGATCTCTTCCGGGGAATGCCAGACCTCCTGTCCTGGAATATAGGAGGTATTTTTCAAGGTAAAAAAAGAATATTTGGGATCTTTATAAGTAATACCGAAGTAAAGCCCGCAGTTGGCCATGTGGTCCAGGGGGCGGATATAAAGTGGGCCGCGCAAAGAATCCCATTGAAGGCCTTCCAGGGCCGTGATGACTCTTTCGGTCTCAAGGGACCGGGCCTTTTCCACGGCCTTCCTGAGGACCATCAACCCGTCGTAGGCGGTAATGGCCCAGGCCGATGGAAATTCTCCGGTCCTGGTCTTATATTTTTCTGTAAAGGCCTTGATCTGAGGATTGCTGAGGGCATAAAAAGGGGCGAAGTCAAAACCATAGAGATTAGGAATCATATCCGCCCCTAAACCTTTCAAAAGGTCATAATCAAAAAACCCGATCATGGGCACGTTTTGGAACATCCCGCCGGCCCTGGCCTGGCGGATAAATCCGGCCAGGTCTCCGCTCCAAAGGATGGCGTAAACCAGATCCGGCCGGCTGGCCAGCAGGGCGGCAATATCGTGGGAATAGTCCTGTTCTCCTAATTTGGGCCAGGCTTCCTTGACTACCTGGGCCGAGGGATTGATTTCGGCCAATTTCTTCTTAAAGGCATCGGCCTGGCTGTGTCCATACTCGATATCCGGCCCGATAATAGCGATTTTTTTTATAATTTTTTTAGAAAGGAAAACAGCTACGGCCTGGCCTTCCATATAAGTATTGGGAATCACCTGATACAAATAACGATGCCCCTGCTCTACCGTAATCCTTTCATTATTAGCGCCGTGAAAATAAATCAGTTTTTTGTTTTCCTTGCAAACCTGGGAGACCGTCAGGGCCACGGCCGGACTGGTGGGGCCTATCATAAAATGGACCTTGTCCCGCTGGATCAGGTCCCTGGCCAGGACCGCACCTAATTCGGGTTTCATTTGAGAATCCCGGATGATCAATTCCACCTTCCGGCCCAAAAGACCGCCGGTGGAATTAATTTCCTCAATGCCCAGTTCCAGGGCATTCTTTTGTGACAGGGTAATCAGGAACCCCGGCCCGGTTACATCAGCCACAAATCCAAGCTTGACGGCCTTTTTATCGGCCCAGGTGGATGTTGAAAACAGATTGAATAAAATAAAAAAAAGGCAAAAAAGGAGAACGGAGAAATTCTTCTTCAGGTAATAAAACATGGAGGTCCTTTCCAAAATTTCAAATAGGGTTGGTTAATATTTACCTTATTTGGATAAAAAATACAAACAAGAGATTTTAATGCCTGTGCAATCCCCAATTC
>CAZVHO010000251.1:0-4990 GCA_964627515.1 uncultured Thermodesulfobacteriota bacterium | reverse complement strand
AGTCAGAATCCAGAATCCAGAATAATGGTATATCTTTTATTGGGGTTGTTACTCATTTTGAATTCTGACTCCTGAATTCTGAATTCTAAAATTTCAAATATCTTTGGTTAGGCTTTTTTCATATAGCAAAAGACCAGGAAAAGGACTCCAGTGGTTATGGCCGAATCGGCGACATTGAAAGCCGGCCAGTGATAGCTCCCCCAGAATAGATCCAGAAAATCAATCACCGCCCGGAATCGAAGACGGTCGATCAGGTTGCCAAGGGCCCCTCCAAGAATCCCCCCCAAAGACAAAAGGATCCCGATATTTTGTTGGGGATAAGAAAAGGCAAAGATCAGGATGGCCGACATAGCCACAATAGGGAGCAGAAGCAACAGGATATCCCTCCACACAGGGGCCGATCCTCCCAGGATTCCAAAAGCCACCCCTTTGTTCTGGATATGGACCAGGTTGAAAAAACCTGGTATGACCGGTTTGGAATAATATAAGGGGAAATGGGTAATAATATATTCCTTGGTCACTACATCCAAAAAAAGGATACCTAAAAAAGAAAGGGCCAAAGGCCAATATTTTTTTATTGCCATAGCGGTCCTTGTTGCTTATTTAATGGCTTGATAACATCGGGAGCAGATGGTCGGATGTTCCGGAAAACGGCCGACCTCTATCCGGTAATTCCAGCACCGTTCACATTTCTCCCCCAGGGCCTTTTCAATCCCGATGATCAGACCCGGAAATTCCGGGCTGGAGAACCCTTCCGAAGGTCCCGTCTCTGAGGTGATTTCCACCTGGGAAACAATAAAAAAGGTCGGTAAAAATCCGACATAGGGCTTAATGGAATTCATCAGGGAATCCGGAAGGTGGAGGATCACTCGGGCATCAAGGGGATGGCCGATGAGCTGGGAACGACGGGCTTGCTCCAGGGCCTTGGTCACCTCTGTCCGCAGCTCCAGGAGGAGCTTCCAGCGTTGATCCAATTCCTCATCGAATAAGGGGGGATCGAAACTCGGGAATTGGGTCAGGTGGACGCTTTCGGCCTCTTTATCGGCGGCCGCCAGGCAAGACCAGACCTCCTCGGCGGTAAAAGATAATATAGGAGCCATGAGACGAACCAAGGCCTTGAGGATGATCAGCAGGGCTGTTTGGGCCGAACGGCGTTCCCTGGCTTTGGGAGCCGAGGTATACAAGCGGTCTTTGAGGATGTCTAAATAAAAGGCACTCAGTTCATTGGTACAGAATTGATAAAGGGTATGATAGACCACATGGAATTCATAGTTTTCATAGGCCTTTTTGACACGGGTGATCACCTTCTGTAATTGAAGCAAGGCCCAGCGATCCAATTCTTCCAATTCTTTTATGGGGATCTGGTCCCGGGAAGACTGAAAATCGGAAATATTTCCCAAAAGGAACCGGCAGGTATTGCGGATACGACGATAGGCCTCGGTCAATTGCTGGAGGATATTCTGAGAAATGCGGATGTCGTCCCGATAATCCTCACCCGAGACCCAAAGGCGCAATATTTCGGCCCCCCATTTTTTAATGACCTCTTCCGGATAAATGACATTTCCCAAAGACTTGGACATCTTCTTGCCTTGACCGTCCACGACAAAACCATGGGTCAATACGGCATCATAAGGGGCCTCCCCCCGGGTCCCGACAGCCGCTAAGAGGGAACTGTGGAACCAGCCCCGATGTTGATCGCTTCCCTCCAGATACAGATCGGCCGGGGCACCCAGATAAGGGCGGGCCTCCAAAACTCCGGCAAAACTAACCCCGGAATCGAACCAGACGTCCAGGATGTCCGTTTCTTTTTTAAAACGGTTCCCTTGACAATGGGGACAAATGGTTCCGGGAGGCACTAATTCTTCCTCCGGAAGGGAAAACCAGATATCCGCTCCCTGGTCCAAAATCAGGCCCTCCAGATGATTGAGGATCTCACCCGTAATGATCCAGTTGTTACAATTCAGGCAATAAAAAGCCGGAATAGGGACCCCCCAGGACCGCTGGCGGGAAAGACACCAGTCCGGTCGATTCTCCATCATACCCCGAATGCGGTCCCGTCCCCAGGCCGGCATCCAGGTCACCCGCTCGATTTCGGCCAGGGCCTTTTTCCGTAAGGAATTGGCTTCCATGGAGATAAACCATTGCTCGGTGGCCCGAAAGATAACCGGTTTTTTGCACCGCCAGCAATGGGGATAACTATGCTCGATGGTTTCCTCCCCTTTCAGGGCCTGCACTTCGCGCAGTTTATTTTTGACCGAATCATTGGCCTCAAAGACAAACTGGCCGGCAAAAAATTCGACTTCGGGAAGGAATTTTCCCCCATCATCCAGCGGAGAATAGATGTCGAGATGATAGCGTAATCCACTTTCATAATCCTCCTGACCGTGACCGGGAGCGGTATGAACAATCCCGGTGCCGTCCTCTAAGGTCACATAGGGGGCCAGGATCATAACCGACTCCCGGGCATAAAGAGGGTGCCGGGATTTTTTGCCCTCTAAGAATCCGGGGTCCAGGCTGGTTAGAACCAACGGATTTTTCCAGGAAAGCCTCTGGCCGACCTTTTCTAAGAGCCCTTTGGCCAGGATATAGACCTCGTCCTTTTCCTGAACGGCCACATACTCATAATCGGGATGAAAGGCCAGGGCCAGGTTGGCCGGAATGGTCCAGGGGGTAGTGGTCCAGATGAGGACCGAAACCTTTTTACCTTTCAGGGCCGGGTATTCTTCGGACAGATCGGTGATCAAGGGAAAGGCCACAAAAATAGAGGGGGAGCTATGAGGCTCGTATTCCACTTCCGCCTCGGCCAGGGCCGTCTTGCAGGAGGTACACCAATAGATAGGTTTTTTGCTTTTATAAACGCTTCCCTGCAAAGCGAATCGCCCGAACTCCCTGACAATGACCGCCTCATAGGCATAATTCATGGTCAGATAAGGATTATCCCATTCGCCGAAAACCCCCAGTCTTTTAAATTCTTCCCGCTGGATATTAATGTATCTTTCGGCATAGGCCCGGCAGCGCTGCCGGATTTCGGTCTGGCTCAGGGTCTTTCTTTTTGATCCCAGTTCTTTGTCGACCTGGTGTTCTATGGGCAGCCCGTGGCAGTCCCATCCCGGCACATAAGGGGCATCATATCCCGACATCTGTTTGGACTTGATGATGATATCTTTTAAAATCTTATTGAAGGCAGTGCCCATGTGGATATTCCCATTAGCATAGGGCGGGCCGTCATGGAGGATAAATTTTTTCCGGCCTTCCGACGATTCCCGTATTTTTTGATATAACTGTTCCCCATTCCATTTTTTCAGCCATTCCGGTTCTTTTTGGGCCAGATTGGCTTTCATGGGAAAATCGGTTTTGGGCAGATTCAAGGTCTGTTTGTATTCCATAGGTCCTCCATCAAAAATTTACTCTTTTTCCCTTATCATAAGAGGGAGATATGTCAAGGAGAAATCGGACCTTGCCCCCCTTCACTTTCAGATAACTACCGAAGAGGCTTCACTTTTTGAAGGTCAGTTCCAGGGCCAATGCCGGGCCAGAAATTCCAAACTCTGACGGACCCAATCCTCCTGATGAGGTTCGAGGGTGATAAGGGGTTGAAGCCCCCCTTTTTTAAGGGAGGCAAAGAACCCTTGAAAATCGATGGACCCTTGACCCAGGGCCAAATGGTCATCCAGGCGGCCATGATTATCGTGAAGATGGAGCATGCCTAAGAAAGGCCCGAGTTGGCCAATCCAGTCTTTTAAGTCCGTTTGGCTGTATAAACGATGGTGCCCCACATCTAAGCAAAAGCGGACCAGAGGAGAGGAAAGGGCCTGAAAAAAGGCCGTCATGGTCCCGGTGTCCTTTTCAAAGACATTTTCCACCATCAGGGGGGTCCTGGTTTTTTCGAGTTGAGGAAGCAATCGGAAAAAGGATTCGCAGATATTTTTCAGCCATCTCTCCTGATCGTCCCGGTAATGACGGGCTTCATAGGCGGCATGGCAAACGACCCAACGGGGTTTAAATAAAGTAATCAGTTCCAGCACCTGCTCCATCCGTTCCAGAGAAACCTTGCGAATCCTCGAATCGATGGCCCCCAAAGAAAGGTCCAGAAACGGGGCATGGAAAGAACAACGAAGTCCGGCCTTGAATAATTCCTGGGCCACCCTTTTGAAATCCTCAATAGGAAAGGTCTCCAGGACATTGGAATCCAGACCGATCTCCGGCTGGATTTGATTAGAAAGGATCAAGGGCAGGTATTGATCCCTAAGCATGAAAAAAGGGACCGCTACATGGACATTGGAAAAAAGTGGATTCATCATTTCAATAGGACTTTCTTGAGGTTCGTTCTTGTTTAATAAATCATTGGTTAACACAGCTTCTCCAAATGGGCCAGCGAAAAATACATCTGACAAACCTGTCAAAATAAAAAAAGGCAAGCCTTCCGGCTTGCCTTTTTTTTATCATTTTTGAAAAGAAGCTACCGGCCTTTTTCCGCAATCCGTAAACGCAGTATGGCCCTCTTCAGGGCCATTTCGGCCCGTGTATAATCAATAGCCTCAGACTTGGCCTGGGCCAGACGTTTTTCGGCCCGCTCTTTAGCCCGCTTGGCCCGATCGATATCGATCTCACGGGCTTTCTCGGCGGCCTCGGCCAAGATGGTCACTTTGTTGTTGGAGACTTCACTGAATCCCCCGGTAACCACCATATATTCCAACTTATTGTCTTTCCGGTAGCGCAATTCGCCGGGTTGAAGAGTAGTCAGAAAGGGGATATGATTAGGCAGGATGCCGAATTCTCCGAAGGCACCTATAGCCATAACAATATCCACCGCTTCTCTGGCCACTAATCGATCCGGGGTAACCACTTCTAACTCAAGTTTTTCAGCCATAGCTATTTTCCGTCTCTTGCTGTTTTATCAGGCCGCAGCCAATATCTTGGCATTTTCCACGGCTTCATCGATCCCGCCGACCATATAGAAGGCCTGTTCCGGCAGGTCGTCATGTTTGCC
>CAZVHO010000250.1:0-5034 GCA_964627515.1 uncultured Thermodesulfobacteriota bacterium | reverse complement strand
GGTATTCAATGAATGGTAATGTAAAATACACTGCCAAGACGCCTGTACTATGAAATATAAAGGGCTTAAAATAGTTCGCAAAGACCTCCTTCTCCTCTGGCAGGCCCTGAAAAAATTCAATGATGACAATGGCTTTTTCCTTTCTTCCGGGATTGCCTTTAACCTCCTCATCAACTTGGTTCCTTTTATCATGCTGCTTTTGGCATTGGTAGGAACCTATCTCTACAACGACCAGGAAATCCTCAATCATATTCGCGCCTATTTCAGGAATGTGGCTCCGGGACTGGATCCAAAGATAATTGGAAGCCTCATGGATCTAATCGAGAACCGTCAGGTTGTGGGAATCTTGGGATTTGTCGGTTTGCTCTGGTTTTCCACCTGGGTCTTCAGCTCCTTGCGGACCGCTTTTCATATCATCTTCCGAAGGGAAAAAATCCGGGGAATGATGCGAGGAGTCGTTGTCGATCTTTTGATGATTGTCCTGGTTGGAATCCTCCTTTTTGTGAGCATGGTTCTTAGCCCAGTTGTTACGCTCCTGCAGAGTTATCAGGGACGGATTCCTGTGGCGTTAGGACCGACGATTCAATGGATATTAAAATATCTACTCCCTTTTTTCCTGACCTACTGCATGTTTTTTATGATATACAAGATCATCCCTAATAAGAGGGTCCACTTTAAATCCGCCCTTCAGTCGGCTCTTTTTACCGGACTGCTCTGGGAACTGGCCAAACATCTTTTCGGCTGGTATGTCGTCCATCTCGCCGGGTACTCCATTTTTTATGGCTCATTAAGTACCTTAGTCGTTTTCGTTTTGTGGGTGTATTATTCTGCGACGATTCTCATTGTGGGTGGGGAGCTAACTTTTTTCCTGGAAGAAGAGCGACAAAGAGAATCCATTATTCTGCCTGACATTGCCATGCACCATAGATAGCCCCAGGCCGGTTCCCTGACTTACTCCCTTATAAGTGAAAACGGTTCGAAAATTTGATCGAGGATCCCCTTGTCCATGTCGCATCCATCGTCGCTGACGGCCGGCAGCACCTATTTCCTTCCACAAACCCAAGATGATCAGCGCAGTAGGTCCCGTCAAAGACTACCTTTCTCCTTTCGATAATGACCCTGCCGGCGTCGGCACCGGCGTCCCTGGCGTTGATACAAAGAGGGATGATTGTCTGCCGGCGGGCAAAGCCGGCAATTGTTCCAGTTTGATTTTTTCTTTGCATTTATTCTATTGCAAGGCAATGGATTTTATGATAAATTCCTTCAAAAGGATAAAATAAAATGACATCACCTCCCCCCCCCTCACTTTCCCCCTTAAAGGGCAGTGGTGGGTGGGGGTATACCTTTAAAATAGAAAAGATGGTGGGAGATAACGATGGGGAAGGGAAAACAGGTTGTTGCTGTTCTTGAAAAATGCCCGACAGGCATCAAGGGGCTCGATGAGATCACCAAGGGAGGGCTTCCGAGAGGCAGGCCAACCCTGATCTGCGGTAGTGCAGGTTCCGGCAAAACACTTTTCGCCATGGAGTTTCTCGTGCGGGGCGCCATGGATTACGGAGAACCCGGGGTCTTCATGACCTTCGAGGAGACGTCGGAGGATCTCGCCAAGAACTTCATTTCTCTTGGTTTTGATCTCCATGGCATGATGTCGCGTGGTCTCATCGCAACGGACCACGTCCACATCGAGCGAAGCGAGATTGAGGAGACGGGTGAATACGACCTGGAAGGATTGTTCATCCGCCTGGGGAATGCCATTGATTCCATCGGGGCGAAGCGGGTTGTCTTAGATACCATAGAAGCCCTTTTCTCCGAGCTGCCTAATGCCACTATCCTTCGGGCAGAGCTTCGCCGGCTTTTTCACTGGTTGAAAGACCGCGGGGTGACGGCCGTCGTTACGGGGGAAAGCGGCGACAAGACCCTGACACGCTACGGGCTCGAAGAATACGTCGCCGATTGCGTGATCCTCCTCGACTTCCGCATTGTGGAGCAAATTTCCACCCGCCGGCTGCGTATTGTAAAGTACCGCGGCTCATCTCACGGCTCCGATGAGTATCCCTTCCTGATAGACGAGAGCGGCCTCTCTATCCTGCCCATCACTTCCCTGGGGCTCGACTACCCCGTTTCCGCGGAACGTATCTCCACGGGCGTCCCCAAGTTGGATACCATGCTTGGCGGGAAGGGATTCTACCGGGGCAGCACCATCCTCGTCTCCGGTACAGCGGGTACAGGCAAAACAAGTTTGTCGACTACCTTTGCCGACGCCGCCTGCCGGCGAGGGGAACGCTGCCTGTACTTTGCCTTCGAGGAATCACCCAACCAGATCATCCGGAACATGGGCTCCATCGGTATGAATCTCGCCCAGTGGGTGAAGAAGGGGCTTCTCAAATTTCATTCGGCCCGGCCTTCACTTTACGGCCTTGAGATGCATCTGGTCACCTTTCACAAGGTGATCGGTGAGTTCAAACCCCAGGTTTTCGTTGTAGACCCGATCAGCAACCTGAGCGCCGCGGGAACAGCCTCCGAGGTCAAATCCATATTAACCCGCCTGATCGACCATTTGAAGATGAAAAAGATCACCACTTACCTTACGGACCTCACCCATTTTGGAGGCAGTCTTGAACACACGAGCGAAGAGATATCTTCTTTGATCGATACCTGGCTTCTTCTCCGGGATATCGAACTCAATGGGGAACGCAACCGCGGCCTCTACATTTTGAAGTCCCGCGGCATGGCCCACTCCAACCAGATTCAAGAGTTCCTGCTTACGAACCAGGGTATTGGCCTTATCGACATCTATACCGGTTCCGGCGAAGTATTAACCGGCAGTGCCCGGGCAGCCCAGAAAGCTGAAGAAAAGGCCGCTGAGTTGGCACACCGGCGTGAGGTGGATCACAGGCTCCGAGAGCAGGAGCGTAAGAGGAAGGCCCTGGAAGAAAAGATCGCAGCGCTGCGTGCCGAGTTCGATGCGGAATCTGAAGAGCTGCACTTGATGGCGGAAGAAGAGCGGAAAAGACAGGCTGTCCTGGCAGAAGACCGTTTAGAAATGACGCATCTACGCCAGGGGAAACCTTCAGCAGTCCGGCGAAGCGCTCGAAAAAGAAGAAGGAAAGGAGAGTAAGGTGAAAGCTGTCACACCGCGAAAGGGGAAGAAAGCAAAGACCGATGCGCCGGAAAAAATCTGGAATCTTCGGTTATATGTAGCCGGTCAGAACCAGAAATCGATTACGGCCTTTGCTAATTTAAATAAGATCTGCGAAGAACACCTCGCAGGGAAATACCGCATCGAAGTGATTGACCTACTTGATAATCCGGCACTGGCCAAGGGGGACCAGATCCTTGCCATCCCGACCCTGGTACGGAAACTCCCCGAACCAATAAAGAAAATCATCGGGGATCTCTCAAACAAGGAACGCGTTCTTGTAGGCCTCGACTTGATACCCTACGTCTGAGGGGTTCGAAGCCGTCCCCTGCTCTCCCTGGGCTGTGTTGGGGTACTTGGATTGAGGTCAGAGATGGTACCGGTTGGGAAGACCAGAGAAAAAAGGGAAATTTCCATGGGACCAAAAAAAGTGAAAGATTCAACCAAAGAGTTTGAAAAGGCCCTTACCCTGAAGGGGAATCAGAAGTATATTTTGCGACTTTATGTAACCGGGACAACCCCCAAGTCCGCTGTCGCCATCAGGAACATCAGGAAGATCTGCGACGAGCATTTGAAAGGCGCTTACGACCTTGAGGTGATCGACATCTACCAACAGCCTCTGCTGGCCAAGGGGGAACAGATTATCGCTGCTCCTACCTTGCTGAAGAAACTTCCTCTCCCTTTGAGAAGGTTTATCGGGGACATGTCCAATACAGAACAAATTCTTCTGGGGTTGGATTTAAGGCCCAAGAAGAAATAAATTAGCAACCCGGAGGACAGGGATTGGCTTTGAAACAAACCCAGAAGGCGAAGGACCTACTCTCTGAAAATGAAGACCTGCGATTACGTCTGGAAGAAGCCCTGGACACCCTACGTGCCATCCGGAGCGGTGAGGTAGATGCTCTGGTCGTTTCCACACCCCAAGGGGACCAGGTCTATACCCTGAAGAGTGCCGAACGCACCTCCAGGTTAATCCTCGAAACGTTGAACGAAGGGGTTCTGACCGTAGCAGAGGATGGCACGATCATCTATAGCAACGGTCGTTTTGTAGAGATCCTTATAATGCCTCTCCAAAAGGTAATCGGTTCCTCCATATACGATTTCATCTTCCCATCGGACAGACCGGCTTTCCAGGCAATTTTTGAGCAAAGCAGAAGTGGGAAAAACAAAGGAGAGGTTTTTCTTGTTGCAGGAGATGAAACCCTTGTCCCGGTTCAGCTTTCCCTCAGTCCACTGAAAATCGAGGAGATCTCTGTCATAGGCATCGTGGCAGTAGATTTGACCGAACAAAAGCGAGTTGAGAAGTCACTTTACACAGCGCTTTCTGAAATCAAAACAATGAAAGACCAACTCGAGGCCGAGAATATCTACTTCCGTCAAGAATCCAAAAAAAAATATCAATTCGACCATATTCTCGGCCAAAGCGATGGTCTTAAATACGTTCTTTATCGAGCGAAGCTGGTGGCCTCTCAGAACACAACGGTCCTCATCCTCGGTGAGACCGGTACAGGAAAGGATTTGATTGCTGCCGCTATCCACGACATGAGCCCCCGCAAAGATCGGCCGCTGATCACCGTCAATTGTGCCACCCTGCCGGCCAATTTAATAGAGAGCGAATTGTTCGGCCGGGAGAAGGGGGCCTTTACCGGGGCCGATACCCGCCAGGTAGGCCGATTCGAGGTCGCCCACGGCTCCACCCTTTGCTTAGATGAGATAGGGGAACTATCGCTGGAGTTGCAGGCCAAACTGCTCCGGGTGATCCAGCATAACGAGTTTGAGCGCCTGGGCTCATCCCAGACCATTAAAGTCGACGTGCGAATCGTGGCCACGACCAACCGAAATCTTGAAGAGGAGGTCCGCAAGGGCCGGTTTCGGCAGGACCTTTACTATCGGCT
>CAZVHO010000249.1:0-5049 GCA_964627515.1 uncultured Thermodesulfobacteriota bacterium | reverse complement strand
CAGGCTTTATCCCCGGAACGCCGGAAAGTCTTCTTCATATGAAACATACTGCGGACCAGCTCTTAGGTCCTGACAATTACCGATGGTCTGTCATCGGCGTTGGCTACCCCGCGGCATTCAATCTGGCCGCTTTAGCCATGATGCTGGGAGGAAACGTCAGGATAGGAATGGAAGACAATATTTATTTAGATAAAAAAACCAAAGCTAAGAGCAATGGAGAGTAGGTAGCCAAAGTAACAAGATTGGCACAAGAACTGGGCAGAGAAATAGCCACGCCTGACGAAGCCAGACAGATGCTTGGATTGAAAGGAAAAGACAAAGTAAAGTTCTAAGGAGTCAGTATGAACGAAACACTAATAAACTTTATGGCCGACCTGAAGGAAGCCGAAGTCTATGACTTGGTTAATAGATTGATCCAGGCCGAAACCAATCCTCTGAGCATCTTAGATGATGCCCGGTCGGCCATGGAAATCGTAGGCAAGCGCTTCGAAACCGAGGAATACTTTATCCCCGATCTGGTCTTAGCCGGTGAAATCCTCAAAGCCATCTCGGAAAAGGTCAAGCCTTTGCTTAAAAAAGGAGAGGCCCCTCAAAAAAAGGGCAAGGTCCTTATCGGCACCGTGGCCGGGGACATCCACGACATCGGCAAGGACATCGTCACCTTCATGCTGGATGTCAACGGCTATGAGGTTCTGGATCTCGGGATCAACGTACCGGTCCAGGTCTTTGTGGACAAGGTCAGGGAATTCGAGCCCCGGGTTGTGGGCCTGAGCGGTTTTCTGACCCTGGCCTTCGACTCCATGGAAAAGACCGTCAAAGCCATAGAAGAAGCCGGTTGGCGGGATAAGGTGAAAATCATGATCGGCGGCGGTCAGATGGATGACGAAGTGAAGAAGTACGCCCGGGCCGACGCTTACGGGAAGGATGCCGCCGCGGCCGTCAATCTTTGCAAGCAGTGGATCAATTAATTTCGGATTGCAGATTTCGGATTGCGGAATAAAAAAATACAGAAAGGGAAAAAATGTCTGAGGCAAATTTCCAAAATGAAGTTTTAGACTTTAACCCCTTGCCGGAATTTCTGGCCCGGAAAAAGCGGCTGGACGATGCCTTGAATCTGCGAAGACCGGATCGGGTGCCCGTAGCCCCTCTGGTTGTTCACTATTATCCCACCAGGGTCAGGGGAATCTCCAACAAAGAAGCTATGTATAATACCGAAAAAACCACCCAGTCCTGGAAAGAGGCAGCGGTCCAGCACAACTGGGATGCCGCCGTTCCCTTCGGCGCACTTCTGCCGGCCCGACCCCTGGAAATCTTGGGCATGAAGCAATTCAAATGGCCCGGGGGCGGTCTCCCTGATGACCAGCCCTTCCAATGGGTTGAGGGCGAATATATGACGGCCGAGGAATACGACGAGGTGTTAGCCGATTCTGACGGGTTTGCAGTGAAAAAGCTCTGGCCCCGCATTTCCACCACCCTGGCACCTATTAGCGAACTGACCCGGATGCCGGCTCCGCCTTTACTTTATCTATCGAATGCTTATATGCTGCCCATGCTCCTGGGTGATGTGGTCTCCGCACCGCCCATGGTGGAGTTGCTTAAAAAAGCCCTGGAACTGGCCGAGGTCCATGTCAGAGAGAAAGTGCTCAGTGCACATTATACTCTGGAAATGATGAATCTGGGGTTTCCCTTTTCTTTCGGGGCAATAACCTTTACGGCCTTCGACTTGATCTCTGATACTTTGCGGGGGATGCGCGGGTCCATGCTGGACATGTACCGGGTCCCGGACAAGCTGTTAGCGGCCGTAGAAATGTTCACTCCTTTGACCATCGGCAGCTCCATCCGCTGGGCCGAGGAGGTTAAGAACAAGGGGATCTTTATTCCCATGCACCGCGGGGCTGCCGGATTCATGTCCGACAAACAGTTTGCCAGGTTTTATTGGCCCAGCTTCAAGACCCTGGTATTGGAGCTGATCGAGGCCGGGTATACCCCGATTCCTTTGTTCGAGGGGGACTATACCCCGAGGTTGGAATATCTACAAGAGCTGCCCCCGAAAAAAATCTTAGGTCACTTTGACCAGGTGGACCGAAAAAAGGCCAAGAAACTGTTGGGGGATAGGATGTGTTTTTGGGGGAATGTGCCGGCCTCCTTGATGTGTATGGGTACACCCCAGCAGGTGAAGGACGATGTTAAAGAGCTGATTGATATCTTCGGGGACAATGGTGGCTTGATCATCGACTGCTCCATGGGCATACCTGATGAAGCCAAGCCCCAAAATGTTCAGGCCCTAACCGATGCCGTTCAGGAATACGGAATTTATTAGAAACACACCTATCTCGGACCTTAAAGATTATAATGCACATTATTCACGAACGTCTTCTCCCCCCATTTCATCCTGGCCGAGATGGGCGGCAATCGTTTCTATGAGGCCTTGATCCACTCTTGTTGTCGAGGTGACCCTTCGGGTTGTTCAAATAGCGGCCGAGCCGGATTTTCCCTATCTCCACCCGGCCGGGATGCACCGCCCTATCGTCGAGGCGGTTTTGGCCGGAAATCCCGCCAAGGCCGCCCTGGTCATGAAAAAACACGCCACCGAATTCGGCAAGATTCTGATGAAGATGGAAAAAACCTTCCGAAAAAAGAAAACCGCCTCTTCCTTTTAATCAAGCATTCTTTTAGGCAACGGCCATATTAAATTTTCTTCAAATTTTTAATTATTTCAGGGCAATCTTGACAGCCACTGAAAGGCGGGGGCGGTGAGAATGGACTGAGATCCATTGGAAAAAATGCGGAAATGCTCCCCTTCGTTGCTGAGTTGGACAGCCGGGATAGCCAAAATCTTTTGGAAAATTTTAAGAGATTTGGAGGGCGGCTGGTCGGCGAACTAATTGATCTGAAGTTTAATGTTACCCATTTTTCGGGCAAAAAAGCGACATCGGCAAACTGGAAAGAAACGTCAGGTAGCTTTTGGCGGGTCTATTACCGGCTTATTTTCAAAGTGCGTCGGTTAATAACCAGAGAGAAAAGGGAATGGCGGTTATTTTTATCCTTTCAATGGTAAAGGTTTCCGGGGCATCGTTGGTTATGATAATGCCGGACTTCAATCCAAATTCTCTACAGGCAACTACCAGGCCCCGAATTTCACGCTTTTTGGTTTTTTCGTCCGTCAAGGTATAGGACAACCTGGATGGCTTCAGAACCCTTATGGCCTTCTTTTATGATAAAATCACATTCGTATCTTTCTTCATAGCAGGGATACTATATGCGATATCTTCCCTAATGTAAAGAAGATTTGTTAGGTCCGGGGAATGATCCCCATTGAGAGATTTGAAATAGGGCAAACCAGGGCGTTATGGGCCGGGTGGTTTTTCTTGGCGCCCTCGGCCTGCTCAAAAGAAGCGGACGAGAATCATTGCGGGTTCAGCCGGTTTAAAAGCGGATCCCCTGGGCCAGGGGAAGGTCCCCGGACCAGTTGATGGTGCAGGTTTGACGCCGCATATAGGCCTTCCAGACGTCGGAACCGGCCTCCCGGCCGCCACCGGTTTCCTTTTCTCCGCCGAAGGCCCCGCCTATTTCGGCGCCCGAAGTGCCGATATTGACATTGGCGATGCCGCAGTCCGACCCTTGCGGACTCAAGAATAATTCCGCTTCCTGAACGTCCCGGGTGAAGATGGCCGAGGTCAGCCCCTGGGGGACCCCATTGTTGATGGCGACGGCCTCTTCCAGGGTATGGTAAGGGATCAGGTAAAGGATCGGGGCAAAGGTCTCCTCCCGGACAATCGGCAGATGGGCCCCGGCCTCGCAAAGGCAGGGAACATACTAAAGAGGCTTTTAAGGTTTAATACCCCAATAAGTAGATACTCTGTCTCTCCAGACATAAGCGTATTTTTCTAGAAGATCTGAATAAGTTTTTAGAATAACATCCCCAAATTCTCTACTGAAACAAGTCTTCTCTGCCTTCTAAAAATTGGGCAATGCATAGGGGCTTAAGTATTGGTCAACAATAAGTTTACCACATAACATCATGTCATTCTCCCTTTCGGAGCTCCGGCAGATCCTTATACAGGTCCAGGGCATCGGGATTGGCCAGGGCATCCTTGTTTGAAACCGGTTTGCCGTGAACGACATTCCTGACCGCCAGCTCCACTTTTTTCGTATTGATCGTGTAGGGGATATCGGTCACCGGGATGATCCTGGCCGGCACATGGCGGGGGGAGGTGTTGTCCCGGATGGTCTTTTTGATTTTATTCAGCAAGGCCTCATTCAGCTCCACGCCGGAGGCCAGTTTAACAAAAAGAATGATCCGCACATCATTGTCCCAATCCTGGCCGATGACGATGCTGTCGGCGATCTCAGGCAGGGTCTCTACCTGGCGGTAGATATCTGCCGTTCCGATTCGGACTCCGCCGGGGTTGAGGGTGGCATCGGAGCGTCCGCAAATGACCACCCCGCCGTTTTCAGTGAGCTCGATGAAATCGCCGTGGCACCAGACCCCGGGGAAAGTCTTGAAATAGGCGCTTAAATATTTCGCATTGTCCGGATCGTTCCAAAAATAAAGGGGCATGGAGGGAAAGGGAAGGGTGCAGACCAGTTCCCCTAATTGGTTGATCACCGGCTTTCCTAAATCATTAAAAGCCGCCACCTTCATGGCCAAACCGCGGCACTGAAGTTCCCCTTCGTAGACCGGTAGAATAGGACACCCCAGGGCAAAACAGCCGTTCAAATCGGTGCCGCCGGCGATAGAGGACAGTTGGATATTCTTTTTCACTTCCTTGTAGATATAGTGAAACCCTTCAACGGGAAGAGGCGACCCGGTGGATAAGACAGCCCTTAAAAGGCTCAAGTCATAGGTGTTTCCCGGTTTGAGCCCTTCCTTATCTATGGCGGCGATATAGCGGGCACTGGTCCCGAAAACGGTGACCTTTTCATCCTGGGCCAGTTTCCAGAGGGCCCCGGCATCGGGGTAAAAGGGAGACCCGTCGAACAAAACCAAAGTAGCCCCGCAGGTCAGGGAACTGGTCAGCCAGTTCCACATCATCCAGCCGCAGGTGG
>CAZVHO010000248.1:3926-5123 GCA_964627515.1 uncultured Thermodesulfobacteriota bacterium | reverse complement strand
CCTCTAAACTTTGCCAATTGCAAAGGGCTAAGTCCCGGCTCCGGCAGAAAAGCGTCTAGTTGATCTAAAAGCTCCAGGGCGCGGAGGATGCGAATCAGATTCTCCAACGTACACCCCCGGCCGCCCTCCAGACGTTGGACGACAATCCGGGCCACCCCCGCCTTTTCGGCAAGATCGGTTTGGGTGACATTGCGGTTCAGCCTCTGGCGGCTTACCCGTTCGCCCAATTCGGTCAGAATGGCCTTATCACTCATGGTCCTGAAATCCATGGATCACCTCTTCGGCTGAACCCGCGGGATTCTAACGGAGACCTGACTACCTCATCCAAAAAAATATCAACTAATAAGCATTATAAATAATCCATTAAAGGCATAATTAATTATTAGGGCACTAATTTTAGTGCTTATTTATTATTCAACCGTTATTTATCTCTTTCCCCTCATTCTTCGGTACGTTTTGGGAAATCATTTGCGATAACCAGGCATTGAAAAGGTTTCCGCTCGTTGAGGCATCTCCACCCCCGACCAAGACCTGGGGCACAATCTGAATCTTACCGGCCGCTATCTCCTGAATAAGTTTGATTATCGCTACATTCTGCTGACCAATGGCCTCTTTCTGGGCATTGTAAGCAGCGGCAATCCCGTCGCCCTCAATCTTGCTTTTGTAAGAATTGCCATCAGCCACCAGTATTGTGGATTCTTTGGTACCTTGAGCTACCAGTATTGTAGATTCCTTTGTCCCTTGAGCTTGAAGAATCACGGAGCGCCTATTGCCGTCAGCTTCCTTAACTTTGGCTTCAGCCCTATCATTATTGATGTCTATCGATAATTTGGCATCAATAACATCTTTCTGTTTATCAGCCCGGGAGGATTTTTCCATGACCGCAATACGTTTTTCTTGAGCCAGCGCCTCCTGGTCATACTGGGCTTGCTGCTGATTGGCAATCTCCTTTTTGGTTTGAGTATCCAGCAAGTCCTTAGGTATATCGATATAGGCAATGAGTAAGTTTTGAGCCTCTACGTTGTACTCGGAAAATCTCTCCTTGGCGTGGGCCAGTGCTTCGGTTTGTAAGTCCGTCCGGCTTTGGAAAAAGTCAATCGCTTTCTTCTCGCCGGCTTTATTCCTGAAAGATGAATCGATCAGCGGATGTACGATTTGATCGATCAGATTGGCCACGGACCCGAATCTGGCTATGAT
>CAZVHO010000248.1:0-3826 GCA_964627515.1 uncultured Thermodesulfobacteriota bacterium | reverse complement strand
GCGGATGTACGATTTGATCGATCAGATTGGCCACGGACCCGAATCTGGCTATGATATAGGCTGCATTACCGGGTTGAATTCGAATCACCATGCGAACATTGACTTCCAGTTGAAAGCCATCTTTAGAAGTCACCTTCAAGGGATCAAAACTGTACAGGACCCCCGCAGCCTTAGCCTCCGTTGGTTTAACTCCCTTTACCTCTGTCCCGATTCTTCCCTCGGTTGCCCAATCGATGGTCACGGCGGAAGTAGGCACTTGATAAGCGGAAAAAGCAATGGCATTTAGATTGTATTTCCCAGGTGCTATCGGCTCTCTCCAGATGCCGCGCGTGTATTTATCGGTTATCAGTATTTTCTCAACATCTTCATGGATCGGACCACTGAATTTTCCCTCACCGGTAGGTCGATCAGGCCCTTCGGGTGTCCTCTCCAACTCCAAGCCCACGTTGGACCTGATTACTGCAACATAACCGGGAAGGACCTCGGCTACACTTTCAACTTTAATATCAAATAAGTCCGGATTGATGTAATAGATTCCCGGCTGCAGGGTATCCAACTGCGGCCCCCGGTATCCTTTGCTATCGATAAAGAGCTGCCCATTTTGATAAGCTTTGTGGTCTGCTTCGGTACCGTCATCATTTAAAGCTTTCGGGGCGATGACATAGCCGGTCGGCAGGGGAATACCATCTTTAGCCACGGCGATACCGATGGTATTTTCAGCAATTTTTACCGCGGGAGCCTTGGTAATATTGAACAGTTTAGTATTAATCCGGTAGGTGCCTGGACGTAGAATTCCAACCTGAGGTCCCTTCTTTCCATGGTTGGCTAAGAACATCTCCGCATCTTGAAATTGATTACACTCGACTTCGTCGGCCAACACTCTGCCTTTGGGCAGCGGTTCGCCGTCAATAGATTCGACGATACCGATACTGGCAATCTCTACCGTCACTACCGGAATTTTGGCAAATGACCAAATTATAGGCAGCCTCCAATAAAGTCCGGGCATCAGAGTCTTGGCCTGAACCCCTATTTCCCCATGACGCGCGATTATTTGTCCTTCAGGCATTTTTTTGCCAAACATATTTTTAGTAAGGATGCCGACTTGATTGGCCCCGATCAAACAAAAACCGCGAAGGATAAGGAGCAGAGCAATAAAAACGACCAAATATAAGGCAAACCATCCTATCATTCCTGTCATTGGTTTTGTTTCTCCTTTTTATTTATTCTCAGCCCTTCGGGCTTTGGGTACTTGCTCCAACGGCGCCGCCCCGGGCATAAGCGGGAGGCCCGTTTTTGGGCAATCTGCTTCATGCCCTTGTTGTCTGAGTTCTTATTGTTCAATTACCTTTGCCCCGCACTGCTCACAAAACTTGGCCGAAGGAGATACTGGGTGTCCGTTAAGACATCTCCGGGTTTCATCATGCTCCTCAACATGAATTGCCGAATACAATATGGCCATAGCCACGCAATAGAAAGCCATCCAGTGACCAGAGAATCCCCGAAAGACGTTTGATGGGGTATTTCCCTCCCCTCATACGTTTTTCCGAAAAGCTTACTAATTCAACAACCCTCCAAAATGGATTGAATTATCGCCTTTTGTTCTTCAGCAGGCACTTCGGCTGTCCGTTCCGCCACCTTCCGACCGTTCTTGAACAGATACAGGGTCGGATACCGCTCAACATTCAGATTCTTTTTGGTCTGCGGATTTTTATCGACATCCATTTGCCGGAAACAGACCTGCTTAAACTCCGGCAATTCCGAGCAATCGTTTATAACAGGCATGATCCGTCTGCAGTCCCCGCACCAGGGGGCATAAATCAATAAAAGAACAGGCTCTTCGTTTCCGACAACTTCTTTTTCAAAAGCAACATCTCCAATTTCTTTAACCATTCCAAAATCCCCTTTCCTCCAGAGGCCGGTTCGAGCGGTTTGCTCAGGTCCTTCGCCTGAAAGAAAATACCATACTTTCTAATACTCGGCAAATTTAATGGAGTTCTTCAATCCAGTGAGTCTGTTACTCACTCCATGAACCACTCCTCAGTTCATCCCTCGTCGAACCTTTACCCTATATAAATCCTTTAAAATATCGCCGGGCTTCTTGAACAATGGATTGAAACGACCTTTCAGGATCGTCTCAATCCTTAGTGGTTATGCCTTCTCATCCAAAGCTTTCATGTTTCTTAAACCAATTCTGATTTAACCTACTCGCTAGTTGAGAGAGGTTCCATACTTCGTTGGCAATTTGGTCGTGAGAAACATCAGGCCAGCACCACTCTAACTCCCATCTATCCACTTCGGTTTCTCTGTCTCCGAGCCACCCTATAAGACCTCCTTTTCTGTCTGGTGTTACGGCGTGCAGAGCACGAAATCGTTTCAGGCATTCTGCCTCATGGGATCTGAGATATGGTACAAGGTGAACCTTGTATTGCTTCCCGGCTTTTTCCTCAGCGCTAGCCCGGACGACCAAGGTCTTCATGTACTGGCCATATGAATAAGTGCTTTCCGATAATGCCCTGAATATATCCTCTTCTTGAACTAAACTGGCTTTGTTCGAGAAGGCCTGTTGATACGTTTGAAGCGCCCTGACTATGATAACCGATGCAATCTCAAAGAAGCTGGCTTCAGAGGCAGGGTTCTCAGCAGTACTCCACGACGGAGATGGGATAACGAGCTGCGAATGTCCGAGAGTTAGTGGTGATCGAGAAAGAAAAATGTGTGGGACACTTTCCTCTATTTCCGCCTTATAGTCTTTGTTACATACATCTTTCCAGTCCTCGCTTTCCAAATCTGCTTTCTTTTCAATTGCGGCTCTCACCCCTTCCCACCCACCCTTAGGTGCGAACCACACTCTACGACTTCTATCATCCTTACTCGGTGAAGGGTCTTTCATCTCTTCTCACTTCTATACTCAAACATAACGCCCGGATCAGTCCCGGCTGTAAGATATCCGTCCGCCGGATTGATGGGTTAGAATTTTTATTTCTTCTTCTCCTTCCAGAAATCATCAAGTGTCTTTATTTCTCCTAGCTGTCCTTTCCCAAGGTAAGTAAATGAGTAAAGGTCCTCTCCTACATATCTATTTCCTATTTTCAGTCTGAAGTCCCTTCCTTGAACTTTTTCCATGGACCCTGCCTTGATCAACCAAACTTCTCCGGATGTTTTGTCCATTCGGTATACATTGCCGTCAGATGATGTGGCAATCTGGTACTTATCTTGGGCGATACATTCACTAAAGGGTATGCCCAGTGACAGACCAATCAACAGAACCATAGTTAAGCTCTTCATAGTCATGATCTCCTTAGAATTCTGACATAATGCGGCGTTGACCCGTGGCCCGAAGCTTGCGGGGGCCTAAGGCCCATGCGAGCGAGGGACATCGGCGTCCAATGGCCTGGTTGGCGCAGCCGACCGGGACAGGGCACCGACAGGGGCAACGCCACATTGGCGCCACCGAGGTTAACCGAGCAAAGCGAGAAACAGTGGCTTATCGCCTGTCTGGTGGAGGCTGTGGTTCTGCGCCGGTTCGTTTTAAGCATATTGGAGACGGCGCCCCGTCGGCTCCGGGATTGATCGGCCGAACTCTATTGCGGTACGTAACCACAACTCCATAGCGTCGCTGCAGTTCGATAGGGCCTCATCAGGGGTCTTGCCGTGGGCGGCGCACCCCGGAAGTTCCGGAACCTCCGCAACGAAAGCTTCGTCATCGTTGCTCCAATAGATGATGATCTCGTATCGGGTCATCAATCGTCCTCCTCGGCCGCAAGGCCGTAATAGGCGATTCTTTCCCCTTATTCGGTCAGGACTTGATCCGGTAATTCGTCCGTGT
>CAZVHO010000247.1:1790-5226 GCA_964627515.1 uncultured Thermodesulfobacteriota bacterium | reverse complement strand
TTCATCCCAAGTAATATACGCACAGGTTGGTTTGTTCGTGATGCGTGATAGTATTTTCTGTTGTTTTTTGTTCATGTGGACTAAATGATACTAAAAATGATACCACGGAGCAAGAAAAATTTCACCGGCCAGCGGGCCTTCAAGCATTAGCCCTCCGCTTCCTATTTCAGAGGAATAACCTTTTCCCCAAAAAGGACGAACTTAAGCCACTCCAAGCCCAGCTTGAGAAGTTCTTCATCGTCCGATTCCATTTTCCGGACGGTTTCTTCAGGGATGAGAAAGCGTTGTAAAAAAGTACTCTTGAAAACAAACTGGCGGAACTGATCGAGGTTGTAGCTGGCCATAAAAAACATCTGGAGTTTTTGGGGAACCATCTCTTCCGGCCCCAGGGAGCCTTTGTGGGTGATGATTTCGGTCCAAAGATCATTATAAAAGGTATAGGGTTTGAGCCCCTGGTCCTTTGACCAGTCCGAAACCGTCCATTCCTTTGGTTCATAAAAACCCCGACAATGGGATTCTTTGACTACAAAAAAGATTTCCCTGGCGCCTTCCTGGCCTTTGGTCCTTGAAGAACCACGGCCAATCGGATAGATCCGGCAGGCCCCGGGACGGTCTTCATAGATTCGGCAACCGGCCGGCGTGACAAACGGACACCTCCGGCCTTCGTCATCCTGCATTTTCAGCAAGACAGCCGGAAAGCCATTATGTTCATGAGGTTTGATGGTCGTGTATTGATCTAAAAGATCGGCTGACGTCAAGGCCAGGCTTTTTTTCAGCCGGAGGATATCATAAGGAGTCAGGACCAGATTCAAGTCCCGGCAGCATTCGGTAAAACAGGAAAGGTCCGAATGGCAGGCAAATGAAAAGGCGTCCCCTTCCAGATAGGTAAAAGTTTCAGGAGGTTTCATAGGTTTTAAATAAGTTCATAGTATAGGAAATTCCTTTTTGGACGCAGATCGACGCAGATTGCCAAGATTTTGAATATAAAAAATGATGAACTCGTAAAAAGTCGGAACTCGTCTCTTTTCGTCATTCCCGCGAAGGCGGGAATCCAGTCCTTTTAAGTGGTTACGGTTAGCCTGGATTCCCGCCTTCGCGGGAATGACGAGTTTTTACGAGACCATCAAGAATAGTTATCTGCGCGGGATGCTCCTCAAGCATAGCGCTCCTTAAACATTCTGTCTCCCTATTTGCCGGTTTTGATCTCCGGATTCTTCCAGAGGCCGTCATCCTTTGGCAGAGTGATCCCCAATTCTTTTTCCTTGGCTTTAATAACCTCTTCCCGAATGGGGAGGGTCGACCTTCCTAAGAGGCCGAATTGCAGCCATTTAAAGCCGAGTTTCAGCAGCTCCAGGTCATCGGTTTTGAGGATGTCCATCTCTTCCGGAGAAAGGTCGAAAAGCTTCAGGAAATTGCTTTCAAAGACGAATTTTCTGAACCTTTCAGTATTATAGCAAGCCAGCAGGACCATATTTTGGACCTTGCCGTCCAATTTATGATCCCCCCAGATACGTTGGGCCGAGGTGATTTGATTGAACAGTTCTTCGACCTCTTGATAGATATCCAGTCCTTGTCCTTTTTCCCACTCTTCCGCGGTCAGGGGGTGATTTTCCGCTAATCCCAGACATTGCCCGGGGTCGGCGGTTATAAAATATTCCTCGTCCCCTTCATCGCCTTCACGGGTGTCCAGAGGGTACATCCGACAGGCCCAGGGCCTCTCGGAATAGACGGTGCACCCTTGTTCGGCGCTGACAAAGGGGCAGCGTTTATCCGTATCTTCATCCATTTTGAGGATAAAAACAGGCAGTCCGGAATCGCTTTTGGTCAGGGGCAGGGTATACTGATCGATAAAATCCTCGGAAGGGATGCCCAAGCGGTTTTTTAAACGCAGGATATCGTAAGGGGTCAATACAATGGTTACGTCCCGGCAACAACGGGTAAAACATTTAACCCCAGGGCCGCATTGAAAATTAAAGGTCCCATGGACCGGCATGATCCCCTCTCCCGGGGCTACCGGTTTAATGGCTGATTCGTTTTCTTTCATGATTTAAACTTCCTTTCTCACCCTGCAGGTTATCTCGACGAAGGTCTCAACGAGACATATAAGATAACATATTTATTTTATTATTCTATTTTTAATTTCAGCTAAACACCTTATACCTTATACCCTGGACTTTGGACCTTTGACCTTGAACCGTTTTTTTACTTAGATGCAATATAGAATTTTAATTTTTTAAATGGGGGGTGATCCTGGATAAAGCGAAAGGTTGTTTCATCGGCACAGACCACATCGGTGCAACGGCACTGGCGCTGGCATTTTTCACAAAAGTAATTTTCTTCCAGTTGGTTTCCGCATTGGCAAAATGGTTTCATGACCAATTCCCCATTTTCTAATTCAGCAAAAAAATAATCCGCCTTCTCGGCGGGTTGATCCTTATCATGATGAGACATAATCTTTCTTCTCCTAATTATAATTCTGATGAAATCGTAAAAACCCGTCATTCCCGCGCAGGCGGGAATCCAGGCCATACGATACCAGTTAATCCCGTTAATCCCGCCAAGGGCGGGACCCGTTTCCATCATTTCAATTATTTTTGATGGGTAATATATAACATTGGCAGGGAGATTGCAACCTTTCACCCAAAGAACTTAGGTCGTCATGGGGTTGGATATTTTTTAACCTTCCGAGCGCCCCTTCTTCCTTTAGCTTCATATCAACCTGGGAAAATTGTCGGACTACCCAGAGATTGGTTTGCAGGTGAGAAGAAATCCGCTGGACCAGGATTTCCGAAGGTCCTTGGGCCAGGGCCAGATAGGGGACCAATTGATCGGCCAGATGTTCCTCCACCGAGGCCCCGGATTCCATGAAGGCCAGCAGAGAATCTACTGCCTCATCGGCCACCTGTTCGGCCCTTTTCCCCCTCCGGCCCAAAGAAGAAAAACCGGCGTAGCCCGGGCCTCCCCCTGAGGCAATAAAGACGATATTCCCTTGCCCCGGAGAAGGCCCTTCTATCAATTCATAGTGGGCCTTGAGGTCTTTTTGGCTGAGATGTTTTTCAATTCGCTGTTTTTCCCGTTCCCGGATATGGTCGGGAAGATGAGACGAGGCGCAGAAGACCTTGATCCAATCGGGCTTCCAGGGGTGGGGAATGGAAAGAGGGGTTAATTGTCCTACGGGTTTGATGCGGGCCTCAATCTCTCCGCCTCCCTTGGGATACCAACCCCATTTTTTTAATTCCATATGGACCTGAATCCCCATGCGGACCAAAACCGGAAGGAAGACCAATTCGAGATAATGAAAAGGCGGGCTCCAGGGGACATGGGTGCCTCCTTTTAAGCGGACCAGGGAATCGCCGCCGGACAAAGTCAGGGGAAGCAGGAGGGACTGGAATATCAAAGAAGTGGAGCCGGCCGTACCGACATCAAAAGAATATTC
>CAZVHO010000247.1:0-1690 GCA_964627515.1 uncultured Thermodesulfobacteriota bacterium | reverse complement strand
CAGGGAAAGCTTTCACAGTCACGAAGACAGAATTCCACTCCCCGTTCCAGGGCGCAATTTAAGATCGGGCAGACACCGCCCATGAGTCTTAGTTGAGTGGCTAATTTCCGGGTGGCCCTTTCCGACTTACCAGACCCGCAAGGGCTGCACTTGCCGTCTACAAAAAGTTTACAGGTAAAACAGTTGATACCGCAAGCACCGGTTCCATCCATATCCTTTTCCTTAACGCAAAAAATAAAGTTGCAAGTTGCAAGTTGCAGGTTGCAAGAGGCCATAAGCTATAGGCGAAAAAAACCATAAAATCGTTTTACCTATTGCCTCTGGCCCATCGCCTATAGCCCCAAGTTTAATATGATATTACTTGGCCGGTCTAATAATTGTAAAGGATAAAAAAATCTCAAACCAACCTTCCCTTGACCCCGGACCAATATTAAGGCATACTAAAAAAATGCAAATTGGAATTATTGGACTGCCTCAAACCGGAAAGACGACCCTTTTTCAGGCCCTGGCCGGAGGAGAAAAAGCCGTTTCGGCCTTTTCTTCCGGAAAGCTGGAAATTCATACCGCCGTGGCCGAGGTCCCGGACCCGAGGGTTGATCGGCTCAGCCGGATCTTTCAACCTAAAAAGACCATTTATGCCAAGGTAACCTTTGCCGACATCGCCGGCCTGGATAAAGGGATCAGCAAAAAAGGACTCCCCGGGGCCTTTGTCAACCTCCTCGGGCAAATGGATGCCTTTGCCCATGTGGTCCGGGCCTTTGATAATCCAGCCGTGGCCTCAAGTGAAGGCTCTGTCGATCCCCGCAGGGATCTGGCCCTCTTGGATACCGAATTTTTATTGCAGGACCTGACGGCTATTGAACGCCGGTATGAGCGTTTGTTGGAAGGACTCAAAAAAGGCGCACTGGACCGGGAACAGGCCCTCAAAGAGAAGCAATGGTTTGAAACCATGCAAGCCGCCCTGGAAGAAGAAAAACCCTTAAGGGATCTGGAACTGAGTGTCGAGGCCTTAAAACCCTTAAAGGGTTATGGGTTTCTGTCCCTCAAACCGGTTTTAGTGGTGGTCAATACCGGGGACGATGGGAAGGGTCCTGCTATTAACTATGATCATCAATCCAGTGCTGTAGTCTATCTCTCCGCCCGGCTGGAAAAGGAGATGTCCGAATTATCCCCGGAGGATGCCGCCCTGTTCATGGAAGAATATGCTATTACCGAATTAAGCCGCAGCCGGGTTTTACAGCTTGCCTATGATATCCTTGGTCTTCAATCCTTTTTCACCGTCGGAGAAGACGAGGTCCGGGCCTGGACGATTCGCCGGGGGGCCACGGCCCTGGAGGCTGCGGCTACCATCCACTCGGACCTGGCCAA
This sequence comes from uncultured Thermodesulfobacteriota bacterium, assembly GCA_964627515.1. Lineage (GTDB taxonomy): Bacteria > Desulfobacterota > RBG-13-43-22 > RBG-13-43-22 > RBG-13-43-22 > RBG-13-43-22. Next base: position 322 of record CAZVHO010000247.1, on the reverse strand, counting down.
AGGGTTCATCCGGGCCGAGGTGGTGGGTTTTGAAGAGTTGATCGAACTCGGGGGTTTGAATCAGGTCAAGAATAAGGGAAAGCTTCGTTTGGAAGGCAAGGATTATGTGGTCCGGGATGGAGAAATCGTCCATATCCGGCATAGTTCCTGATTGTGGGTCTGCCCGCTATCAGGAAAGACCGCTGCGCTTAGACAGGATTTACAGGATTACCTTAATCCTGTCAGATATTTTTTATCATAACTCTAAACGTTATCTTTTTCCAGAACTTTGATGCGTTCGTAAAAAGTCCAAAAGCGCCGATTTACGTCATTCCCGTGAAAA
>CAZVHO010000246.1:0-5338 GCA_964627515.1 uncultured Thermodesulfobacteriota bacterium | reverse complement strand
GGCGGCGAGCGGGTCCGCTGTATGTTGTCGCGTATGATGCTGACCGGAGCCAATGTCCTGATTCTTGATGAGCCGACCAACCACCTGGACCTGGAATCGATCATCGCCCTCAATGATGCCTTGATTGCCTTCAGTGAGGTGATCCTGTTTGCCTCGCATGATCAGGAGTTCGTTGCCACCGTGGCCAACCGGTTTATCGAGATCGCCGAGGGCGGCGCCATCGACCGCACCATGGATTTTGAAGACATTCAGGGGCAAGGCTATATCGCGAAAGCAAGCTGTGGATAAAGAGGACAAACCCTTTGATCAATTTCCTCATTTTGACAACTGTTCGGGCATGACGCGACGTTTCGATTTCATATATCCCACCCGGTGAGGTAAAGTTATACAAACGTCGCCGGTCTGACATTAAACCGCTTGGACAAAAGTCTTATATGGTTTAAATTTAAAGGCCTCATGCCATGAAGCAGTTCGGAGACAGTGGATTTGCCGCCTAAAACTTCGGCCAGATCCTTTTGTTTTAATCCGTTTTGATCCATTAAGAATTTTAGTACCTCTATTCCGGAGGCTTCAGGGAGGGCATGAAGGGATTCTTCATACTTTTCAATCAGAAGGGTCAGGGTCTCGGCATAATCCGCGAGGGGGCCTTCCGTTGCGTCAAAAATCGCTTCCATGGATTTTAGGGCATCCTGGTATTCTTCTTCGTTCTTTATGACCTTCAACGGAAATAAGTCTTTTGAAAAATCCTTTCCCCGGTCTAACGGCATTTTGGATCTCCTTTTAAATTAAGCTTTTCGTATTCTTCGTGACTCAAAATGTATTTAATCCACATCCTTTGAGCGAAGAAATTTACCCGGACCACCAGCCTGTATTTACCGACGCCGATATTAAAAACAAGACAATTATTGATCAGGTCGGCTGTTCCAAAAGTTTTTTTCAATTCCGCAAAATTTAAAATTGACTTAGGCGAGTATTTTGTTACATATTATCCGAGCAAAACCCACATTTGACACTTTAAACGGATAATATGGAGGAATCTCGTCTTGAAAACAAAAACTTTCTTCGCCATCCTTTTTGTTACCACATTTATCCTGGGATCCACTCAAGTCTTCGCCGAGTACTGCAAGGTAGGCCAGATCGTTACCGGCCTTTATAAAGGAGGACTCTACAAGGCCAAGGTCATCGAGGTAAAGGACCAGCTTTGTAAAGTCACCTGGGTGGACGGCTCAGACGACCCGGATGAATGGCTGAACCCCGAGCAAATGTTGGTGCAAGGTTTTTATAAAGGGAAATGGTACAATGGAAAAATTATTTCCAAAGAAGGCGATGGAATTTATAAGGTCCGCTGGACCGATGGAAGCGGTGATCCGGATGAACTAGTAGAAATCAAGAATCTCCGCCCGCGCTAAATTCCATTGCAGCACTTAATGGCTGTCTCAGGGGGCGATCCCCGGTAATAGAACATCGTCCATTGACGGTATCGGTCTTTTGGGCGACGAATGGCGCATCGGTTTACAACGACGGGCCGTTTCCCTACTGGACCAACCCGGATCATGTTTATCAGGCCGGAGAACTGTTGATCTGTGCCATCCAGTATGCCTGCCCCGAGGAAGACATCGGCTTCCGTTACGAAAACCCAATTGTCATCCACCCGGACCGATGCGAACCCCTCTCCCTGTTCCCCTTGACCGTCGATGAGATCCGTTAACCAAAGGAGTAAAAAAATGAAACGTTTCATCCCTGCCCTGGTCGTCCTCTTTGGGTTGTTCCTGTTCATCGGATCTATGGCCCAGGCCCAACAAAGGCCTTTGCCCGAAGGATTTGTCTACCTTGAACAGATCGTCCCCGATATCACACAGGAACCTCGTTATTTTTCCGACCGGAATTTCGTAGGGCAGCGTGTGGACGGATACCTGGCCCCGAGGTGCATTATTACCCAAAAAGGGGCTGAAGCGTTGAAGAAGGTTCAGGAAGAATTAAAACCCTTCGGATTAGGGCTCAAGGTTTATGACGCCTATCGCCCCCAACAGGCGGTAAACCATTTTATCCGCTGGGCCAAGGATCTGGGGGACACGAAAACAAAAAAAAATTATTATCCTGACGTCGATAAGGAGAACTTATTTCGCGACGGCTATATCGCCGGGAAGTCCAGTCATTCCAGGGGGAGCACCGTTGATCTGACCCTCATTAACCTGGCCGATAAAAGCGAGATGGATATGGGCAGCCCTTTCGACTGGTTCGGCCCCGAATCGTGGCCGGACAACCTCTCGGCATTCCCCAGCCAACGGGCCAACCGTCTGTTGCTCCGGACCTTGATGCAGAAATACGGCTTTTCCCCCTACGCCCAGGAGTGGTGGCATTTCACCCTAAAGGATGAACCCTACCCGGAGACCACTTTCGATTTTCCGGTGCGCTAATAATCGTAGAAATACTGCACAAAGGTGTTTTGTAAGAATCTGTACCTCGTTCGGGAGTTTACCCGGAAGAGGGTGCCCCTACGGGGCAGTTGACTTAACACTTTCGGAAGTTACGAAGTCCCTCAGCCGCCGCCATAAGCGTTTCCATCTTCTTTGGAAAACAAAACCTGATTTTTGACCTTCCAAGCTCGGGGTAACTGTAAAAAGCGCTCCCCGGTACCGTCGCCACCCCGGCCTCCTTGATCAGTTGAAGGGCGAAGGCCACATCATCGGTTACCCCCCAGTGACTTACATCGGTCATGATGTAATAGGCCCCTTGGGGGTTAAAAGCCTTAAAGCCGGTCTCGGTGAGGGCGGAAAAGAGGAAATCCCGCTTTTGCCTATATTCCATAGCCAGATTTTCGTAATACGAGTCGTTGATTTTTAAAGCCTCGGCCGCAGCTTCCTGAAGGGGATGGGGTGCCCCGACGGTAAGGAAATCATGAACCTTGCGGATGGCAGCGGTAATGGCAGGAGAGGCAATTGCCCAGCCTATCCGCCATCCGGTGAGGCTGTAGGTTTTCGAGATCGAGTTGATGGTAACGCTTCTCTGTTCCATGCCTGAAAGGGAAGCCATGCTGACGTGCTGCGCTCCGTCGTAGAGGATGTGTTCATAGATTTCATCGGTTACGGCCACAACGCCCCATTTCTGGCAGAGCCCGGCGATAAAGGCAAGCTCTTCCCGTGAGAACACTTTGCCGCTGGGGTTATTCGGTGTATTGATAATAATGGCCTTGGTCTTGTTGTTGAAGGCCTTCGTCAGTTCCGTCTCATCGAACCGCCAGTCAGGCTCATGGAGCGTAATAAACCTCGGAACAGCGCCGCAGAGAATCGAATCCGGGCCGTAGTTTTCATAAAAAGGTTCAAAAATAATCACCTCGTCGCCCGGATTAACGATGGCCATGAGGGAGGCGATCATGCACTCGGTTGCTCCGCAACAGACCGTGATTTCCCTTTCGGGGTCCACCCCAAGACCGTTGTAACGGGCAAATTTTTCCGCAATGGCGCGGCGTAAGGCCGGTGTCCCCCAGGTAATGGCATATTGATTGAAATCTTCCCGGATGGCCCGAACGGCGGCCTCCTTGATCTCCGGGGGCGCGGGAAAATCGGGAAAACCCTGAGCGAGATTAATCCCCTGGTGCGCAATGCAGACCCGGGTCATATCCCGTATTATCGATTCTGTGAAACTGAGCGCTTTCTCCGATCCGAAACCGTCCATCCCTCTTCTCCTTATAGGCCTTGTTGCCGTATAACATTAGTTACTTAAAAATAAAATTCTACGCAAAATGGATAGAATTTATTAAAGAACAGGCCGTTAACCCGGAACCAGCCAAGGCATTTAACATGTTCCGTATATCCAATTTTGGTTCCGGCTGGTCCGGGTTGAGGCATATTACCCATATCGCAACCCGCGAGTCAATGGAGAAATTGGCCTTCAGGAGCAGGCCGAAATAAAGGCTAAAAAAGTGAAAGGAAGCAAGATGGTCAATTATGTTGACAGATTGGCCGGCTATTGCTAAGTTTCCAATAAGTGTCCGAAGCCCTGGTGGTCATTTTCTTCGGCCGAAAGAAATAAAACCTTGGTAGCTGTTCTCAGTCACACTCCTGTCGGATTGCCGGGCAGACCAGACGTTTTCCCGGCTAACGGGTCGTCAAGATTTATGTCTTCCCGGCTCATCTGGTTGCCGGAGTAACGGCGGCGAAATCAGTTATTCCCCGACAGGAAATCAACATGCAGACCCCCCGAAACCTTTTCACCCGTAACTTCATTCTGGCCTTTCTGGCGCAATTTGCCTTTACTTCGGTCCTGCAGCTTCTCTTCCCGACGCTTCCGATCTATCTTAAGAAGTTAGGATCGACAGAAATAGAAATAGGGGTTCTGGTCGGGGTTTTGGGCCTCGCCTCTCTTATATCCAGACCCCTGGTCGGGAGGGCCCTCATGAAGGCCCGTGAGAAGACCTTCATGATTGTCGGGGCCGTCTTCTATACCTTAAGCTCCTTGGCCTATATTTGGATCCCGCCCTTCTGGCCTCTTTTGTTGGTCAGAATCGTTCAAGGGGTCGGATTCGGTTTCTTCCATACGGCCTCCACCACTTACGTGGTCAACGGCAGCGAGGTCGGCCACCGGGCCCGCATCCTTGGCTATTTTGCCCTTTCCATGAACATAGCCGGTGTCATCGCTCCGCCCCTCGGGATCGTACTGGTCAACCGGTTCGGCTTTACGCACCTTTTTCTGGTCTGCACCATTGTTTCATCGGGCATGCTTTTCGGTTCAGGCTTATTGGGTCCAGTCCGGAAGCCTTTACCTGCCGGAGATGCCCATAGTGACGGTTTCCTGCTAAGCCGTAGGGCTCTGCCCCCCTCCATCATCAGCTTAATGTCCATCTTTATCTGGGCCTCGCTGACTACCTTCTTTCCTCTTTATGCCACGAGCCGGGGTGTGACCAATCCAGGGCTCTTCTTTACCGTCATGGCCATTATGCTTATTCTGAGCCGGACTTTGGGCGGCAGGATCATGGATGTCTCCAACAAGAAACGCGTGATTTACCCCTCCATTCTCATTTGTGCTGTGGCGATGGGCCTGCTCGCCCTTTCAAGAACGCAACCCCTGTTTCTTTTCGTTGCCGCCCTGTGGGGGACCGGCCATGCCTTTCTCATCCCTTCTTTGATGGCTTTTGCCCTTGAGCGTGCCGGCTCCTCTCCCTCTCCTGTGGTGGCGACTTTTTATGCCGTCTCGGATATCGGCCTGTTCCTGGGTCCTCTGATTATGGGCATCGTGGCCCGCTACACCGGCTATCCCACGATGTTTTTTTGCCTGTCCCTTATCGGGATCAGCGGCCTTTTCTATTTCTGGTATTTCACGCGAAAAGATGGGAAAGATC
>CAZVHO010000245.1:0-5340 GCA_964627515.1 uncultured Thermodesulfobacteriota bacterium | reverse complement strand
CAATGTTTTGCCGTCAAAGGCTGGCAGGTCCGGCTTTATGATGCCAGACCGGAAACATTAAAAACGGCCCAGGACCGCATCCGGGCTAATCTGAATGTTTTTGTAGAGGCCGGGATCATAGATCCGGACACCGCCCTGGCCGCAGCGGAGCGGGTGATCCTCTGTGATACATTGGCCTTGGCAGCCCAAGGCCCGGAACTCATCATAGAGACGATCAGCGAAGAACTGGACCTTAAGCGAAAGTTATTTACTGAACTGGAAGGACTGGTCCCCCCGGAAACCATCTTCTGCACCAACACCTCGGCCATCAGCATCACTTCCATCTGCCGCTATCTCAAACATCGGGAGCGAGCCCTGGGGACCCATTTCTGGAACCCTCCCCATGTCCTGCCCTGTGTCGAAATTATAAAAAGCCAATATACCTCAGAGGACGTCTTCGAAAAGGTTGTCTCTATCATAGCGGCTATCGGTAAAGAGCCGGTGCGGGTCCATAAAGATGTTCCGGGATTTTTGGGTAACCGGATGCAGCACGCCTTGCAGCGGGAGGCCATGAGCATCGTGGAGCAGGGCATTGCCTCCCCGGAGGAAGTGGACCGGGTCGTTAAATTCGGTTTCGGCCTGCGCCTGGCCCTTATGGGGCCTTTAGAACGAGCCGATCTGGGGGGTCTGGATATCACCTATAAGGTTCAGAAATATTTACTCCCCCATCTGTGCAACGAAATCGAACCTTCTGCGCTTTTAGCTCAAAAAGTAGCCGAAGGCCACCTGGGGGCCAAGAGCGGCCAGGGCTACTATCCCTGGCCCCCGGAAAAGACCGCTGAAACCATCAGAACCAGGGACCGTCTTCTTCTGGACCTCATCAAATTGATCTTTGGTTAGACTTAAGGGAAGGTCTGTTTTATGGCTGCCCCCATGGCCTCAATAACCTGTTCATCGATTTTCATTCCATCAAAATCATAGACCAGGAAATGGGCCTTTTTATCCAAGGCCGCCCTGGTCATTTGGCCGGCCCGGATAGGTCCCGGATTGATCACCGGGGTACAATCGGTATTGTTAATGACTTCCAAACCGGCCTCTGTGGTCTTTACGGTTGACGGATCAAAATCAGTACACCAGTGCCAGTCCAGATAATCCACCTTCCCGGAGATCATCGGCCGGCCCCGCCCTCCGGGGCCATTAAGGACCTTTTTCCCAGGCCATTCCTTCAGGGCTAATTCCTGCCATTCTCGGGATTTACTGGAGCCATCGGGTTCTGAAACGGGCAAAAGGAGTATCTGGTTGGTCCCGATTTGGTCCCTGATCTCCCGAACCCGGTCCAGAAACCATTCAGTCGAGGCTTTCCGTGACCCCTCGCTGTTCCAATTCACCACACTGATCAGGGTGGTAATATGATAGGTCCGCATGGCCTTTACGAACCGTTTGGCTGCTTCCAGATCCGTCCGGCGAGATAATCCTTTTCGTCCTTCTTCATCAAACCAGGGGACATATTCGATCCCGGTCAGCGTTAGTCCATTCCGGGAAAGCAGTTCTCCCAATGCATTTGGATCAATACGTAACCAATTATTCACCAGGCCGTACCCGATCAAGGTTGATGGGCGATTAAGACGAGATTCCTTGTCAGAACGGACGGAGGGGCTTGACCCTGATTCCTGGGCCGAAAGGGGCCCGGCCTGCAGGGACCATAGACAAAAAGACAAAGAAACAGCGATAAAAAATAGAATTTTGTTGATCGGCTTCAACTTTTTGTTTGTAACGCTTTAAGTGTTTGAAAAGAGGGGTTTTGTTCACCGCAAAGCCGCAAAGGACGCAGAGAGATTTTCTTTGAACAATCCCGTGAGAGGCGGGACCAAATAATTACGCGGTCGACTTCGTCGACCTTAAACAAAGGCTTCCGTTTGGAAGCCGGCTGCAGGGTTGCGAAGTTTATTGTTTGCCCCGCCACCGGCGGGGCAAACAATAAAAATATCTTCTTTGCGCTCTTTGCGCCTCTGCGGTGAAAACAGTTTTTCAAAAAGCTAAACGGATACTTTTGTTTTTATTCCTAGGGCCAATAAGCCCCCGAGGATGGAAACGCCGCCGGCCAGAAAAAAAGGGATTGAAAAAGTCTGAGTGGCATCGGAAAGATAGCCTCCGATCCCAGGCCCCAGAGCCTGACCGATCCCAAAAAAAAGGGTGACTAAACCAAGACCGGCAGGTGCCAGCCTGGGGCCGACGATATCGCCGGCCGTGGCGGCCATGATGGTTGGGATGCTCCAGGCACTCAGACCGAAAAAAAAGACCGATAAATAATAGCCGGCCGGCCCCTTGATCAGGGCAAAAATCAGGTAGGCGGCCGCCAGGGTTAAATAAGCCAGGGCAGCTCCCCTGGCCCGTCCCAGATAATCGGAGATGCCGCCCCAGATAATCCCGCAAAAGATGCTTAAGCCTCCGACCAAGGCCCACAGGCCTCCGGCTTTGGCCGGGGTCATTCCCAATTCCTTTATCAGATAGGCGGCAAAAAAGGTCATATAGATGATATAGGAAAAGCCGTACATAAAATAGACCATCCCCAGATACCAGACGGCCTTGACTTTATAAACTTCTTTCCATTTAAGGGCGCCGGAAGAAGGGGTCGATCCTCTGGGCAAAGACTGCGGAACTTCCTCCCCTATCTGGCAAAGTCCCAGCTCTTCAGGCCGGCTGCGAATAAACAGGGCCGCTAAAATGGCGATAAACAGCACAGCCGCCCCCAGATAATACCAGGCAAAGCGCCAGCCCTCCAGCCCATGGGTCTTGAGGATGGGTGGGATGACCAGGCTGGCTATCATGGTCCCCAAACCGATCCCGGCTGAAACAATCCCGGTAGCAAATCCCCGACGATGGCTGGCGAACCAGGCCGAGCCCAGGGCCATGGCCGGAACATAGGCCGCCCCGTGGCCCAGGCCGGTGAGCAGGCGCAGGCTGAAGGCCATTTCAAAGCTTTGGGCCAGGCCGGTCAGAAGCATGGTCACCCCCATAAAGGCCAGGGCCAGGGTGATCATCCAGCGACACCCGAAATGGGCTGCCAAAGCCCCGCCGATCAAGGCCATAAGGAGATAACCGACAAAATTCCCGGTACCGATCAGACCCAACTGGGTATAACTAAAATGGAGCCCGTCCTTCATGGCCGGCAGAATCAGGGTATAAGACATACGCCCGAACCCATGGGCCCCGATAGTTACCAACAAACCCACAAAGATCACAATCCAGCCATAATGCAACTTGGATTTCTCCATAAACCCTCCTCAAGGGTGATCCGGGACTGCTTGCTCTCGGCTTAATTATTTTTTCACGGACGCCTCAACTTCTTTTACCGGCAAAATCCGTAATAGGTCACTGGGCTTAACTTCAATCAAGAAACCCCGCTTTCCGCCGTTAATATACATTTTTTCGAGGGAAAGGATGGATTTTTCAGCGTAGACCGGCATTATTTTTTTGGTCCCCAAAGGGCTTATGCCGCCCACCTGATATCCGGTGTGTCTTTGGGCCGCCCCTTCGTCACAGGGAATAACCCTTTTGACCTCCAGGGTGCGGGCTAATTGTTTGGTGGAAACCTGAAAGTCTCCGTGCTGCAAAACCACAAAAGGACGGCCCGATTCCGATTCCATGATCAGGGTTTTAATGACCAGGTGTTCGGAGACCTTGAGTTGGTCGGCCGCCCGCCCGGTCCCCCCGTGTTCTTCATACGCATAAAAATGGGGAACAAAGCCAATCCCTTTCTGACGTAAAGTGCGAACAGCCGGGGTGATAGGGACCTCTGTTTTTTCCATTCCGGGGTTATACGGTCTTCTTTTTTTCAGCGGCGATTTTCAGGGCCTTTTCTTCCAATTGCCTGGTGTATTTTCCCCAAGCCTGTCCTTCTTCATCGGTGGCCTTCCAGAGGGTGAAATGGCAGGTAGGGGCCCCGGTCGGGATCGTGGTGTCAACGCGCACCTGAAAGCCTGGTGCCAGGCCCGCCTCCTCAAAGGCATCCAGCATTCCCTGGACCAGGTAGCGTTGAACCCGGCAATCGAAGGCCTGATAACAATCCTGGTGGGGACACCAGAGGATATCAAAACTGACTTGATCCGGTCCGTCGATTTTGGGATCTTCCAGCGAGGCATAGGCGATCCGGTTGATCACCGTGACAATATAACTCAAAAACTCCTCTTCGGTCATCGAATCCGGCTTTGGGATGCCTTTTAGAATCTGCCTGCCCACATCCAGTCCCACCCGTTGCAAAGCCTGACAGACGACTTTTTGACCTTCGGCCCCGAAATGTTCTTCACAGTCTTTGAGGATCTCGATAACGGCCATGGCCTGCATGGTCCCCCACTGCCAGAGGGTGGCCGGATCAAAATCAGTCTTCTCCAGGACCTCTTCGTTCAATCTCTTCAGGCCTTTGGCATAGGGTTGATTGAATCTGAAATCCTTCCAGGCCCCCTCCGGACGATGTTCCCAGTGTTTCATAACAGTCCTTTCTTTTTCAGCCTTCAGCTTTGAGCTTTCAGCTATTTTTTCAACTCTTCCGAATGAAATGCGGTATCTCCGCCGGAACGGGGAAAACGATTTCAACAAAGCCGGCATAGCGCCCATCCTGATACCAGGGGGTTTGATAAATGAGGCGATGCTGCCCTTCCTTTTCAATGGAATACACATTGTCCTCCTGCCGGTCCATCATCCCCTTCAACTTTTCCCGGGCCGCCTCGGGATGACAGTCCAGGACATTGGTGCCGATCAGGTCCTTTCCACCCTGTTTCTCAAAGCTTTTAATGGCCCTTTCATTCATGTCCAGAATAATTCCTTCCGGATCGCAAACCACAATCGCCCCCGGAAATTCCTTAACCCAAGCGTGCTCCGTCATAATTCTTTCATAATCCTTTCTGGTTTTATCAACCTTCTTGTAAAATCAGTGCGGTGTCAACTCACTTTAAAATTTAAATAATTCTTTCCCCGGTGGTAATAATCTCTTTTATATACGGGTTTGTTTCATCAAAGTCCGATCTGGCAAAGGCGTGGGGTTCAATACTAAGGTCAATGTCCCATCTAAGCTGCATGAGTTCGAGATCATCCTTAATTCCATCGATATCTTCCTTATCCAGAAAAACCGCCAAGTCGATATCGCTTTCGGGGTGTTGAGTGCCTTTAGCGTAAGATCCATATAAATAGAGCCGCCATATACCGACCCGATTGTCCTTAAGACGATCAATATACTGATTGATTTTTTGGTATATTACCTGCTTATCTGTTGCAAGAGCCATTGCCTAAACTCCTTGATCTTTTTGATGGAATCCTCTGTATATTCTTTGGTGGCCATTTGAAAAAACCTGTCTTTAAAATCAG
>CAZVHO010000244.1:3724-5349 GCA_964627515.1 uncultured Thermodesulfobacteriota bacterium | reverse complement strand
GGTTAGCCTGGATTCCCGCCTTCGCGGGAATGACGAGTTTTTACGAGACCATCAAATAAAGCTTATTTTGACAAATCTATTTGATTTTATTATTTTTTTTGCCAATCACGTCTGATCATTTCTCCTATTCTCTTGGCGCGCTCAGAGTAGAGTGCGATACCCTCCCAGTTAGGCTCCTGACTGACTTTCTGCATGAGCAAGCCCTCCCCGTTGGGCCAACAGGGCAGCACGCCGCCGAGGAAGTAACCGTATCCACGCAAGATATCCGTCGCTGCCGATGTAAATGGCGAGGCGAGTGGCAACCAGATTTGGAAGATCTCCATGCCCTTTTCGCGCGCTTCGCCATCCAAGCGGGAAATAAATGGATCGAAATCCGACCCGATGCAATCTATCGCAATCCGTGCGACTTGTGCCAAGTCGAATAATTTCATACTGCCCTGACTGCTGCCTTCAACCGGCAAATCATTTCTCGAAAACACAAAGGTATGCTCCACATCCAAACCTGCATAAAGGTACTCCAGTTCATCCCGATAGGCCATCGGCACCTGAACGGTTTGCACTCTGGATTGGTGCTTGAAAAATCCGAGCAGCACAGAAACGCGACTGGATGTGCCCGGCTCCATGCCATAGGCAGCCGCCGGCATCAGATCGACTTCAAGGCCTGATTCTTTGAAGTCAAGCTGCATACACATCTTCTGTAATTGGGTGTGGCTGCACACGGGTTCTCCGACAATTGCTTCCACGCCAAAACGTTTCGAGGTATCGAAGATAGTATGCTTGAATAAACGGAAAAAGACGCTTTGTCCGCGGAAACCCGGCAGCACCGCTCCTGCTGCATTTTCATAAAGGTGGGTCGCAGAGTCCAGAAGAACGAGGGCATTATGGCCAACAACTTCACCGTTGACCGTGCGGGCCACACAGGAGATAATGCGACCGGCAGCATTCTCTTCGATCAACTGTTCCGGGAGGTAATAGGTCCTGATGGGGTACCCTTCTCCGTAGACTTGGCGAAAAAGCCGGGCAATTCCAGTTGCGTCTTCGATACGGAAAAAATCTATCTCGATTTCCGGTCTGGTTGTGTCTGAAGCTGGTCTTCCGGTCATTGTCCACCTTCCTATGATGCCATGGTACTCTGTCAGTTCATGCCATTGTTATTCGCCGGATGGCCGGCTAATGCGAAAAGATGGGAAACTCGGCCTAATTACGGTCAACCGATTTACTTTCAAAACACTACGGACCCAAAGCTCGGCAATCACTCGGGGCTCCATAAAGCAGTTCTTTCCTCGTAGCACAGAGCGGATAATAAATTATTCTAAATTTTCCTTTATAACTTCTCTTCCTGAAGGCTTACTTTGGAGGAGAAGCAGCGTCCATTTGTCTTTTTCGGTTGACTTGTGGTCTGTCAAACCCCTCGGATTCTCTGTAACCCATTATAAATGATAAATATTATCTTGACAAATGATATCGTTTAAAAATTTGATCTAAGTATATTCTTCAAATTGACATGATATACAAAATTAGGAGGATTCTTTATGCCGCCGATTCCTGCGCCTTCTAAATGCATTTTGAAACCTATTTGCAAAAAACCGCCATTCAAAAAAAGTCGGCGGCCTCTAATTTGTCTT
>CAZVHO010000244.1:0-3624 GCA_964627515.1 uncultured Thermodesulfobacteriota bacterium | reverse complement strand
TCTTCGATCTCGACCCCGAAGGAAACATGATCGAAGACAAAGGGACCTTTTTCGGGAACAAGCACGACCCCCGGCCGTTCAAAGAAGACCAGCAGGCTGAAGGATTGAGATATTACTATTCAACCGGGTCCCGTGCAAGGAGGGCGGTTGTCAAAATCAAATGAAGTCCGGAAAATTAGATTGATAATTATTAGCAAATTTGCTAACCTGAATGAAAATAATATGAATTTCACCGTTGAATATTTCCACGCTCGGGTAAAGGCAGAGATCGAAAGTTGGCCGGATGACCTGTTGGCCGATTTCGCCCGGATGGTGGAATTACTGAAGGACTTTGGTCCCAATATCGGGATGCCTCATTCTCGACCCCTGGGAAGAGGTCTGTTTGAATTAAGACCCCGGGGACGTGGAGGCATTGGTCGTGCCCTTTACTGTTTTGCCATCGGCCGGCGCATCATCATCCTCCACGCCTTCCTGAAGAAGACCCAAGAAACACCGGAGCAAGCCCTGCGGGTAGCCCGGCAAAGGATGAAAGAGGTTAAAATGGGTGATATCACTTACAAACCGGTTCCCCATGATCATGAGGCTTTTCTTAAAAAAGCCCTGAAACGGAAGGGATTCCGGGAAGCATACGAGGCCCTGGAAGAGGAGTACCGTCTGGCTCGCGAGATGTTGACCGCCCGGACCCGGATGGGTTTGACCCAGGAAGAGGTGGCCGGTTTAATGGGAACGACCAAAAGCGCCATTTCACGGCTGGAGGCCTCGGGCAAGCATGCCCCTTCCCTGTCCACCCTTAAAAAATATGCCCAGGCTGTCGGGTGCCGTCTGGAAATCAAATTGGTCCCGAAATCCCGGCCGATTAAAAAAACAGGGGGTCCCGTTAAGAAACAAGCGACGGCTTAGCGGCCCATTTGATATAAGCGTCCCCTCTTCCCGAACGGATGCCCATTGATCTTTTGATCGGCGATCAGGCGATCCGTCAAGCCCTGGAGGCCGGGGAATCCATCACGGACCTTTTTTTGTGGTAGATATGGATTTAGAATCAGAACAAATCTTGGTTGAAGATGTGATGGATAATCCACTATCTTTTCTGACATCATGGTTTCTATACGATATTAAAATAAAAAATATGGAAGAAATTACCCGCTCACAAGGAACCCATGTATTTTTCTTAAAAGAAGATATTTTAAAAAAACGGAGAGAAATACAAGACAGGTAGTAATCTGAAAGATAGAAATATAATCATTAGATTATGCAAGACGACGCTGACGACAGCATAAGCAAAAAAATGAATTTTATAAAATGGCCGGCAGGATCGTACACTATAAGCAATGGGACAACAAACCCCATCCCATTAACACGATTTCGGATTTCGAAATCAGGATATTACGGGCTTACTGGTTGCTGGTTGCTCGTTTCTCGGAAAAGGCGGCTATTATTTTCCGGCAAAGAGTAACGAGTAACCTGCAACGAAATATTCCGAAATCCGAAATCCGCAATCCGAACTGGAATCAGTGTCCCCCCCCTTTTTTAAAGATGAGTCCCACCAGGATTCCTGCCCCGATGGCGATAAGCGCCGCCATAATCCCATAGACAACGGCATTGGAAGCGGCTTGACGGGTAAGCCATTCGGCCAGGCCTGTTTGTTTAACCTGGAATTTTTCCTGGGCCAGAAGTTGGGCCTTTCCCTCTTTAACGGCATAACAATAGACCCGGTACTCCCCTAAAGGGGCATCAGCCGCATGTTTAACCTGGGCGGTAAATTGATTCCCCGACAGACGCACCGCATCTTCCTTAACCTGATAGAGCCCCCCCTCTTCTAAAATTTTGATCAGTCCGGCGATATATTCTTTTGTTAAGCCGGCGGCCTCGTCTGCTTTTGGAGGGGTTTTATAATGGATTTCTGCCTGATTATAGATTTCCTGGTAATCCGGGGAAAGGCCTAAGGCTTTTTGCTGATCCGGTGGCAGGAGCCCTGAAATTTTGCCGGAACTGAGTAAGGCGTACATACCGGAGAGCTTTTTCACTTCGGCGTGGCTGATCGGCAGCCAGACAAACCCCAGTCCTTTTCCGGATTTATTTAAATTAAAATCCTTGGGTGGAGAAACGATTTTGAGGATAATTTGGGCACCTTCCGGGGCCGAGCCGCTGATCGTCAGGTCGTGAAACCGTTTGGAAAAGAGGGTCCTTTCCAAACCGGCCGGCTGAAAGGTCAAGGTCCCGGCCTGAGCGTAATGACTGGTGACCAGAAGTATTATTAAAACAAGACCGATTAAGGCTGGCACCTTGAGTCCCCTGAGGTAGACACCACTGAATATTAAATTGGATTTTTCCGAACCTTGAACCTTGAACCTTGAACCTTGAACCTTAACCGGAACCAGGCTTCTCTTTAAATTCCGCAATCCGCAATCCGCAATCCGCAATTTTCTTTCCATTAGTGGCCACCTCCCCCCCTGGCCAGGCTGATGAGATTGTCCGGCGTTACCAGCAAATCGACCAGCATCTTGACCATAACGATTAAGACAATAACCGCTAAGAGGATACGCAACTGCTCTCCCCGTAAATGCTTGCTGACCCTGGCCCCTATTTGGGCCCCGATGGTGGAACCGATAAAGAGCAGAATCACCAAAACCAGATCTACCGTATGGTTGTGGATGGCTTGTTGAACCGTGACATTGATACAGGTCAGCACAATCTGAAACAAATCGGTGCCGATGGCCACAATGGTCGGCATCCCCAGGATATAGATCATGGCCGGCACCATAATGAATCCCCCACCGACGCCCATTATGGCCGCTAAAATTCCTACCAATGTCCCTAAAACAAAAGGGAAAATAGCCGAGGTGGTCATGCGGGATTTTTCAAACCGCATCTGCAAAGGGAGTTTGGCCGCCATTTTCCGAACCGCCGATTCCCTGGGTTCATGGGGATGGGCCTCTTCTCCTCCCTGGGCCTTGCTTCGTTTCAAGGCATTGAGACTTTCAAAAAACATAAAGGACCCGATGGTACCGAGCATGATGACATATATCAGTTTAATGACAAAGTCCACATTCCCCATGACCCTCAGGACCTTGATAATCTGGACCCCTATGGAACCACCGACAATGCCTCCTAAAAGGATGATGATGCCCATTTTCAGATCCACATTACCCATTCGACTATGGGCATAGGCACCTGAAGAGGCGGCGGCGACAATTTGATTGGAATCGCTGGCAGCGGCAACGGTAGGGGGAATGCCGGAAAAGATCAAAAGGGGCGTCAGCAAAAACCCTCCGCCCACCCCGAACAATCCGGATAAAAACCCCACCACGCCACCCAAACCTATGAGCAGAAAGATATTGATGCTCATACTGGCTATGGGCAAGTAAATATCCATGCTCTTCTCCTTTCTGGATAGTTTTTTGATACCAATAAGGGATTAGCTGAACGCTGACTGCTAAACGCTCTATTAAGGGCGGTTTGTAACAGAATGAAACAACAAAGTCAAGCCATAATCGCCTAAATGACACCAATCCGATACATTTAAACAAAAAAAGTTTCAATTAATAAAATATAACAAATTTAATCCATTATAATGTGGCGATCCAGAATATTTTCTGATGTGTATCATACAGGAGACACTGTTCC
>CAZVHO010000243.1:0-5466 GCA_964627515.1 uncultured Thermodesulfobacteriota bacterium | reverse complement strand
CGATTTGCAGACCATGGGCACGATCGTATCTTCCAGGCCGGCCTGCTCAACGGTCCGCCTGAAGAAGGGGAAGGTGTCGATGCGCCCGCTTGACGGGTCCAGCAAATCGGGGTCGAAATACTCCTGATCCGGCTGCTGTTCTTCCGAGCCCCGGTGATGATCGATGGAAAACAAAACACCCCCGTGCTCCCGGCAGCCCAACCCAAGATAGATCCCGGACTTGCCGCAATAACTGCCGATCTCCAGGCAAGGCCCTTTAAGCGAGGCTTCCCGGGCGGCCTGATAGAGGAACAAGCCCTCTTCTTCATCCAGAAACCCCTTGACCTCTCGGATTAATTTATAGGGAAGCCTTATCTTCTTCATCGATATCCCTTAGGGGGTTGGCGCCTGAATGTTGCCCGGTCAGGGAAGTCTTCTCTGGTTTTTCAGCCGACAAGCCCTGCATGATAAACCCCACCACCGTGTCGATGACCTGCTCCCGCTTGATATTATGAAGGCTCCATTCCCGCAAGGCCGGAAGGGCCATGGACAAGAAGATCAGATCGGCCGTAACCGCAGGGTTTTTCACTTTGAAACAGCCCTTGCGATGTCCCTTCAAAAGGAGTTGCTGAAAACGCTTCACATTTTCCCGATCGATCTCCTTCATCTGTAAGTGAACGTCCTTGCGTTTGGTCCACGATTCCCGGTAGAGAAGCTGGATGGCCTTGGACATCTCATACATCTGTTCCATAAGCCGGCGCAAAAGGGTTTCAAAATTTTCGGGGGCGGCCTCCCAATCTTCTTCTTCCCCTTCGGTTAAGCTGAGGCGGAAACGTTGAACCACATCCTTGAAGACCAGGACCAGGATATCATCTTTGCTTCTGACATAATCGTATAAACTGCCGATGGTCAGGCCGGAGAAACGGGAAATCTCCCGCATGGTCGTTTGATCAAAGCCTTTTTCAAAAAAGAGTTTGGAGGCGGCGTCGATGATCTGCCGGCGTCGTTTGGAAACCCTTTCCTTGTTTTTAATGTTCGTCTGGACTTCTCTCATCTCTTTTCCGAGCGCTCGTTCGTTTTAATTTTTTTAACATGCCTGAAAAGGGGAAGTCAAGGCAATTATTCCCCTTTAAACACAGGCCTCCGCTTTTGCATAAAAGCCGTAAAGCCTTCAATGGCGTCATTGGATTTGGATACTAATTGGGTACCCTCCAGTTCCGCCTTGGTCCCCTCGTCAAGTCCTTTCTCCAGACCGATATTGACGGCCTTCAACACGGCCTTAACCGCCAGCGGCGGCCGGTCGGCCAGAAATTCGGCCATTTCCATCACGTCCTTCATCAATTCGCCGACCGCCGAAACCCGGTCCACCAAGCCGATTTCCAGGGCCTCACGAGCCGGCAGGCGCTTGCTGAAAAGGATAAGTTCCAAGGCCTTCGATTTCCCCAGGAGTCTGGGCATCCGCTGGGTCCCGCCCCAACCCGGGATAATCCCCAGATTGAGTTCCGTAAGGCCGATCTTGGCATTTTCCTGCATGACCCTGAAGGTGGAGGCCATGGCCAGCTCGCAGCCGCCGCCGAAGGCATAGCCGTTGATGGCGGCAATAACCGGTTTCGTAAATCGGTCGATCCGTGTCCAGACCTCCTGCCCCTTGGCTCCGGTCTTATCGGCATTGGCCGCATCGGTAATATCAAACCCGGCAGAAAAACCCTTGTCTCCGGCCCCGGTAATGATTAGCACCCTCACTTCCTTGTCGGTTTCCGCCTCATCGAGGGCCTTATCGATATCCAGCAAAGTAGCCAAATTTATTGAATTGGCCGGCGGACGGTTCAGGGTGAGAATGGCGATAGGTCCTTGCTTGACGTACAGGATGTTTTGAAATTCCATAGGCTCTGCCTCCTCATGAATGGGGTTATTTCAGGTTAAAGATCGCGTATTTTTTATTTCCGAGCGTTCGTTCGCTTTTTTCCATTCTTTAAACCACCTCCGGGTGAAAAGTCAAGTCAAAATATGGAGGGCGGCACCGCTTTAGATTCTAACATAGCTTTCCGAAAATTTATCTCTCGCAATTTTATAAGCTGTCCTTGATTTCTGCGATGCAAGGATCGCTTCGCTTGAGGAGCGTTCGTCTTCGACGAACTTGAGGACAAAGTCAGTCCGAAGGACGATTAGGTTTGTGCCTTTCTTCCGGAAAGGGACAAAAATCTAAGTAATCCTGTAAATCCTGTCTAATAAAAGGTTTTAAAAAACTAAGCCGATACGCGGGACAAGCGCTGCCGCAGGATCTCATACAGGACCACGGCGCAGGCCACGGAGGCATTCAGGGAGGAAACACGGCCCTGCATGGGAATGGAGACCAGCCAATCGGAGTGTTTCTTTACTAAAAGGCTGACCCCTTTCGATTCCCCGCCCACCACCACCACCAGAGGCACCCGGAGGTCCAGGCCGTAGACCGAGACCGGGGAACCGGCCTCCAGGCTGAGGACCCAGAAGCCCTTTTCTTTGAGGTTCTCCAGGGAGCGGACCAGGTTGGTAGCCTGGACCAAAGGCATGTGCTCCAGGGCACCGGCCGCTGCCTTGCGGACCGTTCCCGAGATCGGACAGGAGCGGTCCTTGGGCAGAATAATCCCCTGGACTCCGGTTGAGTGGGCGGTTCGAATCATGGCCCCCAAATTCTGGGGATCCTGGATATGATCAACGGCTAATAAAACCGGGGGCGGCGTTTGGTCGGGGCCGACCCGGGTGAGCAGGCTTTCCAGGGATTCAAAAGGGGTATCGGTTTTTAATCGAGCGACCACGGCCTGATGGGCCGGCACCGGCAGCAGGCGGTCGATCTGCTTTCTTTCTTTGTGCGTCACCGGTATCCCGGCTTGGGTGCACAATTCGAATATCTCCCCTCGAAACAGGTCCTGCGCCGGCGGGCCCATGATAACCTCTCTGACTTTCATTGGATGGACCTTGAGGATTTCCAGGACAGCTTGTTTCCCCCAGACCCATTGAGATAAATCGTCTTTTTTTGATACCGCCATGAATACCTTTCTCCTTGACTCTCGATTCGGGCTTATTTTATACTGTTTCAATGCAAAAGCAAGCCTCTTAGAAAAAAACAAAGCCAATCCTGCTCGAAGATGGGGCCCTGATGTACGAGGATTATTTCGGTCTTACCCAAAAGCCTTTTTCCATCGTTCCGGACCCCCATTATTTTTTCATGAGTGCCGGACATCAGGAGGCCCTGGCCCATCTGCTCTATGGCATTGAAAGTAACGTCGGGTTTGTTCTGCTGACCGGTGATGTCGGGACCGGTAAAACAACAGCCTGCCGCCGATTGATTGAACTTTTGCCCGAAGACATCGAGGTGGCCTTTATCCTGAACCCGAAGTTGACGGTTGAGGAACTGTTAGCCACTATCTGCGATGAATTCGGAATCCGTTACCCCGAAGGAAACCAAAGTATCAAGGTCTTTATAACCCGCATCAACGAATATCTCCTTGATGTCCACGCCAAAGGCCGCCGGGCCGTTCTCATCCTGGAAGAAGCCCAAAACCTGAAACCGGATGTGCTCGAGCAGATCCGCTTGCTGACCAACCTCGAAACCAGGGAGCATAAACTCCTCCAGGTGGTCATGATCGGACAACCGGAACTCAGAGAATTGTTGTTACAACCTCAGCTCCGCCAGCTTTCGCAGCGGGTAACGGCCCGGTATCACCTCGGCCCCCTATCCAGGCAAGAAATCCCCGGTTATGTAAATTATCGTTTGTCTCTATCCGGACTGGTCCATGACCGATTATTCCCCCTCCCGACATTAAAGAAGCTGGCCCGGTTGAGTGGCGGAGTCCCGAGATTGATCAATGTAATATGCGAAAGGGCCTTGCTGGGAGCTTTCGTTCAGGGGAAAGACCGGGTTGATAAAAAAACCCTGACTACGGCCGCCCGTGAAATAACCGGTGAAAAAATCCGTCGAGGTTTAAGTCCCGTAATCTTTCAATCCCTACCGGCTGGTTTTCTCCTGGTTCTCCTGTCAGCCCTTGGCATCGCCTATACCCTCTACGGATCATGGCCTTTGTTCAAGACGTCGGTCCGACCGGCCGCCCAAGCCCTTGCACCAAAGGCGGGGGCCCCACCCCAAAGAAAGGCCGACCTCAGGCGTCCTGCTGATCAGTCGGGTGAAAGCACCAAAAAGGCGGCCTACCTGGCCCTTTTCAGGCAATGGCACCTCCAATATCAAAAGGGGGATATCTGTGAACAGGCCAAGCTACAAGGTCTGCGCTGCCTGAACGGCAAAGGGAGTCTCACCACCCTCCGGCAGATGAATAAACCTGCGGTGCTGACGCTTTTAGATGAAAAAGAGATTGAATATCATGCCACCTTGACTTCCTTGAAGGGAGAAACGGCCACCCTTGTTATCGGGAACGAGACCAGGACCGTTGATCTGAAAGAAATTATCCGTCGCTGGTCCGGGGATTATCTTCTCCTTTGGCGAGTGCCTCAGGAGTATCAGCAAGACCTTAAACCGGGAAGCCGCGGGTCTATGGTGGCCTGGCTCGAACGGCATTTGACGCTGACCCAGGGACGGGTCGTGTCCGCCGGGCAGGAACAGATTTACGACGGTGAGGTTTTAAGGCAATTACAAAAATTCCAATTGTCCATAGGCCTGACCCCGGACGGAATCGTGGGGCCTCGGACCATCATGCCTTTAATGGCTGCTGCCGGCAATGGGGACCCGGTCCTTTATACGGCAAAGGGGAACCCTTAAGCATGTCCTATATCCTTGAGGCATTGAAGAAGGCCGAGCAGAAGCGGGAGCAGGAGGCTCCGCTGAAAAGGCTGACCTTTTTGGAAAAAACAGGGCCTGGACCAAAGGAAAGGCCAATCGGGCTTTATCTCCTCATCATTGCGCTGCTTCTCAATGCCGGGCTTATAGCTTGGTGGATCGGTCCCTGGCGGTCAGAAGAGAAAGTCCCTTCGGCCCGACCCTATGCTGTTCAACCGACCAACCTTCCCCCGCCGATCCTGGCCGGAAAAAACAGACCAAACCCGGCGGCCGAGGCCAAAGAAGACCTGCCGAAAAAAAACAGCGCCGCTGCTGCCGCAATGACGACCAGGAAGGAAACCCAAAACATTCCTTCAACACCCGAACCCAGGAAAGAGGCGCGGAACGTTCCTCAACCTGTGGCCGGAAAGTCTCCTGCAACCATCCAGCCCTCTGTCGAGCCCCAGCCCCGGATCAAGAAAGAGCCGACTTTAAGCGAGAAGGTATACGACCTCGAAGAACTCCCCTCGGGCTTGAAGAATGCCTTGCCGGAAATTAAGGTCTCAGCCCATGTCTATAACCAAGACCGGCAAAATCGGATGGTCCGGGTGAACGAAAGGATCCTTCAGGAAGGACAGGAGCTATCCCCGGGATTGAAAGTGGAGGAAATCGTCTCCGGGGGCATTATCTTCAGCTATCAAGGCTACCGTTTTCATTTTGGGCTTTAGTTCGAAAATAGA
>CAZVHO010000242.1:0-5590 GCA_964627515.1 uncultured Thermodesulfobacteriota bacterium | reverse complement strand
TCCACCATGACCGTTCCCCAGCCCTTTTGCGTAACAAACAGGCCGTTATAGGCGGTGTCTTTATATTCCTTGACCAAAAAAGGGATCTCGGCCTTTCCAAGGGCATCGGTTAAAAGATCGGCCTGGAATCGATTATCCAGAGTGATCAATTTTTTCCAGTTCATCGGACCTCTCCTCTCCCGGCTCGTTAAAAGAAATGTTAAATTGGCTCTTTTAAGGAATCATGATAAGATGGTTCGTATCCAAAAATCAAGCATGAAGGTACCGGTTGAAACGACCCAATGATGAAAGCCAAAGGAAGGATCTATGATGGAAATTAAGGAAGGAGTCCATACTTCTACTTGCGGCCTTGACTGTGGCTCCCGTTGTCTTCTCAAGATCCTCGTGGAAGGAGGGGTGGTTCAGAAGATCACGACCGATGACCAACCCGCTCCCGGCCTGAAGGCCTGCGCCCGCGGACTGGCTCAACGGGACGTCTTGTACGCCGAAGATCGTCTCCGGGTTCCACTGAAAAGGACGGGGGCCAGGGGGAGCGGTGCATTCGAGCCCATATCCTGGGAAGAAGCCCTGGATCACATCGCCGGAGAACTGCAAAGGGTGAAGGGTCAATACGGCCCCCAGTCCGTCTTTCTGCTGGGATATTCCGGCTCCATGAGCGCCTTACACAATACCTGCCGTACAGGACACCGTTTCTTTTCCCTCTTCGGCGGATGCACCACCACCTGGGGCAGCACTTCAATGGAAGGGGCCTTGTTTTCATCCCGCATGACCTTCGGCACCCCCTTTACCCGGAATTCCCGGGATAACCTCCTCCACTCTAAATTAATCATCCTCTGGGGATGGAACCCCCTGGAGACGCGCTTCGGACCCGATACGGTCCATTATCTCGACCAGGCCAGGAAAAACGGGCACCCCCATTATTTGTGTGGACCCCCGCCTGAATCCCACGGGCAAGCGCCTGGAGGCCCAGTGGATTCCTATCCGGCCGGCTACGGATACGTCCCTGCTCCTGGCCATGGCCTATGTGCTGATCGCTGAAAACCTCTATGACCGCCGGTTTATCGAGACCCACACCTATGGTTTTGAGGCATTTAAGGACTATGTGACGGGCCGGGAGGACGGCCTCCCCAAGACACCGGGCTGGGCCGAGCCCCTGACCGGTGTGCCCTCGGCCACCATTGTCCAATTGGCCCGGGACTACGCCCTTCAGAAACCGGCAGCCCTGTGTACCGGATGGGCTGCCGGGCGAACCGCTTACGGCGAACAATTTCATCGGGCCGCCTCCGTTCTGGCCGCCATGACCGGCAACATCGGAATCATTGGGGGACACGTGGCCGGTGGGACCGACACCCAGGCCATGGGATACCTGCCCGGTCTGCCCATACCCAAAAGCCAGTCCCCCGTCGTTCATGTCTCTGATCTGTACGATCTTCTTCTCCAGGGTCGGGCCGGCGGATTTCCGAGCGATATCAAGGCCCTTTATATTTTGGGCTCCAATGTCTTGAATCAGTGGCTCAATATCAACAAAGGCCTTAAGGCCCTGGAAAGGCCGGAACTGATCGTCGTCCATGAACTCTTTATGACGCCCACGGCGCGCTATGCCGACCTGGTGCTCCCGGTGGCCCATTTTCTGGAAAGGCAGGATATCGGTCAACCCTGGGGCGGCGGGCCATACAACATTGCCATGGAAAGGGCCGTGGAACCCCGGCCGCAGGTGAAGTCCGATCTGGCCATCTTCACCGAGTTGGCCGCTCGTCTGGGTATCGCCGAATACAACGAGAAAACGGAGGAACAGTGGCTTCAGGAATTCGTCTCAGCCACCCCGGGTCTTCCGGATTATCCGCAGCTTAAAGAAAAGAAAGTCCATTACCCTCCTATCGAAAAACCCTCGGTGGCCTTTCAGAAAGAGATCGAAGATCCGGCCGACCACCCCTTCCGGACCCCATCCGGGAAGATCGAGATTTACAGCCAAAAAATCGCCCGGATGGAGAACCCCTTGATCCCTCCGCTGCCGACCTATATGGAGCCCTGGGAAGGGCCGCGCGATCCGCTGGCCAAAGACTATCCTTTCCAACTGATCAGTCCCCATTCCAAAGGAAGGATCAATTCCTCGCTGGACAATATCCCCCGCCTCAAGGCCCTGGCCGATGACGACCTGTGGCTGAATCCGACGGATGCAGCAAGACTGGAAATCTCGACCGGGGAAGAAGTCCGCCTTTCCAATGAGCGGGGAGAGATGGCCCGGAAAGTCAAGGTAACCGACAGGGTCATGCCCGGCGTGGTCAGTCTGGAAGCCGGCTCCTGGTACAACCCTGATGGGCAGGGTGTGGATCAAGGCGGCAGCGTAAACATCCTGACGGTAGACAAAAAATCACCGGCCGGGGCCTTTCCCTGCAACAGTTGTCTCGTCCGGGTAAGCCGTCATAAAAAAAGATGACTTGAAAAATTATCCCGCCATTTAGATTTTTATTGTGGCCATGATTTATTAATGGTCTCAAAATTGTTTTTACATGTGAAGACCTAATTTTCTTTTTTCGGGGCTTTCAGGCTGGTCTCTCGCCCGCTCCCCTTTGGTCGCTTAGATAACGCTACGCTCAGGAAATCGCTTTCGCTCAGGGAATCGCTTTCGCTCAAGGAATCGCTTTCGCTCAGGGGTTCACAGAGCGCTCAGAGAAAGAATATTTTATAAAATCGCTGAGAGGGCGATTTTTTAAAACCCTTCACGCCTCCGGCGGGGATTCCTTTGCGTAGCAACGAGATTTTTGTAATTGCCGTCCCCTCAACGGCAATTACAAATTATTTTTCTCTGTGATCTCTGCGCGCTCTGTGAGAGATCGCCTTTGGGGTGTGACCGGACTGTGTTGGAGAAGCCTGTCGCTATTATTTTGAGACTGTTAATAAGTCTGCCTTTTGGTCCTGAGGACAACTCTTTCATAGATCCCTTTTATAGGTAACGTTGCCGCAATTGACTTAATCTCTACTACTTCTTCTGGATTAAAATACTCCCGCAATCGCCAGGTTTCGTCGCTTTCCTTTGAAAAATATTCAATGTGAACGGTATCCTGATCAATCAATATGTAATCAGTCAGTGTTTCTACGCTCCTATAGGCCGTGAATTTGGTACCTCGATCGTAGTCTCTTGTCGATTCCGACAACACTTCTATTATCACAACTGGGTTTGTGATAGTGTCTGAACGGCCTTCGACAAATTTCAGTTCCCCGCAGATAACGACAACATCCGGATAAGTATAGTGGATTTCCTTCTCAACCTGCACTCGTAAATCGCTCGCGAATGCCTCACACGTCCCGCCCCTAAATTGTGAGTTCAGCAGACTCGATAGATTTACCGTAATCCTATTGTGGTTGGGAGTTCCACCTGCCATGGCAAAAACATCACCACACCAGTATTCGCTCCTAT
Organism: uncultured Thermodesulfobacteriota bacterium; assembly: GCA_964627515.1. Taxonomy (GTDB): domain Bacteria; phylum Desulfobacterota; class RBG-13-43-22; order RBG-13-43-22; family RBG-13-43-22; genus RBG-13-43-22. Next base: position 2,172 of record CAZVHO010000242.1, on the reverse strand, counting down.
TTTCTGCGATATCTTCACGTGCAAAGTACTCTTCGGTACTGATATACTTTTCGTTTGTCTTTAACATCTCTAATCCTTCATCTCGACGGGTAGTACGGCCCCCCCGAGCACCAATAAATTAGAACGCAAATTTTCGCTGATACACACAGATCATTATTCTATTAGTTTTTTATATTTGATGACTATGTAAAAACTCGTCATTCCCACGCAGGCGGGAATCCAGGCCAGGCCAAACAATTCATATTTAAAATCTTGGCAATCTACGTCCAAAAAATGCTAATTCCTACACTATTAAATTAGGACGCTGATTTTCGCCGATTCCCGCAGATAACTATTCTTGATATTTCTTGATATCCAAAATCTTGTCAATCTGCGTCGATCTGCGTCCAAAAAGGAAATTCCTATACTATCAAGTTATTCTAAAGTTTCTATCATTTAACCTCTTTCGGAATCCATCTGTCCTATTATAAATCCATTCCAAATAGACCGCAAGGGGGTATAAGAAATAAAGGGCTGGCCAAGCCTTATCCGATAGGTTTTTTAATTGGCTCATTGATCGTAGCTCATGCCCCCCAGCAATTTCCAACGAGGACCTTCTTGCACCCAGGTATGGGTTATCCGCGATGATTGTGTCTTCGTCTCACCGGAGGTATCACTGCAATTGACGTGAATGATGTATTGAGTCAGTGCCACCTCTCCCAGCAACCGGATACCAGCTCGTTCAATCTTGAAAGTGCATGAAGTGGGCTTAGGGATTAACTGCTTCATAAAACGAGCACTTTCTTCTTTGTCAATCGGTTTCGGTACGGCGCCCGGCCACCCCAGAAATTGACTATGCACCAGGGTAAGTACCCCTTCGTAATCTGCTTTATAGAGGTTGGCGAAGTATGCCTCCTCCAACGCCCAAATCTCCTCTTTCATCATATCCCTCCTATTGGACGGGTCTGCTGACGCTGAATAAGTCTGCGGATAGGAGAAAAGAAAAAACACCAAAATAATTATCAACAACCGAGCGGTATTTTTCATCTAAGGACCCTCATCTTTTCCAACTTTTTCGCATCATTCTTGTTTCTCGCCTTTTTCGATTCTCCGGGCCATGACATGAAAACGGTTAAACGGTCGGTGTCTCCTTTCTTTTTTTGAGATTAAGGGCCTCTTTTAATCCTTTTTCCCGGATGACTTTCAACTTCAGCCCGAACTCGGTAATCTTGAAAAACCGTTTTCCGTACTTCTTTAGCAGGCTGTCGTTTATTTCAAAACCAAGTCCCGGCCGTTTGAAGGGCAGGAGAAGGCCGTTTTCGTCCGGCAGAATGGGGTCAATGATTCCCTCACGGAATTCCGGCACCCAGGACGGTTCTTCCAACGGATATTCAAGCGGCAGGCTGTTGTCATTATCGATCAGGACCATATTCCAGTTGATATAGAATCCTATGCCGTTGGTCCAGGTATGGGGAGAATAAAGCCGGTTGTTTTTATGACAGGCATCGATAACCTGCTTGACCTGGGCAATACCTCCGGCAAAACAGGCGTCCGGCTGATAAATATCGAAACAATCCTTTTCGAACATGATTTTAATTTCATCCCAGCCGTAGTTTAACTCCGCCCCGGATATCTTGACTCTGGATTCTTTTTTTAAGGCGGCATTACCGTCATAATCCCGGGAATCCAGGGGCTCTTCGAGCCATTCGATCTGATTATCGTAACAGGCAGCGGCGAATTCCCTGGCCCGTTTCAGATCCCAGGCCGGAATCCGGTCTACGATCGACACCAGCCAACCCTGGTTGGCATCAACGCCAAGGGTCAGTGCGTTGCCCACCCCCTTCCGTATTTGGCTGATCAGTTTAATATCTTCTTCGAGGGTATGATTCTTTACTCGCAGCTTGGCTGTTTTAAAGCCCCGTTCTTTTAAAGCCAGAAGTTCATCAACCCGTTTCTCCGGGGGATGCATCTCGCCGGTTGAACAATAGGTCTGAATCGGTCTGGCCTGACCGCCGAAGAGTTCATACACGGGCTTGCCTTCTTTTTTGCCGATGATGTCCCAGCAGGCCGGTTCGATCCAGAAATTCCGCCATCCCAGAAACCCGGCCTGTTTGAGCAGACTCTGTATCCGGTCAATATCCGTGGGATCGGCGCCGAGAAGATATCCGCCCAGAAGATCGCCGAGCCCGCTTC
>CAZVHO010000241.1:2138-5694 GCA_964627515.1 uncultured Thermodesulfobacteriota bacterium | reverse complement strand
CTGCGGCCTCACTGATCAGCAGGTCGTCCACCGAAAGGACCTCGGCGGTTCCGGTTTATTCCCGGTGGTCTTTTCTGTTGTTATTCAAAGGCATAGCCCTTTTCTTGCACTCGCCGCAAACAGGCCGCGACTACTGTCGGGTCATATAAGACTCCTTTATTCCGGGAAATTTCTTCCAAGGCCGCCTCAATCCCTCTGCCCGGCCGGTAAGGCCGATGAGAAGCTGTGGCCTCGACTACATCGGCCACCATTAAAATCTTGGCTTCCAGGCAAATCTCTTGGTCTTTGAGTCCGGCAGGATAACCGGAACCGTCTAACCTTTCGTGGTGTTGAAGGACTATCTCGGCTATGGGCCAGGGGAAGTCTATTTCTTTTAAGATCTCATAACCTGCTTGTGAATGGCCTTTTATCAGGCTGAATTCAATCTCGCTTAGCTCGCTGGGCTTGCTTAAAATTTCCGCCGGGACTGAAATTTTCCCCAAATCGTGAATCAATCCGGCCATGTGCAGCCCATCCTTCTGCTCATCAGAGAGCCCCATCTCCTGGGCTATGGCCTTAGCCAGGTCGGCCACTCGTCTTTGATGGCCGGCAGTATAGGGGTCACGGGTTCCCACGATCAAGGCGATGGCCTGAATGATTCCTCCCATGGTTTTATTCAGTTTTTCTAAATTCTGTTTAAGTTTTTTCGTCAAACTGTATAGCTGGTTCGTTCGTTCCAACACCAAGGTTTCAAGGTTGGTTCGAAACCGGCTCAATTCCAAATGGGTGCGCACCCGCGCCAGTAGTTCATCGCGTTGGAAGGGCTTGGAAATGAAATCGACCGCCCCGAGTTCAAAGCCCTTCACTTTTTCTTCGAGCTTTGTGATGCCGCTGATGAATATCAGGGGAATCCCTTTGCTTTCTTCCTTTGATTTGAGCCGCCGGCAAACTTCGAATCCGTTCATCCCAGGCATATTGATATCCAACAAAATCAGTTGGGGGGGGTTGGCCGCGACAAAGTCCAACGCCGTTTTTCCCGTATCGGCCGATCGTACCTGAAATCCTTCAGCCGATAGGATATCCGTAAGAAGGCTCAGTGTAACTGGAGTATCATCGACAACCAGTATTTCGTGTTGCTCCCGCATAATGAATCATATCCTTGGTTCGGTTTTGATAACAAAAAGCTTTTTTGTTTTGGGCAACTTTTTTTACAGCAAAATCTATTCCACAAGAGACCAAGATCTATTATTTTTAAAAATCAATTGGTTATATTTTAGAGAGTTCAAATAAAATATTTATCAGCACAAAAACAAATTAACAATGCACAATTATTTGTGCACAGTTGTTTATTTAATCCGATGAAATCACAGGCAATCCAATTTTATTCGGAAATAAGTTCGGAGTTTAGAGTTCGGAGTAAACCATTTTCATAATTCGTGGCGCCCCCAAGGGGCATGAGGGCTTAGTTTGTCTTTCATTCGTCCGGATCCCGGATAACGGCCGAGGCCTGGGGATCAAAGGGGTTTTTTCTGATCTCCAGAGAATACAGATAAGGGTAATCCTCTTTTAAATGTTTTAGATAAAACAACCATTCTGAAATCAACAGCCCCATGGCCCGTTTGATGTCCCCCTTCAGATGGGCCAGGTCGGTTTTGGGCAAGTCGATCAAAGAAGGCCGGGAGGCCAATTCATCGGTGACATGAAAGACCGCCAAAAGCAGATCGGTAAAGGAATCGTGTTCCAATAAATTTGGATTTTCCAAAAGACTTAGCAAAAACGGTCGCTTATCCAACAGGAAGGCTTTCAGTTCCAATAAAGACCCCGACTCGATATGGATTTGATAATCATATTGCCGAAAGGCCCTGGCCTGAGAAGAAAAACGCTTCCCCGACCAGTGATGATCGATAATCAATTCTTGTTTTATGACCCGGGCATTCGGTTCAAACTGATAAAAAAGCCTTAATAAATCCGTTCCCACTTCCGAAAAATATACCCCGATGACCATATTCAACTTTTTGATCAGATTCCGTTTTTCCCGGACCGTCAATAATTGATTGATAATCAGGGTAACCAGCAAGACCTGGATGGGGACAAAGGCCAGATCCTGGAATAAATAGAAGAAGGTGTCGCGGGGAGTTTGAAAAATTCCGATTTGGACCAGGTAGAAAAAGGACGACAAACCTAAAAATCCGGCGCCCAACAATAATTCCCAACGATAGCGTTTCATGATCCAATCTTTATGGAGCGGTCAGCCGTGATTAGAATCCAGAAGTCAGAATCCAGAATCCAGAATAAACCCAAAAAATCCCTTTAATGAGTCATCTTCAATCTGAACTCTGGCTTTCAGCAAAACCTTTTGCTGTAATAGGTTGACTAATCCGGGTCGATAACTACTAATTATACCGTATTCTTTCAATTTATCCCCTAAAAAAGTCATCCAATGGGAAGGAGACCCCTCTGGGGACCGGGGCCCCTGAATGACCCGTTAAAAAACTTGAACTTTACGGAAAAAGTTGATATTCTTTTAGATTACTTTATTTTTTTTAACTTAAGGAGCAACTATGTTTTTAGATCCTCTCCTGGGAATTTTCTCCAATGATTTGGCCATTGATCTGGGAACCGCCAATACCCTGGTTTATGTCAAAGGCCGGGGCATTGTTTTAAGCGAACCATCGGTCGTGGCGGTTCGTAGGGATAACAAAGGTTATAACAAGGTCCTGGCCGTCGGGAGAGAGGCCAAGTTGATGCTCGGACGAACCCCCGGTAATATCATCGCCATACGGCCCATGAAAGACGGTGTTATCGCTGATTTTGAAGTCACCGAAGCCATGCTGCGCCATTTTATCCGGAAGGTCCACAATCGCAGGACCTTAATCCGGCCCCGCATCATCATTTGTGTGCCATCCGGTATCACCCAGGTTGAAAAAAGGGCGGTCCGGGAATCGGCCGAGTCCGCCGGGGCTCGGGAGGTCTATCTGATTGAGGAACCCATGGCCGCGGCCATCGGGGCCGGGTTGCCGATTACCGAACCGACCAGTAATATGGTGGTGGACATTGGGGGCGGAACCACGGAGGTGGCGGTCATTTCACTGGCGGGTATTGTTTTCAGTAAATCGGTCAGGGTAGGAGGAGACAAAATAGACGAATCCATCCTGCAATATGTCAAGAGAAAATACAATTTATTGATCGGGGAAAGGACGGCCGAGGTCATCAAGACCACTATTGGAACCGCCTATCCCCAGGATGAACCGGAATCGATTGAAGTCAAAGGGAGAGACCTGGTTTCCGGAATACCCAAGACCTTGACGATCGATTCGGAAGAGGTCCGCCTGGCCATTTCCGAGCAGATCGATACGATCATCGAGGTGGTTAAGCTGGCCCTGGAACAAACCCCACCGGAACTGGCTGCCGATATCGTCGACCGGGGGATTTTTTTGACCGGAGGCGGGGCCCTCCTTAAAAATTTAGATGTCCTGTTGCGGGAAGAAACCGGACTGCCGATCACTATAGCCGATGACCCCCTGTCGGCAGTAGTCTTGGGTTCCGGGATGACCCTGGAAAATATCGAGTTATTAAG
>CAZVHO010000241.1:0-2038 GCA_964627515.1 uncultured Thermodesulfobacteriota bacterium | reverse complement strand
TGGCCATTTTTTCATCCTTTTCTCAGACCGGCCGAGACTATTTTCCAGTGGAAAGTTCCCTGGTAGATAGCATCCTGCCGGTCTTCTCGTTTTTTACTTCCGTCAAATCAGGCATCGAATCCCGATGGAACCACTATATTTCCTTAACCGAAACCCAAATGGAAAACGCCCTTCTCAAAAAACAACTGGTTCAACTGAAACAGGAAAACATTCGCTTAAGGGAAATGGGTTCGGCCCATGAGCGGCTCATGAAACTTCTACAACTGAAGAGAGAGGTCCCAGGCCCTTTGGTGGTGGCCGAAGTGGTGGGAAAAAGCCCGAGCCCTTTTTTGCAGGCCTTTTTTATCAATAAGGGCCGAAAAGACGGCTTGGTCCGAGGAATGCCCGTCCTCCTGCCGGAGGGGGTGGTTGGAAGACTGGAGAAGACTTCCGGTCATTTTTCCAAAGTTCTCTTATTAAATGACCCGAGCTTTGCCGTGGATTGTCTTTCCCAACGCACCAGGGTGCGCGGGATTTTGACCGGTATTCCGGGAGGAGGGAATTGCCAGGTTAAGTATGTGCCACGAACCGAAGATATTAAAGCCGGTGATATCATGATAACCTCTGGTTTGGATCAACTCTATCCGAAGGGGTTGATTCTGGGCCGGGTCCTCAAGGTCGTTTCTCAGGTAAAGGGCAATTTCCTTTTCATCGAAGTTGTTCCGGAATGCAAACTGTCGCAGATCGAAGAGGTTCAGATTTTTCAAAGAAGACCGCCCATCCCGGACCAGGAGGCCTCTCAAGATGGTTAAGGATTTATTGCTGTTCGGGCTCCTGGGCCTGCTCTTCCTGGTCCTCCAATCCACCTGGTTGGCGGTAGACTGGATCAGTCCCTTCCGTTTCGATTTGCTTTTCATATTGGTGATTTTTTTAGGGACCCTGGAAAGATTGGGGCTGGGATTGGTTCTGAGCATCTTTTTGGGCATGATGGTCGATCTTCTGTCCTGGGGTATGCCGGGAACGGCTATGATTTTATACCCGCTTATATTTTGGGTTTTCTTTTTTCTTGGAACCCGAACCGAAATAAGGTCCCCGGCCTTTGCCGTGACCGCAGTCCTGCTGTTTCAAATTTTCTATGGGTTTATAGGTCATCTTTTTCTATCTCTTTTTAGGGGATTGGAATTCAGTCGGACCCAGTTGTTGTTGGTTGTCGAACAAGCCCTCATTACTTTGCTGGTCAGTCTGCCGGTATTTATTATTTTTAAAGCCATTTTTCGGAAAAAGCCCTCTTTGATTTGATGTCCCGATATACCTTTTTTGAAAAAGAAGAGCCAGCCGATCTCCCAAGACAATTTTTTATTGCCCTTTGTCTTATCATCGCGGTTTTTTTCGGCCTGGCAGGACGTTTATGGTATCTTCAAATCGCCAAGGGCTCTTATTTTAAAAAATTATCGGAAAACAACCGTATCCGGATCCTGAGCATTCCTCCGGCCCGGGGGGTCATTTTTGACCGAAAAGGGGTCAGGCTGGTAAATTCCCGGCCTTCTTTTAATCTGTATGTCATTCCCGACGATGTTAAAAACTGGGAGGTTCTCAAAGAACAGCTTTGCAAACTCCTCGACTTGGATCAAGAACAGGTTGAACAGCGCCTGGCCCAGAAAAAGATGAATCCGATCCACCCCATACCGATCAAACTGGATATAACCGAAGACGAATTGAGCCGCCTCGAGTCTTTTAAATATCTCATGCCCGGAGTCTATATCGAAATCAGTCCTCAACGAAACTACCCCTTGGGACCGGTCGCTCCCCATGTGATCGGCTATCAGGGGGAGATCACCCCAAGACAGCTTAAAAGCGGTCAATATCCCGAAAACAAGATGGGGGATTTTATCGGCCAGTGGGGGTTGGAAAAGGAATGGCAGGAGGTCTTGGGAGGGAAAAAAGGGGGGAGGTTTCTGGAAGTGGATGCAACCGGACAGGAGGTCCAGTTGCTCAGTGTCCAGGAACCGCTATCCGGAAATAACCTGGAGACCAGCCTGGATTGGGATATTCAAAAAGT
>CAZVHO010000240.1:0-5754 GCA_964627515.1 uncultured Thermodesulfobacteriota bacterium | reverse complement strand
TAAACGCCTTTTAAAATAGTAAATTCAAATTGTTCTACCTTCACCCCAGCCCCAGGGCTTAATCTTTCCGACTGCTGGTGGGTTTTTTATAAGCCAATCCTGATGAAACAATTTTTGTTTCATTCAAAATAATCTTCTCCTTCTATTTCAAAAAAATATAACAAATTCAATAAATTAATTATTTGGCTTATTTTTTGCATTACAATATAATTGTTCTTGCAAAATCAATGAATTTCATTATCTAAGGAGGTTTCAAAGTGATCAAGGAACATGTGGACATTGATGATATCATAGAACGATATCCGGGAAAGCCGGAATCATTAATATTTCTTCTGCAAGATATCCAGGCTGCCTATAATTATGTCTCCCCCGAGGCCATGACTCTGGTCTGTGACCATGTAGGCGTCCCCTTAACCCAGGCTTATGCGGTGGCCACGTTTTACCAGTCTTTCAGTCTGGAACCCAAAGGAGAACACGAGATTCGGGTCTGTCTGGGTACGGCCTGCCATCTGAAGGGGGCCGGGCGTATTGTTTCCGAGTTGGAAAGGCGATTGGGTATTAAGGCCGGCGAAACGACCAAGGACCTGAAATATTCATTAGAAACCGTTAATTGCCTGGGAGCCTGCGCCCTGGCACCGGTTTCCGTTGTCGATAGTGACTATCAACCTAATACCACGACCCCGAAGCTTGTTAAAATACTAGACAAACTGGCCTCGGAATAAAGCCGTAAGGGAAAGGTAAAGGCATGGCACAACCCAAATTAGCAGAACAACCAAATAGTATGAAAATTCAATCGATAGAGGAACTCAATTCCTTCAGACAGGAAATCCTGTCCCTTCAGGATCCCGCCCGGCCCATGGTGATCGTCTGCCACGGCACGGGATGTTTGGCCAATGGCAGTCCCAAGGTCAGTGAGGCCTTACGCAAAACCATTGCCAAGGCCGGCTTTCAAGCCAAGGTCATGCCGGGAATCAAGACCACCGGCTGCCATGGATTTTGCTCCAGGGGTCCATTGGTCATCGTTAAACCTTACGGTCTCTTTTACCAGCGGGTGAAAGCCGGTGATGCCGAGGAAATCGTCAATACCACCTTGTTAAAAGGAGAACCGGTAGAGCGCCTTCTTTATAAAGACCCCAAGACCAAAGAGCCCATTGCACTTGAAAAAGAAATTCCCTTTTATAAATTTCAGCAGCGGGTGGTCCTCAGAAACATAGGCAAAGTCGACCCCATGGATATTCGGGACACCATAGCCGCCGGTGGCTACCAGGCTTTGGCCAGGGCCATGACCTCCCTCACTCCCGATGAGGTGATCGCCCAGGTGGAAAAATCCGGGCTGCGGGGCCGGGGAGGGGCCGGTTTCCCCACGGGTCGGAAATGGCGCAGCGCCCTGGCTGCCATAAAGAAAAAAGGCGGCCCGGTTTATGTGGTCTGTAACGGTGATGAAGGGGATCCTGGGGCGTTTATGGACCGGACCATCATGGAGGGGGACCCTCATGCCGTTCTGGAAGGGATGATCATCGGCGCCTACGCCCTGGGATGCCGCCAGGGGTACATCTATGTCAGGGCCGAATACCCCATAGCCATTAAACACCTGATTATTGCCATGGACCAGGCCCGGTCCCTGGGCCTCCTGGGACAGAATATTTTGGGAACCGGATTTGACTTCGATATTCAGATCAATCGGGGTGCCGGGGCCTTTGTCTGCGGGGAATCCACGGCCCTTTTTACCTCCCTTGAAGGGAGGGCCGGCGAACCGAGACCCAAGTATGTCCGCTCAGTCGAAGAAGGGCTTTGGGGTAAACCTACGGTCCTCAATAATGTCGAATCCTGGGCTAATGTGCCGGTCATTATCGAGAAAGGGGCTGATTGGTATGCCGGGATAGGGGTCCCGACCAGCACCGGAACCAAAGTCTTTTCTCTGGTCGGCAAGGTCAACAATGTGGGTCTGGTGGAAGTACCCATGGGAATTCCCCTGGTAAAAATCATTGAAGAAATCGGGGGGGGTGTTCCGGGAGGGAAACCCTTTAAAGCGGTCCAGACCGGCGGCCCATCGGGAGGGTGTATTCCTTATGCCTTGAAAGATGTGGCGGTTGATTTCGATTCCCTGACTAAAGCCGGGTCCATGATGGGTTCCGGGGGTATGATCGTTATGGACCGCCGGGATTGCGTGGTCGACGTGGCCTGTTATTTTTTAAAGTTTCTGGAAGAGGAATCTTGCGGCAAATGTCTTCCCTGCCGGCTGGGAGTAACCCGGATGCGGGAAATGTTGGATACCTTCAGTAAAGGACAGGGAAGCAAACAGGACCTGGAGGACTTAATGAGTCTGGCCCAGGCCATTCAGGATGGGTCTCTTTGTGCCCTGGGCGGCAGTGCCCCGAACCCGGTATTGACCACTGTAAAATATTTTCGAGAGGAATATCTTGCCCATATTGAGCAACAACGCTGTCCTGCCGGTGTCTGTAAGGATCTGATTACCTATCAGATTGATCCGGAAAAATGTACCGGCTGTATGCTTTGTGCCCGGAACTGTCCCCAAAAATGTATTCAAGGGGAAAAGAAAAAACCCCATCGCATCGAAACGGAAAAATGTATCCGCTGCGGTATTTGTTTGGATAACTGTAAATTTGAAGCCGTGCAGGTCTCTTGATCGAGTCTGTGGGCCTGAGTAACGGAGGAGGTTGAAATAATGATCCAATTTAAGATCAATGATCAGGAAGTGGAGGCCCAACCGGACTGGACCGTTCTGGATGCGGCCAAAGAGGCGGGAATCCATATCCCCACCCTTTGTTATCACGAAGCCGTAGGCCCGAGCGGGGCCTGCCGCCTGTGCGTAGTGGAATTAGTGGAAGGGTCCTGGTCCAAGGTAGTCATTTCCTGCATGTATCCTGTTAAAGAAGGGATTACGGTTTTAACGGACAGCGACCGGGTGAAGAATGTCCGGCGATGGGTCCTGGAGATGCTCCTGGCCGAGTGTCCGGCCAGCAAAGAAATAAAGGCCCTGGCTGCCGAATATGGCGTAACTACTTCCCGTTTTTCTATAAAGAATCCTCAGGAGCAGTGCATGCTGTGCGGTTTATGTGTGCGGGTCTGCCAGGAAGTGGTCGGGGTTTCAGCCATTACAACGGTCGGCCGTGGGGTCCATAAAATCATCGGCACCCCATTCGGAAAATCTTCCGAGGCCTGTGTGGCTTGCGGCTCTTGTGTAACTGTTTGTCCGACTGGGGCCATGCAGACCCGTTTGGATAAGGTCCGCGGTGGCCTTGAGGGCCGCCAGTTATGATCCCTATTCCTGAAAAGGTGAGCGAAGGAGGTTTTATGAACAACCAAAATAAAATCGGGGTCTTTTTGTGTAAATGCGATCGCCGCATCGAGTCTCCGGTCGATCTTGAGGCCCTGGAACGCTTGGTCCAGGAAGACTCTTTAGTAGGTTATACCGAGGTCATTCCCTTTTCCTGTACGACTCCGGGCTTGGCCCATTTAAGAGAAACGGTTCGGGAAAAAGGCCTGAACCGGATCGTTGTGGCCGGTTGTGAAGCCAGAATCCTGCTGGGAAAGATTGAAAAGGAATTGATGAAGGAAGGCTTTTTTGAAGGACAGGTGGACATGGTCAATTTACGGGACCATGTAGCGGCAGTCCACAGCCTGCCGCCTGAGGCAATGGCTGAAAAAGGCGCCAAACTGATCCGATCGGCCGTTGCCGGCCTGTCGACGTTAGAGCTTACTCCGCAGGAAAAGATATCGTTTAACGGCCCGGTCATGATCCTTGGAGGAGGCCTTGCCACTTATGCCGCAGCCCAGGAACTCCTGCGCCGGGAGATCGACTGTATCATTGCCGTTCAGACGGATGAATATGAGGATGAAATCCGTATGCTCCATGAGCACTATCCCGGAGAGCGCCATTATTATGAACGGTTACGCAAGATCATGGAGGAAGTGGCTCAGAGTCCCTTTGTACGGCGGATCACGGTAGGCGAATTAAGCGGTTTAAAAGGCCGGACCGGCCAATATACGGTCACCTTTTCCAGTCCCGAAGTAGGTGGCGGGCCCCCCAGGGCTTATGAAGCCGGGGCTATTATCGCCTGTCTGGATGGACAGATGCTCAATCAGGGCTCAAATTTCGGCCATGACGGAAAGACGGTCATCTGCCATACGGAAACGGAAGAGCTGATCTGGGTTAAAGGGGTCCCTTCAGGGAAAATCGTCTTTTGGATCAACGATTATGAGTCCGGAACCCCTGAATTTGCCTATCTTTCTTCCCGGTGTGCCTGGTCCATGGCCCGCCACATGGCTGAACACCGTTCCGATGTGGATATTACCATGCTTTACAACCATCAGATGGCCGTTCCGTTGTCAGCCGATGAGCGACGGGTCAGCCGGGAATTGAAAATCCGTTGGGTCCCCTATGATGGGGCCTTGCGTCCGACCGTCCAGGCAAATTACCTTACCTATTGTGATCCCAAGGATCACACGGAATACGAGCTGCCCTGGGAAAAACTGATCCTATCCCCCAGGCGCTCCGTAGGGATAGAGGCCACCCGGGTAGCCAAAGTCTTGGGGTTGGAATGTGAAGAGGGCAAATTTTTAGAGGTCAAGCAGGAAAAAGTCCGGCCGGAACAGGTCGGCCGGGAGCCCCTGTATCTGGCAGGAAGCGCCGGCTATCCTTGCGATCTCCATGAGGCTTTACGGCAGGGCCGACGGGCCGCCAATCAAACCGCCGAGATCGTAGAAAAGGATAAAAGGGGAGAGTTATACGCCCCCCGTATGGTTTGCGTGGTCGATCCTTCCCTCTGTATCGGCTGTGGGCTTTGTAAGGAAATCTGTCATTGCGGAGGGATCTCTCCGGTGGAGGGTCCGGGTGGGGGTATACCCCGGCAAGTGGATCCCATGGTCTGTACCGGGGGAGGGACCTGTGCAGCAGCCTGTCCCTACCATGCCTTAATTTTACAAAACAATACTTCTCTCCAGCGAGAAGCCCGGGTGGCTGCCCTGGCCCGGTTGCTTTCCGATGAGGAAGTAATGGCCTTCGGATGTAACTGGGGCGGGCTGGCGGCTGCCGACAATGCCGGCGTCAAAGGGATGAAATATGATCCTCGTCTCTATCTTTTAAGGGTAGGATGTATCGGTCAGCTCGATCCGGCGGTCATGGCCCGGGCCTTTCTGGAAGGGGCCAATGGATTGATGCTTATCGGCTGCCCACCGGAAGATTGCCATCATTCCTTCGGATTGGATCATACCTGGAGCCGGGTCAACATGATCAAAAAACTCCTTGGGTTCAGCGGATTTGACCGGCGACGTATTGCCCTGGCCCATGTTGATCTTAACCAGCCCGAGGAATATATTGCCTCGGTTGAAAGCTTTATTCACCTGATCAAAGGCTTGGGACCGATTGAAAAAACCCCGCTGAATCAGGAAAAGTTGGCCGGTATCTATGCCACGGTCAACAACGCCCGGGTCAGGTGGGTTTTGGGGGCTACCCTGCGCCGCCCCTGGGAAGAAAAATATCCCGGGGATCAGCGTAATGCCCTTTCTTTTGATAAAGACTTTCTGGGGATCCTACAGGAGGAATTTACCAAATCCCGACTGAACAATCTCTTGAGCACCGAGAAACGTTATTTCGAGCTCAAAGAATTAGCCGAGGTCCTTAAGGAAAATAAAGATACCATGATTCACGGTCTGCAGGAAATGGTCAATGAGGGGATGATCAGCCGGGTCCACCGAAACGGAGTGGCCCAGTACATCATGCGTGCCTGAGAG
>CAZVHO010000239.1:0-5833 GCA_964627515.1 uncultured Thermodesulfobacteriota bacterium | reverse complement strand
CCAGCGGCGTGATGAGGGGGCAGTCGGGTAACTGGCTGTCCTACCTCGATCCCCCGGTCTTTTATGATAATGCCTGAAAAAAGCTTCATAATCCGGCTCAGCGCAACCGCATTCATCTTCGTGTATTTTGTTACCGAAAGAGGTAATGTGGGGAAATTCGTTGCCAAGTTGAATATTATACGAAACGGCAAGTATATTGAGATTGCACGTTATGATAGTGGACTCCACGAACCACATCTTGATATTATCGGGCCGGACGGTGGTAAAAAACGAATCATCGATTACAGTATTCTTGAGAACGATCAGGCCTTGAATGTCGCCATCCAGGATTTTAAAAACAATTGGAACGTTTATGTCGAGAGGTGGAATAAATGGCACGAAGGAAAAGAATGAATGCCGAAGAAATGGAAAAATGGTTGATAACCCAGGGCGCTACTCCCGTCACCGAGGAGATGAAGAAAGAACCTTGGTACGCCGAGGTGTCGAAACTGCCTACATGCATGACCATGGAAAAGAAGCAGCCCAAAGGCCGGCAAAAGGACGCCACAAAACACTAAATTTATCTCTACTGCCGGAGGCTGAGCCAGGTTTTCATTGCGGTCACTCTCAACCGCAATGAAAAAGAAAGATGCCTTTCTCCGCGTTTTTTGCGAACTCAAGCGAAGCGGGCGAAAGACAATAACTGAACGGACTGAACAACGTCCCCCGGATTCTACAAGCAAGGCATAAAAACCACCTATGCCTGGTATCTCTCCCAGACCCGGTGATAGGGCTATGATCCTTATGAGATTCGCTGGGGTAAATATTCCGGTATTCCTTATAAAAGAATTGGCCCCGATCCACAGCAGGAGATCTGACCCGGGCGCTCTTTTTTTCTGAATAAAATGAAAATTCTTGGTAGAATCGAAAGTGAAGATCTGATTGATATCGTTTGCGATGTCTGTGGACGATCTACCAAAACCGAACTCGGTGATTACGAATATGCTGAGCTTTCGGCACATTGGGGGTATTCATTATCAAAGGATGGAGAATATCATGAAGTATGTCTATGTGAAAAATGCTATGATCAAATATTTTCATACATTAGCTCAATTGGTGGAAAGATTTTGATTAAAGAATATTAATTTTCCCAAAGAGTATTTGGCTAGGGTTTTCCTGCTCCCGAATACGAACATAGATCATATAATGCAATCTAAACAACAGCATCTCCACCGACCCTTAAAACCTATTTATCTTGATGTCTGTGCACTCAGTAGACCTTTCGATGACCAAATCTATTTGCGGATAAGACTGGAAACCGAGGCAGTCAATCTGATACTATCAAAGGCCAGACAAGGCAGATACAGAGTCTTAGCATCGCCCGTTCACGCCAAAGAGATTGAAAGTATATCTGACCCGGTTGAACGAATTGAACTTTAAACCATTTTGGCAATAGTGGGGCAGCCCGTATTTGCCGATAGATCCAAGGCCCATATAAGAGCTGAAGAATTAGTTGAATTAGGATTTGGAATAGCAGATGCGGCCCACGTCAGTTTTGCTGAGCAGGCTGGAGCTTCATTCATAAGTACTGATGATAGACTGATAAAAAAATGCCTAAGACATAAAATAGCAGTTTGGTGTGGTAACCCTGTTGCCTTCTGTGAAATGGAGGAGATAAGATGAATATCGTGAAATATTTGGATGATGAAATCGTCATCAAGAAAGGGATCGACGTCCTTATCAAAGAATTAGGGCCTATCGAGGCGGTCCGTTTCATGAATATCCCAAAAAGGAAGAGGATGGAAAGTGTCAAGCGTCATAGGGAATGGCAAAAATCCTTGGAGAAAGAGAGCTTTTTTACCGAGGTTTTCAAATAAATGACCTTTTGCCGTATTTATGGCTCTCTACCCATGCTTGATCCAAACAAATGTCAGCGGGTTATGTGCTTTGTGTCGCAATGTGGACGGGCGGTTTCCAGTGTCGATCTGAATTGGATTTATTGTGTCGCCAAATCACTGCGTTCCAGAAGTCTTTAAAGCAATAAGGAGTTGAAGTCCTAATTACTCTATGCTCTATGCTCTATGCTCCATGCCCAGTGGCCCTATGCTCTCTGCCCCATGCCAACAGTTACCGTGCCAAAGGAAAAGAATAACTGAACGTACTGAACAACGTCCCCCTCGTTACATAAGTCCCGTTTTTAAGGGACGCTCTATGAGCGAAGCCCCACAGAATAGAAGGCACCAAAGATAATAAAGTCATTCGTTACCTTTTTAAAAATCAAGGAGCACAGAAGATGGAAATACAAGCCCTATGGCAGGATGGCGTCTTCAAGCCCGTGAAGCCCCTTCATCTGAAACGAATGTTGGTGACCATCAAGGTGCCGGACGAAGAAATTGCAGATATTGGTCCGGCAAGAGAAAATGAGGTCCCATCAGGAGCCAATAAAACAACTCCTGAGGTGCGAGAGCGGGCGGAGGCATTTCTTAAAAAATTGGAACAGATACATTGCGAAATTTTGGCCCTGCCGGAAGATCAGCTCCCGGTGGTAACAGACAAACAACTTGAGCGAATCCGCGCCATGGAAATGCGGGAGGATCGATAAGAATGGATTTACTGCTTGACGTCAATATCGTAGTCGATATCTGTGCGTTACGTGAAACGTTCTCTGCTATGGCCGCACAAGCCTTGGAAAAATGCACCTTGTCGGGCGCCAAGATATGGCTTTACGCTGGCTCGGTTCAGACCTATGATTACAATCTTCGGAATCAATTGCGGCGATCGTACCTTAGCAAAGGCATACAACTGACCAATGCCCAATGTGCCGGGATCAGCAAGGCGACCTTGATCGAATTTGTCAAGGACAAGTACTGGATAGCCGCTCTCTCAGGTGAAGGGAATGTTTTTAAAGCCGAAGACCCTGAAGATGAGCAACTGATCCGAGCCCTTGAACGTTTTGATGCGAACAGTATCCGTCTTTTAACCCGGGATTCACTGCTGGTTGAGAAATGCGAATACGCCATCACGCCGGATCAGTATCTATCGCTTGATCAAAAGTCCAAAGTGTTAAACTTCATCGATCTCGAGACCCAGCAGGACATGATCCGCCCGAATCTTGAGCGTTCCATGCACCGGGTCCTGCACCACGGACAGTACATTATGGGCCCGGAGGTCAAGGAACTGGAAAACAAACTGGCCGCCTTTGTCGGCGTGAAACACTGCATTTCCTGCTCAAGCGGTACCGATGCCCTCTTGATCGCCCTCATGGCCCTGGATATCGGCCCCGGAGACGAGGTCCTTACCGTGCCCTACACCTGGATCTCAACGGCAGAAGTCATTGCCCTGCTCAGGGCCAAACCCGTGTTCGTGGACATCCAACCCGGCACCTTCAACATGGATCCGGATCTTATCGAAGCGGCCATCACGCCCAAAACCCGGGCCATCCTGCCGGTTTGCCTTTATGGTCAATGCGCCGACATGACCCGGATCAAGGCCATTGCCCAAAAGTACGGGCTTCCGGTCATCGAGGACGGGGCCCAGAGTTTCGGTGCCACCCACCACGGCCGGAAATCCTGCGCCCTGTCTTTGATCGGCTGCACCTCCTTTTTTCCGTCCAAGCCCCTGGGTTGCTATGGTGACGGCGGGGCCGTCTTTACCGATGATGACGGTCTGGCCGAGAAGATGCGTCAGATCCGGGTACACGGACAGAAGGTCAAACACCAGCATCCCCTGGTAGGTATCAACGGACGTCTGGACTCCCTGCAGGCTGCCGTCCTGCTTGAGAAATTCGAGATCTTTCCGGAGGAGTGCCGTCTGCGCCGGGAAGTGGGAAGGCGCTTTGATGAGCTGCTGTCCGGCCTTCCCGGTATCCAAACGCCGGTCATCGCCGATGGAAACGAGTCAGTCTATGCCCAGTACACTATTCTTTCCGAAGACAGGGACGCCCTGTCCCGGGCCTTGAAAGCTGCGGGTATTCCGTCCGTGGCCTATTACACCGTACCGCTGCACCTTCAAGGCGCCTTTGCCGATCTGGGGCATAAACCTGGTGATTTCCCGGTGTCCGAAAAAGTGGCCGCCCAGTGTCTGAGCCTGCCCATGTCGCCTTATCTATCCCCGACCGATCAGGAATCCATCGCTAAGGCGATTAATTAATTGATTGGGTTTTTACTCTATGCCCTATGCCCTCTGCGCTATGCTCTCTACCCAGTGGCTCCATGCTCTTTGCCAAGTGGGACCAGATGAACCAGAAAGACCAGATAGACGAACCCATGCTTCTCTCTGTACCCTCTGCGAACTCTATCGAAGCGGGCGAGAGATAGCCTATTGTCAATATGAAAGATCTGACCCCGCAAATTATTAGAAATTATTAGTGGAGATGATATTATGCTTATAGAATATATCGATAAGGCCATGAGCAAAGCTGTCTACGACAAGCTCGATGATGGATCTTTTTCTGGAAAGATTCCCAATTGCCCTGGGGTGATAGCTTTTGGAGCAACGCTCTATCAATGCCAACAGGAGCTCAAATCCAGTCTTGAAGGCTGGCTCATTGTAAAAATTCGGCATGGGGACAAATTACCGGTTATAGATAGGATTAACCTGAACAAAAGGATGCCTGTTTTTCCGGGCGAGGCTGCCGTGGCTCATGCCTAAATGGAAACCCTGTAAACGAAGAGACTTTATAAAAAAGCTGAGGGGGATCGGATTTGCCTCCCCCGAACCTGGTGGTAGTCATTTCTATATGCGTTACGGAATCTATACCTTCACTGTGCCAAGTAATCAGGACTATTCGGTGTCGCAGGTCAAAATGCTTCTGAAAGAAATCGAGCGAGGAATAAGAAAAAAAATCTCTTTAGATGAGTGGGAACGTCTTTGAAAAAATTTTTACTTTCTGTGCCAAATAAGGTAACAAAAGTACCAGCGTCCCCCATGGCTTCCCCCATGGCTTCGGAGCCGTATCCAATCAAAACCCTCAATCTTCCGGACAGTTTTCCTGCTCTCCAAAGTAATCCAAGGTGAAACAGATATGGAAACACGTTTAGACCGTATTGAAAAGTCAATAGAAAAACTTTTTCAAGGTATTTTTGAACTCAAAGAGTTCCAGAAAAAGACCGATGAACAATTACGAAGGACAGATGCCAAGCTGGAGCGGATCGGAAAACAGTTGGGAGACCTGGGTTTGGTCCAGGGAGAGGTGGCAGAGGAGTTGTTTTATCGTAATCTTGTCGATATTTTCAGAAAGCAGAAAGTAATCTTTGAAAAAGTTCGGCGGAATGTTAAACGGAAAGGGATTGCCGAATATGACATTGTGGCTATAAACGGTGGACGGATACTTGTATTGGAAGTGAAAAATAAGCTCGAGAAACGGATGGTGGATCGTTTTATTGAGGAAAAGCTTCCACGATTTAAAGAAGTATTTCCGGAATACCGGGACCGTAAGTTGGCGGGAGGAATGGGGGCGCTGGTAGTGAAGGATGAAGTGGGGCGATATGCGGAGAAGGCCGGGCTATATGTGCTGACCCAGACCAATGAAGGCGGCGCCGCTTTGTTAAATCGGGAAGATTTTAAACCAAAAGAATTTAGATGATTTTATGCATTACCACTATCGCACCAGATAAACCAAATAGACAAAAAAAACCAGATAAACCAGATAACGCCGATAGGATGAGCCTTTTTGTCTGAATCTCATTATTAGAGATTCAGACCAAGACAGCATGTCTCACTTTGTGCCCTCTGCGATCCCTTGAGCGAAAGCGATTCCCTGAGCGTAGCGTAATCCGAGCGAAGCGGGAGAGAGAAAGCTTTTGAAGCTATTGGATGTCCCCATGGACTAGACCAAAAGAGGCCAGAGTTAAAT
>CAZVHO010000238.1:0-5871 GCA_964627515.1 uncultured Thermodesulfobacteriota bacterium | reverse complement strand
TTCAGGGTTCAGGGTTCAGGGTTCAGGGTTCAGGGTTCAGGGTTCAGGGTTCAGGGGGAAGATGGAAGAGCAAAAAGCGAAAGATGAACAGGAAGAATTATGGAAGAATATAGGGTAAAAGGAAAGATTGTGGAGATCAGGGGCAAGGGGACCTGCTCCTATGGGCATCAGGTAGGTGAGGTCTTCGAGTTGACGGAAATGGGGTCTTCCATCTGCCAATGGGCCTTAACCAGCATGTTCCCTTTTTTTACGGTCTTGAAATTCGGCGGTAAATTCCCCTGGTCTGAAGATCCGGACCGCCTGCAAATAGCCTGTCCCGATCCCAATAATGTTGTCGTTTTTGAACTCTGGAGAGAGAAAAAAAATGTTTTTTAAGCCCCCAGGGGCATGAGGATTTTTTATGCAAATAATAGCCGTTTCCATAAGCGATCAAAAAGGGGTCCCGAAAAAAAACATCCCCGAGGGAAACTTAGTAGAAGAATTCGGTTTGGCCGGCGATGCCCATGGAGGCCCCTGGCATCGCCAAGTCAGCCTCCTGGCCCTGGAAAGCATCAAAAAAATGCAGGATCTAGGGCTGAAGGTCCACCCCGGTTCCTTTGCCGAAAACATAACTACCGAAGGGATCAACCTGCCCGAACTGCCTATCGGCACACGCCTGCGTTTAGGTTCGGAAGCCCTGGTGGAAGTCACCCAAATCGGCAAGGTCTGTCATGACCGGTGCGCCATCTATCGTCTGGCCGGGGATTGCGTTATGCCCAAAGAGGGGATCTTTGTCCGCATTATCAAGGGAGGTCCGGTGAAACCAGGCGATCCGATAGAGCGGGTTTGAAAGATAATTGGAGAATTGAGGGATTGGAGTGGCTCAGGTTAAAAAACTTTCGGGCAAGGACTGTTTGTACTTCAAACGGGGGCATTGCATCCGGCCGCAGATCTTCCCTCCTCCTGAAGACCAGCTTTGTATGCTGATCGCCGAAAGAAAACGCATGGGTCATAAAACTCTGGACCGGTTGAAACGATTGGAAAGATTCGGCTTGACCATCCATGACCGAGAAGGCTTGATCGCCCAACGTTATATCGTCAATAAAAACCTCAAAGAAATGGCCAAAATATCCTGTAAGAATTTTATCGATTCCGGTCTTAATTATCCACCTTGTATCCATCAGGTCCAGAGTCAATGTCTTTTGAAGATGGAAGCCTGCCTGGGACGCTGCCCGGAGTACCGATTGAGAAGAAAAGAAGCCCCATGACCCTCCCCGGTTCCTTTAAGAACCCCGTCCCGACGGTTGATATCATTATCGAAATGGAAAATGGGACGATCGTCCTCATCCAGAGGAAAAATCCCCCCTTCGGCTGGGCCATCCCGGGGGGTTTTGTCGATTACGGGGAATCCATGGAAGAAGCGGCCGTCCGGGAGGCCCGGGAAGAGACCTCTTTGGAAGTAACCCTGGTTCGGCAGTTCCACACTTATTCCCGTCCGGAGCGGGACCCTCGTCGTCATACCATCAGCACTGTTTTTATTGCCCGGGCCATAGGCCTCCCCCGGGCCGCCGACGATGCCCAGGAGATAGGGCTATTCGATTCCCGCACCCTGCCCTCCCCCCTGGCCTTCGATCACAGTCAGATCCTTGAAGATTATTTTAAGCAAAAAGAAATGGGAATATCTATGGAAACAACGCCGGAAGAGATGGAAGAGCGGGTCCGGGAGGTGTCCGGACTGCTGAAAAACCGAATTCCCGCCGAGACGAACATCGCTATTGTCCTGGGGACCGGTCTGGGAGGGCTGGCCGACCGGATCCAAAATCCATCTTCCATTTCCTATCAAGACCTCCCCTCATTTCCCCATTCGACCGTTGAATCCCACTCCGGGAAGCTGATCTGGGGAGAATTGGCCGGGAAAAAAGTGGTGGTCCTGCAGGGACGTTTCCACCTTTATGAAGGATACTCGCCCAAGGAGATCGGTTTTCCTATTCGGGTCCTGGCTGCCATGGGGATCAAGGTTCTGATCATTTCCAACGCCGCCGGAGGACTGGAGCCCCATTTTCATACGGGCGATGTGATGCTGATAACCGATCAGATCAATTTCACCGGGGAGAATCCCCTTATCGGCCCCTATCTGGAAAGCTGGGGGCCCCGTTTCCCGGACATGTCCCAGGTCTTTGACCGGGAACTCCAGGCCCTGGCCGGAGAGGCGGCTCAATTCCACCGGATTCCCCTCCGTCGTGGGGTTTATGTCTGCCTTAAAGGACCTTCTTTGGAGACCCCGGCCGAAACCCGGTTTTTGATTTCCATGGGGGCCCAGGCCGTCGGCATGTCGACCGTCATGGAAGTGATCGTGGCTGTTCAATCCGGAATGCGGATCCTGGGCTTTTCAATAATTACCAATGTCAACCGTCCGGATAGTATGGAACCGGCCTCAATAGAATCGATCATTCAAACCGCTCAAACAGCCGAGCCCAAATTGGTGGCCCTGGTGGAAGGGGTGCTTTCGAGGATCCCCTGAAAGGAAACTATTAAAAAAATGTCTCATGATCCGGTAGATCTCCTGATTAAAAATGCCCATATCGTCACCATGAATCCGGTCATGGAAGTCCATCAGCCCGGGGCCCTGGCCATACGGGGAGATACTATTGTCGCTGTGGGGGCGGAAAAAGACCTCCTGGGTCTGGAAGCCATGGCCCGGGAGGTTTTGGACGTTCAAAGAGGGGCTGTGCTGCCCGGCTTAATCAATACCCATACCCATGCCGCCATGACCCTCTTTCGCGGTCTGGCCGATGATCTGCCCCTGGAAGATTGGCTGCACCATCATATCTTTCCGGCCGAACGGAAAATTAACGCCCAGTGGGTCTATTGGGGGACCCTGCTGGCCTGTGCCGAAATGATCCTGTCCGGCACCACCACCTTTTGCGACATGTACCTTTTTGAAGCCGAAGTAGCCAGAGCGGCCCGGGAAGCCGGGATGCGGGCCCTGGTGGGAGAAGTCCTTTATGATTTTCCCTCCCCTAATTACGGACCCATAGAAAAAGGATTTGACTATACCCTGAAGTTGATCCGGGATTTTAAACAGGATCCCCTGATTTCCGTAGCGGTCGAACCCCATACCCCCTTTACCTGTTCCCCGGATCTGTTAAGAAAGGCCGGGGCCATCAGCGCAGAACAGGGCGTTCCCCTGATCATTCATCTGTCGGAAACTTTCCCGGAAAACGAACAGATACAAAAACAATATCAGACTTCTCCGGTCGGTCTTCTCGAGGGTCTGGGACTGCTGAGCAGCAATCTGATTGCAGTCCATTGCGTGGCCCTGTCGGAAGAGGACATGAATGCCCTGGGAAAGGCCGGGGTCAAGGTCGCCCATTGTCCGGAAAGCAATATGAAGCTGGCCTCGGGAGTTGCCCCCGTGGTTCCTATGTTGTCCCGGGGGATCACGGTCGGCCTGGGGACCGACGGCTGTGCCAGCAACAATAATTTGGACCTCTTTCAGGAAATGAGTACCGCCGCCAAACTGCACAAAGTCCGCCTCCTTGATCCCACGGTCATGGATGCCCGGACGGTTCTTCGGATGGCCACCATCGAAGGGGCCAAGGTCTTGCAGATGGACCGGGTGATCGGCTCTTTGGAACCAGGAAAGAAAGCCGACCTGATCATCCTGGATCTGAAACAACCCCACCTGACCCCGCTCTACAACCTGTATTCGCAGTTAGTCTATGCTGCCAAAGGCTCGGATGTCACCCAGGTTTTTATCAACGGGAAGCAGGTCCTGAAAGATCGTCAATTGACGACCCTGAATTTAAGGACCATCTTTGAAAAGGCCCATAGTTTTGCCCGGGCCTTGCAGAACGGATCTTAAAAGTAAAGATACAAGATGCAAGTCACAAGTTGCAAAGTAAGATAACTATCTTCTTTCGCCCCCCATACTGCATCCTGAAACTTGCATCTTGAATAGGGCATCATGACTCCGAACTCCGAACTCCGAACCCCGAACTCCCCCCTGGATTACCTCTTCCAGGGCGGTCTGATCCTGTCCCTTTCGCCGGATTTCCCGGAAACCTTTTACGGTTCTATCGGTATTCAGGGAGACCGGATCGTCTTTATCCAACCCGAAGATTCTCCAAACCCCCTGCCGCCGGCCGAAAGGATCATCGATGCCCGGGGCTTCCTGATCCTGCCCGGCCTGGTCAATACCCACACCCATGGAGCCATGACCCTTTTCAGGGGTCTGGCCGATGATCTTCCCTTACAAACCTGGTGGGAACAATTTATCTTCCCGGCCGAGAACCGGTTTATCAATCCGGATTCGGTTTATTGGGGGACCCTTCTGGCCTGTGCCGAGATGATCCTGTCCGGTACCACCACTTTTGCCGATGGCTACTTTCACATGGATGAAGCCGTCAAGGCCGCCGATCAATCAGGCATGCGGGCCATTATATGCCAGGGGGTCCTGGATTTCCCCATACCGGGTGTCCCGGACCCGGCCCAAAACAGCGCGGTGGCCGCCCGCTTTGTGGAAACCTGGAAAGGCTTCTCGCCGCGGATCCGGACCGGGATCTTCTGCCACTCTCCCTATACCTGTTCTTCGGAGACCTTGCAGACCATTAAGCGTCTATGCCAGAAGGAGCAGGTGCCCTTTTTTATCCATGCGGCAGAAACCCGGGAAGAGATAGCCTTGATCCAATCCCGTTATGGGAAGACTTCGATCCAATATCTGTATGACCTCGATATACTGGATGAACAGACCATTGCCGTTCATGCCATTCATCTGGATAAAGGAGAAATCAGCCTCCTGGCCCAAACCCGGGCCGCAGTGGCCCATTGTCCGGAGAGCAATATGAAACTGGCCTCAGGTATAGCCCCGGTAGTCGAGATGCTGGAAAAAGGCGTACGGGTGGGACTGGGGACCGACGGCTGTGCCAGCAACAATGACCTGGATTTGTTCAAGGAGATGGACACTACCGCCAAGCTGGAAAAGGTCCATTATCTGGACCCTACGGTCATGAATGACCGAACGGTCTTCCGGATGGCCACCCTGGAAGGGGCCGGGGTTCTGGGTCTCGGAAATCAGGTCGGATCTTTAGAGGTCGGTAAACAGGCCGATCTAATCCTGCTGGATCTTTCCAAACCCCATCTGGTCCCCTGTTATGATCCCTTTTCAATCATCGTCTACTCCGCCCAGGGGTCTGATGTGCATTCGGTTATGATCGCAGGGCGCATGGTTATGGAAGACCGGAAAATACTGACCTTTGACCTGGATGAGGTCTTAGATCAAGTAAACCGGATAAGTCAACGGATTATCTCCGGAGGTTATGCAAAATGAATTATTTTCATTTTTGGCAGAAATGGATCCTGGTGGTCGGTATTTATCTGGTCGTTTTTGGTCTTTTTTTAACCTTTTTCAGCCAGTCCAGCCTGATGAATGTCCTTTTTAATAATCAGATCGATCCCCATTTTTGGACAGATTCAAAATTACCTGAAAACACCTTTAGATTTCAAGGCTGGATCTATGGGGTCCTGGGGGCCGTGATCGCCGGATGGGGAACCTTGATCGCTTTCTGGGCTTATTACCCATTTAAAACCGGTGAAAAATGGGCCTGGAACGGCTTGGCCTTCGGTACGGGAATCTGGTACTGCGCGGACACAACAATCTCGGCCCTATACGGGGTGACCTTCAATATCGTTTTTAACACCATTATGCTCGTTTTATTAGCCGCCCCCCTGGTATTCTCCAGAAAATACTTTTCTAAAATACAAAAAGGTCAAGGCCGCCCATCATATTCATGATACTGCCGGTCATATAAGCCGCGCCTTCCGATGCCAGGTAGGCAACGGCCTCGGCGATCTCCTGAGGATCGGCGGCCCTGCGAAAGACGGTTTTTTTCT
>CAZVHO010000237.1:0-5906 GCA_964627515.1 uncultured Thermodesulfobacteriota bacterium | reverse complement strand
ATTAAACGGCCTCCAGCTTCTGCCGGTCAGCCATATCCATGAGCACCCGTTCCCGGGCCTTGTCGATCCCCAGGGCCTTGCGCTTGGCATCGATGTGGGCGATCATCTTGCGGGCCATTTCATAGGGGTCCTCCACCAGATCCCACATGCCGCCGTAGATCTTCTCCATTCCACTGAAGAGATGTTCTTTGAATACCGGGGCCCCTTCAACCGGCAGGTTAACCCCGAAAATGGTATAAACTCCGGAGGCCACAAAATATTGACCGATGGAAATGGCCTTTTCACTCATCCATTCCGGGGCGCACCCGGCCGCCGGCAGATCACTGATGTCGTTTCCCAACCCTCCGGCCTTGACCACCTCGGTGGCGGCCATGAGGATCCGGCTGTTATCCACACAGGAGCCCATATGCAACACCGGCGGGATACCGACGGTCTCACAGACCTCGGCCAGCCCGGGTCCGCAATAGACCTTGGCCGCCTCGGGCGTGAGCAAACCAGCCTTGCCGCAAGCCATGGCATCGCAGCCTGTAGTCAGGACGATGACATCGTTTTTTAACAGCTCTTTGACGACGATCAGGTGGGCGTTGTCGTGCATGCAGCGGGCATTATTGCAACCCACCACCCCGGCGATCCCGCGGATACGGCCGTTGATGATATTGTCATTCAAGGGTGTATAGGAACCGCGGAAGGTCCCGCCCAGATGATAGTTGATGGCCTCATAGCTGAAACCGACGACCATCTTTTCTTTATATTTGGGAATAAGAACTTCGGCCCGGCGATTCTGGAAATTATCGATGGCCGTACGAACGATCCGTTTGGCATCTTCCAGGGCATGGTGCTCGTCGAACTGGATGTGGACGGTTTCCCCGGAAGCGATCTTGCAGCGCGAATTGGTGGTAATCAGCTTGGTATGAAAACACTTGGCGATGTTGGCCAGATTTTCCATGATGCACTGGACATCCACCACCATGGCATCCACGGCCCCGGTAATCAGGGCCAATTCCTGCTGCAAGTAATTCCCGGCTATGGGCATGCCGTGGCGGACCAGGATCTCATTGGCCGTACAACACATACCGGCCAGGACGATCCCCTTGGCCCCTTTGGATTGGGCATACTGGATCATCTGCGGGTCCTGGGCGGCAACGACGATCATTTCCGAAAGAAGCGGTTCATGACCATGGACGATCATGTTGACATGGTCTTGTTTCAGGACACCCAGGTTAATCTCCCCGTGAACCGGGTAGGGGGTCCCGAAAAGGACATCCTGCATATCGGTGGCCATCATGGACCCGGCCCAACCGTCGGCCAGGGCGGCCCGGGTGCCTTGTTTCATCAGGTTTTCGTAATCCTGATCCACCCCCATGTGGGTGCGGTGCATGATTTCGACGATCTCCCGATCAATCCCCCGGGGGATGACATCCAATTTTTTCCACAAATCATAGCGGGCCTTGGGGGCGCGCTTGGCATAATAGACCTCGCCCTCCTGCTTACCCCATTCACCTAAAATTTTTTCGCCGACTTCCACCGCGATATCGTATATATCGCGATCCTTATCTTCCCCATCCACACAAACGGTGGTGGCCACATCAAAATCCTTGGCAATGGCCAGCAGCTTGACTTCGTCTTTTATTTTATAATCTTCCGATTCTTTGCGGGCCGCAGACAGGAAAACCTCGGCTATGCCCCGACCATGGTCGGAGTGGGCCGCGGAACCGGCGGCGATCATCCGGGCAAAGTTACGGGCGGCAATGGTTTCGGGAGTGGCCCCGCAGAGCCCCTTGCGGGCATCCGCTCCTTCCAAATCCTTTTTGGTCAGGGGCAGACGGCAAGGACCCTGGGCGCACATCTTACAACAGGTGCCCTGGATCCCTATATTACAGGGTTTCATGGATTCGGCCCGATCAAAGATCGTCTCTATGCCTTCTTCCTGGGCCTTATAAAGCATCTGAATGGTGGCGGGATCGACGCTCTTTTCCTCGGGTTTGAATTTTTTCTTTTCTTTTTCTACAACCTTCAAAGTTTCTTTGGCTTCTTCTGATGCCATTTTATGTTCCTCCTTGGGAAAACAGTCTCCTCGGACTATCTTCTGATCTTGTTTATATAAGCAATAAACATAAAGTTACGTTCTTTTATTAACACGATTGATTTGGGCCAGCAATTTGTCCACGGAAGTAAGCTGGGTTTCGGCCACCTTCATCTCCTTGGGACCGGTGACACAGACTTCTTTTTCAGCTTCCCGTTTGATCCTTTCCGCAGCCCTGGCCGCTATCAAGGCCTCTTCCTCGGCCTTGGCCTTGGCCTTGGTTTCTTCCTTGACCTGTTTTTCTGCTTCTACTTTGGCCTTGGCTTCCGCCTCGTCTTTGGCCTTGGTGTCGGCTTCTGCTTTGGCTTTGGCTTCTGCCTCGGCCTTGGCTTTGGCTGCTGCTTCGGCTTTGACTTTAGCTTCTGCCTCGGCTTTTATTTTAGCCTCCTCCTCGGGCGTTATCTTGGGAGGTTCTTCCACTTTTGGGGCCGCTGCCGCAGGTGCGGCCGGTTCGGCCTTAGGCGCCGGGGCCGGTTTGGCCGGAGCGGCTTTCGGGGTCGCCTCTTTGGCCTTGGCCGGGGCCGCTTTCTTTTCTTCCTTGGCCGGTTCGGCGGCCGCTATTTTAGTCTTGACTATTTTGGGATACTCTCCGGCCGGTTTGACATTCAAGGCCTTCAGCTTGGCCGCTAAATCGGCCGGGCTCATATCCAAATCTCCAGTAATCAGTTGATCCATTAATTTTTTGACCAGCTTTACCGTCTCGGGGTGTCTCAAAATCAAAATATCCGATCCGGCCAGGAGATAGGATACGGCGGCCACAGACTCCATCAGATATCCCCGCTTGGCCGCATCCCCTAAGGTCGGGGCCTCCTCGGCGGTCAGCTTGGCCTCCTTGGACTTCCAGACTTCATTGCCCACGTTGTTGATCATGGGGTATTGGAGTTTTTCGTCTTCCTGGGCCAGGGCGGCCATGCGGATCCGCTCCATGACCGAATAGGAATATTCCAGTCCGTACCCGAGTCCGCCCGTTGTGGGATCGATAACGATTTTTTCCTTGGGGACCCCCAAATTTTCCAGTAATATATTCAATTGCTTGGCTAAATTTACATCAATCGGAGTGGAGGCGATCAGGGTGTGATTATAGCCCAGAGCCGAGGCCCCGATCTGTTTATGATTTCCTTCTGCCACCGGGCCAAGGGTCAGGTTTTCCCCTTGACAATCTTCACTGATCTTCCGAAGGACATCGGTGTCCTTTTTTTCATTCCCCGATCCCCAGACGATAACCGGGACTTTCACCGCTTTTAAAACCTTCTGGACTACGGCCGAGGCCTCCTCCGGGCCTTTATCCAGGCCGTTGGGGTCTGTGCTTTTAAGTTGGACCACTATGATTTCAGCACCATATTTCTCCACGCATTTTTTGGCCCAGGCCGCCGGATCATCCAACACGTCGGCAAAGGGGGCCATGGCGGTTTCCGGCCAGTCATCCGGTTTCATGTCCCAGATTTCCATAGCAATTTTGGGTGGATTCGGCATCTGCCCTTCAAATAGATGAAAGGGATAGGAATTCTCCCCCCCCATGGTGACGGGAGAAGCTTTTCCGATGGCAACCTCGTTTATTTTTCCTGAATAGGAAATTTTAGGAATTTCAAAGGCCAATGGTATTCCCTCCTTTTGTTGAAGTATAATACTTTGATGAGTATTACTGGTTGGTTAGATACCTTAGAAGCAGGCAACAGGAAGTCTCTATTCTATTCTATAAGGAACCTTATTTTTCTCAAGAGCAAACCCTGCCGCACGGCAGTTAAATATCATGCCAATCCTATAATGTGAAAATTATTACTTAATGGAACATAATACTTTTGTCAAGAAAAAACAACCAGCGGACTGGCGTGGCCATACCTTTTGTGAAATACGGCGCGGGGTGGAAGAGTTGCCTTATATTGAAGAAGCCTTTGACCAGGATTTCGGGTCCGCGGATCACTGGACCGGTTCCGTCAGAAGACGCCCTCAGTCCCCCTGGTTTTCTCCCTATTTTTGCAATTTTCTGTCAAATTATGCTCATCTTTTCCAATCCGGATAACCCCCTTGGCGTTTTAAAAATAGTAACGCAGGCCCAGAAAAAGGCCCTGACTGGATAAGAGGGAATGGATACTATCGATTTCGATGCCCGAAGGGACATGGTTCATAAAGGCCCGTCCCGGATCGGTAGACACCCGGCCTAAATCGCAGTAGCGGAAAGCCACATCCAGTACCAGATGTTTTGACAGCACCCATCCCGTGCCCACGGTCAGCATGAAGGCCGGGTTAAAATTATCCCCTGAGGGGGTCAGGGTGATCTTATGCCGGGTCAATTCCGGAAACAAAAACTTTACCTGATCGAGGTGGTTGTAAGCAAGGCCCAGCCCCCCTCCCAGATAAGGTTTTAACGGTCCCAGTTTGATATCCAAAAGTTCGGACAGCTCGACAAAGATATTGACCAGGCCGCTGGTGGAGGTGGCCTGGGTGGAGACCGGCTGATCCCCGGGCACATTCCGGAAATTGGCCTGGCCGGAATAGTTCATGTCGAAGCGATGGGTCAGTGAAATATCCGTCCTCAGCCAGGGAAGGACCTTCAGGCCCAAGGCCATTTCCACCAAGGGTATCCAGCCGAACCCGCCCCGGGCGGCTATCGGGCGGCCGTCCGACCCACTGCCTTCCCCGAACAGGGCCGGAGGATTGGTGGCCCCTGGATTTTTATCCTGGAAATCCGCGGACAAGGCCCATTCCAGGCCCATTCCGCCGCGAAGGTAAAGACCCCTGGCTTCCGTCACCGCGGGCCAGACCAGACTGATCAGTATGAGAACTGCGATTCCCTTCCCCATCCCTTTCCTACCATCCATATAATATTTCCCCTTTTCTTTTGACAGGTTGATGAAAAAGCCCATCAACTGCGTTACTTCAGTTAGGCATTGTCTCTGAAAACTTTCTCCCAACTCATTGGGAGAAGAATAAAAAAGTTTAACCCATACCAAGAGGAAATGTAAATACCATTGAAAAACGCATTGCAATGCATTATAATGCAATTCAAATATGAATTGGAGGTCAGGGCTATGCAGTCCCAGATAACGGTGAGGATCGATGAGGAATTAAATGAACAAATTAATCTCCTCTCCCAAAAGCTCCGGCGGAAACGTTCCGATCTGGTAAGGATCGCCCTTGAAAAATTTATATCCGAAGTCGGTAAGGTGGCAGAAACAAGGCCTTATGACCAGGTGAAGGAGCTGATCGGCTCCGTATCAAGCGGGATTCCTAATCTTGGAGAGGCCCACAGAGAATATCTGGTAAAAAAATTTAAAAAAGATGCGTAACCTCCTTCTCGACACCGGTGCTTTTGTTGCTCTTCTGGACAAAAGTGAAAAAAACCATTCAAGATGTGTCAATTTTTTTAAATCCTTCCAAGGTAAAATATTGACCACCGAGCCGGTTCTTACCGAAACCATTTATCTTCTCGGTCCTTCTGTAAGGGCACAAAAAGCGGCCATTGAATTCATTTTGAAGGGCGGGACGGCCATAGTGCCTCAAACAGGGCAAAGCCTTTCCAAGGCCTCAACCTTAATGGAAAAATATAAAGATATCCCTATGGATTTTGCAGACGCCACCCTGGTATGCCTGGCGGAGGAAACCGGGATCGATGAAATTTTCACTCTCGATCTTCGTGGTTTTTCTGCCTACCGTTTCCGGGAGAAAAAACCTTTTATCATTTTCCCGGAGTAATGAGTCCCCTTTTCCCCCCCAGAAAGCGTCTGTTAAAAGAACTCCAGGCTGAGACAGAAGAGGCTTTTTCTCTGGAAAGAATCTATGAGGAACGATAAGGAATACGCCGTTTCCATAACCGGCGCCCGTT
>CAZVHO010000236.1:0-6132 GCA_964627515.1 uncultured Thermodesulfobacteriota bacterium | reverse complement strand
CCCTGCCTCTCCCGGATTACCAAACCCTGGAAATCATCTGGAATTCCATGGGAATCGGAGTCTTTACGGTCGACCTGGAGCGACACATTACCTCTTTTAATATGGCCGCTGAAGAAATTACCGGATACCGGCGGGAAGAGGTGATCGGCCAGGCCTGCCATCTGGTTTTCCGTAATAACCTCTGCCAGGGTGATTGTCGGTTTCACCGCGCCTTTCGGGAAGGTAAATCTTTTTTGAATTATGACCTGGAAATCGAGGATCACGAAGGTAATTCCCTCCTGATCAACAAAACCGTCACCCCTCTGCGGGATGGAAAGGGAAAGGTCGTCGGAGCGGTAGAGAGCTTCCAGGATGTATCTTTGTTATGGGATCTCCACAGCAAGATGCGTTATCAAAATGAACGGTTCAGGCAGGTCTTAGACAGTCTGGCCCTGGGGGTGATCACCTTCACCCGAAGCGGCCACATCCTGTCTTTTAATACCGGTGCGGAAAAAATGACCGGCTACCAACGGGAGGAGGCCATCGGCAAACCCTGCACTGAGATACTTAAGTGCAGCCTCTGTCAGGTCAATTGTCCTTTGGAGCAAATCCTTAAATCAGGGGAATCCCTTTCCGAAAGAGAAGGGGAAATAAAGTCCATTGAAGGCCTTTCCATTCCGGTCAGGATTTCATTCAGCATTTTTCAAAATGACGAGATGAAACCCCTGGGCGTCGTAGGTATCTTTGAGGACCGTTCCCTGATCCAGCACTTGGAGAAAAAAATCTACCAGCAATTCACCTGCGGCGATATCATCAGTCGGGACCCGAAGATGGAGAGGGTCTTTGCCCTCATCCCCCTGGTGGCCGACCGGGAGGTAACCGTGCTTATCCAGGGTCCCACCGGTTCCGGGAAAGACCTCCTGGCTAAAGTGATCCATGAACAGAGTTCACGATCGAAAGGCCCTTTTGTCAAGGTGAACTGTGCAGCCATTCCGGAAAATCTTCTTGAATCCGAGATGTTCGGCTATGCCCGGGGGGCCTTTACCGGCGCCCTCCAGGACAAACCCGGACTCTTTCAGTTGGCCGATAAAGGGACCATCTTTTTGGATGAAATCGGTGATCTGCCCCTGGCCCTCCAGGCCAAGCTGCTCCGGGTGTTGGAGGATAAAGATTTTTACCCCCTGGGGGCCAAAAAAACAGTCAAGGTCGATGTGCGGATTATTGCGGCCACTAACCAGGACCTGGAAAAGATGATCCGGGAGCGCCAGTTTCGGGAAGATCTCTTTTATCGGATCAATGTCATCCGCATGGAACTACCTTCTCTGAAGGAACGCATCAAAGACATCCCCCTGCTGATCGATAGTTTTCTAAAAAAAAATAATCTGGAAAAGGGAAAACGTATCCGTCGGTTTGATGAGAAGGCCTTGAATATCCTGCTCCATTATGATTACCCGGGCAATATCCGCGAACTGGAGAATATCATTGAACACGCCTGCCTGCTCTGTCAGGGGGATACTATCCAGGTGGACCATCTTCCCCTCTTCCTGCACACCTTGCCGCCATCCAAGGGCACTGACCTCCCCTCCCTTGTTCTAACAACCCTTGGTGATGAAGCGGACCGTCTTCGGGAAATCTTAAAGATCCACCACTGGAATCGCCAGGAAACCGCCAGAGCCTTGAAAATGGACCGTACTACCCTCTGGCGGAAGATGAAACAATATGACCTTAAACCATAGCCAATTTGAAGTTTGGTGTTTAAACCGGTTCTCCAATATTAATGGACGTACTCAATTTTTTTAAACGATGCTGGATACTTGTTTCTTGATACTGGATAAAAACAAAAAGCGATACTCGATTATAGATAAAGCCAATTAAGCATCCGGTATTGGCTGTTTTATCCAGTATCGAGCATCCAGTATCCAGTATCCAGTATCCAGTATCGTCCGGCCAGAGGCGGATGATCTCGCTTTTATTAAAAGTTAGAGAATAAATTCTCAGATACAGAGCGTAAGAATCCATGAAATCCTGGGCTGAAACCCTTTATAAAAAATTATTTCATAGTCTGGGACTGAAATTGGGATTGGCTATCGGTCTGATCCTTTTTGTGGCGGTTCTGGGATATGCCTATTTTTTATTAAAGACCCAGGAAAACCAGGCGGTGCAAAGGGTCCGGAGTACGGCCAGGATGTTCAGTGACACCCTGCGGCAAAGTACCCATTACAGCATGCTCAAATATCAGCCCGAGGCCCTCCACCGGACCATCCAGGCCGTGGGAGAGCAAAAAGGGGTGGAGTTAATCCGGATCTTTAATAAAAAAGGGGCCATCATGTACTCTACCCGCCGGCAGGAGATCGGCCGGACCGTAAACATGCAGACCGAAGCCTGTTTCAGTTGTCACCAGAAAGACAAGCCCATGGAAAAATTATCGGTAGCGGCCCGAAGCCGTATCTTTTCTTCGGGGCACGGTGGACGGGTCATCGGCTTTATCAATCCCATTTATAATGAAAAATCATGCAGCACTGCTTCCTGTCATGCCCATCCGGCGGATAAAACCGTTCTGGGGGTCCTGGACGTCGTCCTTTCTCTTTCTGAAGTCGATCAGGAAATAAAAAAGAATTCAAAAAATATCCTCGTCTTCGCCCTCTTTTTCTTCCTCGGCGCCTTTGGGGTATTCGAGTTTTGTATCTACTTTTTTGTGGAACGTCCTATCAGGAAGTTACGCCAAAGCACCTGTGAAATCGCCTCCGGGGACTTTAACCGTCCCATTGAAGTTCAATCATCCGATGAGATCAGGGATTTGGCTACTGCCTTTGAAGAAATGCGACAAAAAATCAAAGAAATCACAACGGCCCTGAAAGCCAGCCAACAGGAATATCAAATCCTTTTTGAAAGTGTTCCGTGTTATATCAGCGTCCAGGACCGGAATCTTCGCCTCCTGCAGGTTAACCGGGACTTTCGAAGGGATTTCGGTGACAATATCGGGGGCCATTGTTATGAAGTTTATAAAAATCGGATCGATAAATGCCCCAACTGCAAGGTTGAAAAGACCTTTCAAACCGGTTCCATTTACACCGGAGAAGAAACAGTTACCACCAAAGACGGCCAGATAGCCCATATCCTGGTCTACACCTGCCCGATCTTTAACGAAAAAAACGATATCATTTCGGTCATGGAAGTATCGGTCAACATCACCAATTTAAAAATCCTGGAAGAAGAACGGATAAAATCGGAAGAGGCCTATCGCCTGTTGTTTAACAACGATCCCAATCCGATTTTTGTCGTCCAGGAAGACACTTTCAAAATCCTGGATGCCAATGCCCGGGCCTCGGTTCTTTACGGCTATGATAAATCCGAATTACTTTCCAAGACCTTCCTGGAATTAGTGCCGGAAGGTTCACGGGAAAAATTGGATACCTTGGTTCAACTGGGGTTTCTTTTAAAAAGTAAAAAAAACTTCCTGGGTAAATTAAGACAAATTCGGAAAGACGGGACTATTTTTTATGTTAATTTGCGGGCCTCCCAGGGTGTTTATCGGGACACCCCGATTTATATCATGACCGCCAACGATATCACCGAGCGTATCCAGGCCGAACAACAATTAGCCCAGGCCAGCAAAATGGCGACCCTTGGGGAAATGTCGGCCGGCGTGGCCCATGAACTCAATCAACCCCTTACCGTAATCAAAACCGCCAGCAGTTTTATTTTAAGAAAGATCAAAGGCTGCCAACCTATTTCGGGGGAGATCCTCAACACCCTGGCAGAAGAAATGGATGCCCAGGTGGACCGGGCCTCCCGGATCATCAACCACTTAAGAGAATTCGGCCGAAAAACAGAGACCCACAAAACAGCCGTTCAGATCAATGAAGCCATTCAAGGGATGCTGACGGTAATGGGAAAACAACTGGAACTCAGGCAAATTAAGGTCTTTTTGGATTTGGAGCCTGAACTGCCCGATATCCTGGGTGACAAAAACCGGTTGGAGCAGGTCTTCATTAATTTTGCCATGAACGCCAGGGATGCTTTAGATGATCCGGCTGTTAAGGAAAAAAAGATCCGGATCCGATCCTTCTTTGAGAACGGCTGGGTAAAGGTTGATTTCTCTGACAACGGTTGTGGTATTCCCAAGGAAATCCAGGAAAAAATATTTGAACCCTTTTTCTCCACCAAAGGGGTCGGGCAAGGAACCGGCCTGGGGCTCTCCATCAGCTACGGCATTATCCGGGACTACCAAGGGCAAATTCAGGTCAACAGCCTGGTCGGTGCAGGCACTACTTTTACTTTGCTTTTCCCGCCCTTTAAGGAGGAAAATGGATCGAGGTAAAATATGAAACCCAAATTATTATTGATTGATGATGAAGAAGGCATTCGTAAAGTCCTGGGCATCTCCCTTCGGGATGCCGGATATGAGGTCCTTATTGCTAATGATGGGGAGAAGGGCCTTGCACTTTTTCAACAGGAAAAGCCCTCAATCGTTCTTACGGATATTAAAATGCCGGGATTAGACGGCATGGAAGTCTTGCGAAAGGTTAAGTCCATCAATCCTGACACGGAAGTGATCATGATCACCGGTCATGGAGAAATGGAACTGGCCATAAAATCATTGCAATTAGAGGCCTCTGATTTTATCACCAAACCTATCCATGATGAAGTGCTATTTATATCCCTGAAGCGGGCCGAAGAAAAGTCGGCCTGGAAACGTTTGGCTAAAAGGTATAACGAGGAATTGCAAAACAAGGTAAAGGAAACCACCGCTGAACTGGTGCAAATGCAAAAAGAGCTTCTCCGGGCTGAACGTCTGGCGGCTACCGGCCAAACCGTGGCCGGTCTGGCCCATGCCATTAAAAACATATTAAGCGGTCTGAAAGGGGGCCGCTTCATGGTCAACAAAGGCTTTGAACTTCAGGAGATGAAATATCTCAAAGATGGCTGGGATATGGTGGAGCGGAATATTGAAAAGATTTCGGGTCTGACCAAAGACCTGCTTAATTTTTGCCGGGACCGGGAACCCGAAAGGGAGCCGGTTAATCCCAATAATCTGATTCGAGAAGTCTATGACCTTTACCAGGCCCAGTCCAAACAACAGGGCGTTCACCTGACCCTTGACCTGGATGAAAAAATAGGAACGGTTGACCTCGATCCCCGGGGAATCCAGGAAGTCATGACCAATCTGGTTGGGAATGCCATTGATGCCTGTACCCTGGGAGAGGAGGCGGTTGAAAACCCGGAAGTGTGCATTAGAAGCTGTCTTGTGCCGGAGAATAAGATTCTCCTGGAAGTAAGCGACAATGGTATGGGCATGGATCAGGAAATCCAAAAAAAATTATTTACTATATTTTTCAGCACCAAAGGATCCCGGGGAACGGGTCTGGGTCTTTTGTTATCCCACAAAATCGCTCAGGAACATCAGGGCGAGATCAAGGTCCAATCCGAACCCCGAAAAGGATCTGTCTTTCAGGTGATCCTTCCTCTACAACCATCCAATGAAGCAACATAATGCAACGTGCAACATTTGTTTCATTGTTGCAACAAATATTGAATTTTTATAATTTAACTCAAAAGATACCCTCCGACATTCAATACTCAATGTTATAGAGACTTATTAAAAACCCGTCATTCCCGCGCAGGCGGGAATCCAGGCTTATCATAACTTATTAATAACACTGGATTCCCGTTCCAGATGAAGAACATTCGGGGACAAGCTTTCACGGGAATGACGAAAATGGGCTCTTCCGGACTTTTTATGAATTCATCAATATTGATGGTATAAAAAATGCAAACAATAAAAAATAAAGCTCCTGAAACCCTTAGCCTTCAAGGAGGTTGCCATGGCACTAAAATACGAAAAAATTCTTTATTGTACGGATTTTTCCGAGGATGCCGATTATGCCTTCCTCACCGCTCTGGACATGGCCGAAAAATATCAGGCCCAACTCTTTATTTTCCACGTTCTGCATTCACCTTATAAGTATATGCGTACCGTTGTTGACGATCAGGCGGCAGGCGGAAAGGAAGCTTTTATTTCTCAGGAGATTACGGAAAAAGGCATCCGGGACTTAAAAGAACGCTATGAACCTAAGATGGGAAGCTTTACCAATTACCAATTCCAGTTAACCGGCGGGGTCCCTTTTGTGGAGATCGTCCGATTTGCCCGGA
>CAZVHO010000235.1:0-6133 GCA_964627515.1 uncultured Thermodesulfobacteriota bacterium | reverse complement strand
CCCATTCTATCGACAATCTTCTATACACTTGCCCGGATTGCGGGGGGGTCTTGTTGATCCATGATCTGGAAGAAAAAAAGAACTATAGACGACCGGGTAAATTCTGGCGGCAACTATTTGATTATAGACGGATGGCGACCATTCCAGCTTTAAAGGGCATTTTTTTATTCCACGAACTGATCGCCCCGGTGATCCCCCTGGAGCATATCCTTTATTTAGGGGAAGGGCATACACCTTTAGTTGCGGCCAATCAGAAACTTGAAGAGCAGATAGGCCTGCCCTTCTATTATAAAAATGAAGGCCAAAATCCGAGTGCCTCCTTCAAGGATCGTGGGATGGCTTGCGCCTTAAGTTATTTAAATTATTTGATCTCTAAAAATAAATTCAAGAACGTCCTGGCCGTATGCGCCTCGACAGGAGACACTTCGGCCTCGGCCGCCCTCTACGCCTCCTATCTCGGCCAAACCGTGCGCTCGGCCGTTATCCTCCCCAAAGGTAAGGTCACCCCCCAACAACTATCCCAACCCCTGGGCAGCGGGGCAACCGTTGTGGAAATTCCGGGGGTATTCGATGATTGTATGAAAGTAGTGGAATATCTTTCGGAACATTATCCGGTCGCCCTTCTTAATTCCAAAAATGCCTGGAGGATTTTGGGGCAGGAATCCTATTCCTTTGAAGTGGCCCAGGCCTTGGATTATCAATTAGAGAATACGGTTTTGATAGTACCTATTGGAAATGCCGGAAATATTACCGCCATCATTTCAGGTTTTTTAAAGCTCTACCGCTATGGATTGATTTCCCATCTGCCCAAAATCATCGGGGTCCAATCGCACCATGCCAATCCGGTCTATCGCTATTATCTGGAACCGCGTCCCGAGAAACGGCTTTATAAACCCGTTCCGGTCCGGCCCAGTGTGGCCCAGGCCGCCATGATCGGGAATCCGGTCTCCATGCCCAGAGTTATTGAAATGGTAAAACAATACAATAAGATAGAAGGAAAACAAAAAGTATTTGTTGTAGAAGTTAAGGAGCAGGCCATCATGGATCATATGCTATTGGCTAACCGTAATGGTCATATTGCCTGCACCCAGGGCGGTGAAAGCCTGGCAGGGCTGGTCAAGGCCCTGGCGGAAAAAAAGGTTACTCGAGGGGAAAGGGCAGTGGTCAATGCCACGGCCCACTCTTTAAAATTTGCAGGCTTTCAGGAAATGTATTTCAACAATTCTTTTTCTCCTGATTTCGGGGTCCGGCCAAAGAAAAAATTGCAAAATAAACCAATATCGGTAAATATAAATAAACTTAACATGTCATCAAAAAAATATAATGTTTTTGTTGAGAAAACAGGCCGGAAGGTCGCTGAAATATTAGGGATGTAATTTAATAAATTAAATTAAAAGTAAGAATGATTTTAATTTATATAGTTATATAATATATGAAATTTGTAATAGTTACAATTGGAAATATAAAGAAAAACTTTATATTATCAGGGATCAAGGAATTCAAGGAACGCATAGATCGATATACCGATTTGAATTTTTATCCGGTAAAAGAGGAACGCCTGGTCAAAGGGATGTCGGAGCCCCTGATCTTACAAAAGGAGGGGGAAAGATTATTAGCCAAAGTTCCGCGGGATGGATTATGGGTGGCCCTGGATCGCCAGGGACTGGAAATGAATTCCAAACAACATTTTCAATTCCTTAACAACCAGGGCCAAACCGGAATAAAAAAAATTTATTATCTGATAGGAGGGCCTTGGGGACTATCCCCTGAAGTTCTACGCCAATCGGACAAAGTCCTTTCCCTCTCCAGGATGACCCTGACTCATGAAATGAGCGCCCTTTTTTTAGTTGAACAATTATACCGTTATCTGAATTTTATGGCCGGCGAAAAATACCATAAATGAAAGGTGCAAGGTGCACGGCATAAGGTTCAGGGTTAAAACATCATTTAGTCGCTTATACCGTGTACCCTAGACCGTAGCCTTAACATGATTCCACGCAGGTCACCTCCGGAATCTGTTGTCTGAGGAATTTTTCAATACCCATTTTAAGGGTCATTTGGGACATAGGACAACCCCCGCAAGCACCGGTCAAACGGACCTTGACCAAACCGCCTTCACTTACATCCACTAATTCCACATCCCCCCCATCGGCCTGAAGCTGAGGCCTGATCTTGTTTAAAGCCTCTTGTATCTGTTCTTTCGTCATGGCACTTCTCCTATCCATCAATTTGATAATTAAATTCCTATGCTATCAAGTTTTCATTATAGCGAGTCTTATTGTAATCCACAATCTAAAATCAGCAATCGGAAATTGTGTTGACTCCCCTCCCCTATTCACCCATCTTTATCTTTAAGCTTTAGTTTTTCTCTCTTCTCAACGACACAATAGATCCCTTCCCCGGCCATGGCCGGACCAAAACACTGGTTATCGGAAAGACAGGTGGCCTTCCCAAGATCTCCGGACTGCCAACGCTTAATCAGATTGGGCTCCCGGATAAATGGTCGGCTCATAGAGATATAGTCGGCATAACCTTGATCGATAATCCTCTCCGCTACCGGGAAAGAACGCATCCCACCCACCAGTATTAAAGGTACTTCCAGTTTTTCCTTGAAAGCCTTGGCCGCATCTAAAAAATAGGCCTCTTTTTCTTCAGTGGTAATCCCGACCCTGGAAGGACTTAACGAGCCGGACCTTAAAGTCCCACCGCTCAGTTCTATGGCATCGATCCCATCTTCTTGAAGCCAGGCCCCGATTTTTAAAGAATCCTCCAAATGAAGCCCACCCTCCAGATGATCTTCAGAGTTCAGTTTGACCAGTACAGGGAAGTCAACACCGACTACGGAACGTATTTTTTTCAGGACTTCCCGAATAACTCTGGCCCGATTCTCAACCGATCCCCCATAGCCATCGGTCCGTTTATTGAACAGGGGGGAGATGAATTGATTCATCAAATAGCCATGGGCCGAATGTATCTGGACGCCATCGAACCCGGCCTCTTTGGCCCTCTGAGCCGACAGACCGAAGGCGTCGATTAACTCCTGAATATCCTGGAGGGTCAATTCTTGAAGCGGGAATTTGGAAACCCCTTCCACGATGGAGGGGGCCATAGGGGGGTGGCCGGTTAGTTTAGGATTGGCCAAACACCCGGAATGGGCAATTTGCAGGACCATCCGTCCGCCCTGGTCGTGGACCGCCCGGGTCATCTTTCGAAGCCCGTCTATCAAGGCATCCTTATAAACCCCCAACTGTTTAGGACCGGCCTGGCCTTCCTGCCTGATATAGGCATGGCTGGAAATGATCAGGCCGACCCGACCTTCTGCCAACCGGGCCATGAGGTCTATCAGGGCCGGAGTTACTGATCCGTCGTCACCGGCCATCCCTTCCCAGGTTGCTGAGCGGACAAATCGATTAGCGAGTTTCATTCCGTTGATTGCAGTAGTTTCAAATACTTTGGACATTTTTATTCTCCTTTTTTTCATCCGATTTCATAAGGATTCCACGCGGCAGGGTACATAGCGGTGCATCGGTGTCCCCAGGAAATCCCGATGGGTATTTTTAGTCAGACGGTTGACATTCACGCCGTACGCGCCTCCTTGATAAACCAGCCCAAACCCGTGAGGAATGGCCACATGACCTGGACGGGCGTTATGGGTCACTTCCAACTCAACCTCTACCGATCCGGCCTCGGTCGTTACACGGACCGGCTGACCGTCTGAAAGTCCTGCCGCTTCGGCGTCGGCGGGATGCATGGCCACGGTGCAGGCCCGTTTCCCTTTGTTCCAGATCGGGTCTCTCATGAGGGTATTGGCGTTCATGGAGGTATGACGTCCGGCCATGAGAATCAGGGGAAAATGCGGATCGGGTTTCAGTGCCTTTTCTTCCTGCTCGGCGTTAATCCCCCGGACCGTATCTATCAGCTCAGGGATAAACAGATTGATCCTTCCGTCTTCGGTATGAAGTTGATCAAAGTTATTGTCCGGGTCCACCTGTCCGACCCAGAGGCCTTCCGGGTTGTCGATAATTTTTTGAAAGAGTTCTTCCCCTAAAGCCGGTCCTGGGGTAAAGCCCACCCGGGCGGCCTTTTCCTGAAAGGCCTTCGGCGTCATCTGCAGGATTCCCCAGAGGGCCGCCAGATGGACCGATCCCAAAACTTTTCCCAGGGTTTTGCCGAGAATAAAGGGCATGACCTTCAAAGCAGCAGGTTCTTTTTGGGCATAGGCCATCAGGGCCGCACCAAAGTCAGATCGACCCTTTTCCGCTGCCTGATAAAGGCTGTCGGGGATAGGCGGAATCAGGCCCAGTCGGTCGGCCAGACGAAGATGGATCTCACCGGCTTCCAACGGCTCTCCCTCAGGTTCAATAATGGGCCGCCGCATTTGGAAATAGATGCCCGGATAGGTATGGGCAAAAAAGATGCCGTCCCAGGATTCATAACCGGACCGGGCCGGAAGCACATAATGGGACAATACAGCCGTTTCCGTCATGGCTAATTCGGAAGTTACTAACAGATCCAGACGCTTGAAGGCCTGTTCATAGGCTGTGGTATCGGCGTAGGAGCGTAAAGGGTTGGAGGCGGAGACCAGGACCGCCCGGATACGTTCCGGGTGATCGGAGAGGATCTCCTCGGGCATGACATTAGGGGGAAAGGTGGCGGCGACCGGGAACATATTGGTGGCCATAGTCCGCCAGGTCTTGGGATTCCGCTCATCGGAATGAGCGCCGCTGGGCATTAAGTGCCCTGGAAAGATATTGCCGCCCGGGACACAAAGCCGCCCGCAGACCGCCTGCAAGGTAGCGGCCAGATAGGAGGCGGCGGCACTATGGCGATTCATAAAAAGCCCCAGATCATAGCGCAGACAGGACTTGCGGGTGGCAAACAGGTGGCTGATCTCCCTGACCTGGTCGAAATCAAGCAGGCAGGTCCGAACTGCCGATGGGGCATCAAAATCCATAAACAAAGGTTTTATCTGCTCAAACCCGGAGGTATGCTTTTCGATATAGTCCCTGTTTTCCCAACCGTTCTGGAGAATAATGGCGATCATGGCCCGGAGGAGAAGGGCATCCGTTCCGGGACGGATCGACAGATGCCTGTCAGCGATCCTGGCCGTTTCAGACAGCCGGGGGTCCACGACGATAAGGAGTTTGTCCGGATCCTTGGAGATCCTCTGCAGGGTCCTGGGGGCCTGAGGGATCTGGTGGCTCTGCATGCCGTTCCATCCCAAGACCAGAAAGAGGTCCGTTTCGGCCGCATCTGGGGCTCCGTGGAGATATTGTCGGCCGAACATACGGCCGTGAACCCAGAACATCCCTGAAAATTCCTGAGCCAGGGCGCTGTAATGATAATGAGAACCGAGCCCCCGTAAAAACCGGACCCCGAAGGCCGCTTCAAAATGACAGGCCTGGCCTCCGCCGCCCATATAAGCAAAAGAACGGGGGCCGTATTGATCGATAATCCCTTTAAGTTTGGTTGCGATTTCCTCAATGGCCTGGTCCCAGGAGATACGCTCGAAGCGGTCCCCGACGCGCTTCAGAGGGTATTTAAGGCGTTCGGCATGATGCTGGTGATAGGCTACATTCATCCCCTTCCGGCAAATATACCCCTGACTCCGGGCGTTTTCTTTATCCCCTTTGACTTTAACCATTCGGTTATTTTCGACTTCCACCTCCAGGCCGCAGTTTTGGGCACAAAGGACACAGCTTGTTTTTGAAATCGTCCCCATAGGTCCTCCTTATTTCTATCGATTAAATTTGGACGCAGATTTTCGCCGATAGCCGCAGATAATAATGATTCTATACTATTAACTTAATCCCAGGACATAAATTGCATGCAATTATCTTGTATACA
Organism: uncultured Thermodesulfobacteriota bacterium; assembly: GCA_964627515.1. GTDB lineage: Bacteria > Desulfobacterota > RBG-13-43-22 > RBG-13-43-22 > RBG-13-43-22 > RBG-13-43-22. The sequence continues at coordinate 286 of CAZVHO010000235.1, read as the reverse complement.
AAACAATTAATCGTGTCAAGATTTTTTTTCCTTGGAAATAGGCGGCAGCAAATATTCAGGTCGGCAGTGGCTTAAGGCGTGAAAAATGTTACCCTTGATTTTCCGGTTGCGGGCGTAGAAGGCAGATAAGAACTCCTTGATTTCTTTTCGGGAGGAGTTTTGGGCGCTGGGGCAGGGATTAAATATTTCCGGAAGGCCCATACGAAGGGCAAACCCTTTGATCCGGGATTCTTCCAGGAGGGCCAAAGGACGAATAATGGTTAACCGGCCTTCAAACAGAGACTGC
>CAZVHO010000234.1:0-6156 GCA_964627515.1 uncultured Thermodesulfobacteriota bacterium | reverse complement strand
CATCCGAAAATGTCCGGCCACCCGGAAATCCTCTTCCGGGGTGTTGGTTTTATCATAATAACCCTGAATCTGTTTTTCCCAGGCCTCTTGTATTTCCCGGTCGAAATCGGCGACAAATTGATTAATGGCCTCGGGCGTCAGGGACGAGGTCCGGACAATGGCGCTGTTGGCATCATAGCGGGACCAGTCATCGGTCAGGATTTCCAGGTCGTATTGGTCGATTTGTTCTCTCACCGTGGTTCCGGGGAAGGGGGCCAGAAAATGAAAGCCGTAGAGCATGTCCAGACTTTTGGAAAACTCGGCCGTATCCCGCAGGGTCTCGGGGGATTCGCCGGGGAGGCCGACCATGAAAGAGGCGTGGGGCAGGATGCCCACCTCCTTACAGAGCCCGACGGCCTTTCTGGCCTGATCCAGGGTGATCCCCTTTTTAATCCGCTTCATCATTTCCGGATTGCCGGTTTCGATACCGAAACTGACGCAATCACAGCCGGCCTCACGCATCAACTGCAGGGTCTCCTTATCCACGGTGTTGACCCGTGAAAAAGCCGTCCAGGTCAATTTCAACTTTCGTCTCCCGATCTCCTCACAAACCTCCCGAACCTTCTCCTTGCGGGAGGTGAACAGGTCATCGGTGATATTGATCCGGGAAAAGCCGTAAGAGAGCAGGTGTTCCATTTCATCGACCACCAGCGCGGCCTTTCTGGGACGGGGTTTGCTGCCGACCATCTTTCTGCCCAGACAAAAGATACAGGAATAGGGGCAGCCCCGGCCGGTAATCATGGTTACGGGAAAGCCCAGGGCCTGATAACGGGAAAGGGGAAGCAGGTGCCGGGCCGGCAGGGGAAGTTCGTCCAGATCTTCGATCAGCTCCCGGGAGTCGGTTTTAACGATCCGGCCGTTTTGGCGGAAGGCCGTTCCCTTTACCGACGAAAAGTCCCCGCTGTTTTGGAAAGTAAGGACCCAATCTTTTATAGTCCCCTCGCCTTCACCGATAACCAGAAAATCGATTTCCGGATAGGTCTTCAAGGTCCGGTCGATATCGAAGGAGACGTGCGGACCGCCCATCAGGGTAATCAGGGAAGGGTCGATTCTTTTGGCCTCCCTGATGATCTCGGCCGCTACTGGGAAGGTCATGGTAACCGAGTTGGCCCCGATGACGTCCGGCTGGAACTCCTTTAGCTCCCTCTCCAGCTTGGCCGGCGTGTACTGGGTGATGATATAATCCAGGATCCGGACTTCCGCCCCGGCCTGCTCGAAGGCTGAGGCGGCATAGGTTACCCCCAAAGGCGGTGCCGGGGCCTCTTCCAGAGGATAGGGCGGTGCGATGATGGCTACTCTCATGATGGGATTACCCTTTATTGGAAATTTGGATTGTTAAGCAATTTGTATCAGTTAACTTTTTTACCTATTTTCACCGCAGAGACGCCAAGAACGCAAAGGGGAAATAATTTTTCCTTTCTGTTGAGGGGACAGAAAGGAAAAGCTTTCGCTACCCTGAGGCCGGCTTCCAAACGGAAGCCTTTGTTTTAGGTCGACGAAGTCGACCGCATAATTATGGCCGGAGTCCAGAGTTGTTTTGTTCAATCCCGCCTCTCACGGGATTGAACCATAATGATTCTCTCTGCGTTCTTAGCGGCTTTGCGGTGAACACCCTTGTCGTTTTAATCAATCCCCCTTCAATGGATAAACCAGAGAACGAAGCCAGCCCATAAGGGTATTGCCCTTGAAATCATTTTTTTCTTTCTCTTTAACCTCGGCGGTCAGTTGGGACATGATCCGAAACCAGTCCTCCCGGGTCTGTATGGGTCGGTCCGGGTCGAGGGTTTTCAGGGCCACGGCCGGATTACCGGCGGCGACCACGTTGGGCGGGACGTCCTTGACGACCACGGCCCCGGCCCCGATGATGCTGTTGTCCCCGATGGTCACCCCTTTGCAGACAATGGCGCTGTCGCCGATCCAGACATTATTCCCTATCCGGACCGGTAAAGACTGCCCCACAAACTGGCCCCGATTATAAAGATCATGCCAGTCGGCATCGGTGACATAGACCCGCTGGGCCAGCATACAATTGTCGCCGATGGTAATTTCCGTGGCCGCGCTGATGCGCACCCCGGCACAGATCAGACAATATCTGCCGATGACGATGCGGCCCTCTCCGGCCCGGTTCGACCAGACCGTCAAGCGGACCTTGTTGTCCGGGGTGGCGATGATGTTGGCGTAGTCGCCCAGGGAAACAGGTCCCCCATTGATTTCAACATGCCAGGGCTTCATCACGGTGATTTCCCGGCCCAGTTCTTCAAACTGGGGACGCAGGAAATGTCGGATATACCCGATTTCAATCCGGTTGATCAGCCGTTTGATGAGATAGGGACGATGATCTCTCCGCATCGCCAATCATCCCTTTTTTTCGACCAGGGGCATGGATGACTTCTCGATGCCTGATAAATCTCTACCGGAAAGGGAGCGGGCCAAAGCAAATTCGAACCGAGGGGAAGCCCCGGAGGCACTTAAGTTCCAAAGACCGTGATTGAACAGGCCGCTGGCCGGGGTCAATTCGTTCAGGGCGTCATGGGCCAGAAGCACGGCTGCGGCTGTCCAAGAGGTCTTTTCCTCCGGCCAGATGACGGCATCGGGAAAGGTAACGCCCATCCAATAGGAACCGTCATCGTATTTCTTGTCCCGAAGCCAGCTAAAAACCATTTCCGCCCGATCAAAGTCGTTAATGGCCGCCAGGGTCAAAACGAGTTCGGAGGTTTCGGCCATGGTCACCCAGGGTCGGTCGGAAACACAGCGAACCCCCCATTCCGGTACGGCAAACTTATCCCAGAACTTGTCGATCCGCTTCCGGGCCTCGCCTCCGCTGACGGCACCGCAAAGGATGGGATAGTACCAGTCCATGGAAAAGCGGGATTTGATCATGTTGAAACAATCCGGTTTGTTCCTGATGGCCTCTCCCAATTTTTCCAAGGCTCGGTCCCAGTCCGGCCGGCGCATGCCCAGGAGCGAGGCCAGGGCCAGGGCGCACTTCAGGCTCATATAAATGGAGCTGGATCCGGTCAAAAGGGCCATGAGGTCGACCACCCCTTCCTTGTTTTTCGCCCAATAGATCTCGCCCGTGGGGGCCTGGAGGCGGACGGCGTAATTGATGCCGGCTTGAACGGCCGGCCAAAGACGTTTGACAAAGTCCAGATCGTCGCTAATCAAATAATAATGGAACACCCCGACGGCCATATAGGCCGCCATGTTCGTTTCCCTGGTCGTGTCTTCGGGAATGCCGTTACGGGTGGACGACCAAAAGCTTCCATCCGTGAGTTGGTTCCTGGCCAGCCATTCATAGGCCGATTCGGCTTCCTTCAAATATCCGGCAACACTGAGGCCCATGGCGCTTTCCACATGGTCCCAGGGATCGGTCTTCCCTCCTTTGGACCAGGGGATTTCTCCGCTTTGTTTTTGAACGCTCAGAATGAATTCCGAGGCAGAGGCGATATCAACGGCCGAATAGGGGACTCTACGCGAGATGACTGGCTTCAACGTCTCTTTCCTTCCTCAGATATAATACGATGCTTTTCCCCAGAAGAGGATTGAGCAGGCGATCCAAAAAACGGGTCAGTCCGGGCTTTTTCATCATGTCCCAGACCAGGAATCGATGATACAGGTTGACCAGGGCCGAGTCCTGACGGGCCGGTCCGATCAGGCATTTCAGCCACCAGTAAGGGGTATGAAGGCTGTGGGCGAAATGAGAGGCCCAGAGCTTCGAGCCCGAGTCTTCCAACAGGTGGATCAACTCTTTTCTTTTGTAGATCCGGATATGCCCTTTGGGCACCCGATGGTAGCTTTCAGACAGGGCCCAGCAGAGGCGTTCCGGCAGATACCTGGGGACACTGACCACCAGGTCCCCGTCGGGTTTTAAAACCCGGATGACTTCCTTGACGGCTTTCTCCTGATCCGGTATGTGCTCCAACACCTCCGAACAGATAACCAGATGAAAAAAATCATCGGGAAAAGGCAGGCCGGTAATGTCGGCCGCCAGGACGGCCCAGAGGCCTCCGCCGTTTAAGCCGAGGTTTTCCTGTTCTTTGAGCCTGTTTTGGGCCTCGACCACTTCATCGAAGGAAACATCGGAACCGATGACCGTCACCTTTTCCAATCTGGAAGCCGCACAGGTGTGCCGGCCTGATCCACAGCCGATATCCAGGATCGTGGACCCAGGTTTGACGGGCAGCCTATCAAAATCGACGGTGATCATCAATGGCTTCCCGATAAACATCAACCGCAGCCTGGGCGGCCTTTTCCCAGGTGAAATAACCATGGACCCTTTTTAAGCCGGCTTTCCCCAGGACCCTGGCCTTTTCCGGATTGTCGAGAAGTCCCCTGATGGCTTGAGCCAGGGCCGAAGAATCGGCCGGAGGGACGATAATCCCGGCGTCTCCGACAACCTCGGGCAGGGCGCCTCCTGCGGTACTGATGACCGGCACGCCGCAGGCCATGGCCTCTCCGGCGGGCAGTCCGAAACCTTCGTACAAGGAAGGAATCACGGCCATGGTGGCCCGGGCATACCAGCGGACAAAATCTCCGTTATGAATCCGGCCGGTAAAAGTGACCCGACCGTTCAGGCCCAGTTCTTCGATAAGTTTGAGGATCCGACTGTCTTTTTTGGGCTCACCCACTACCGTCAGGTCCACGGGGTGGGTTTGAGAAACCTCATGGACCGCCTTCAATAAATAGTCCAGCCCCTTCAGCGGGGTATCGGCGCTGTTGGTGACGATCAGACGATTTTTTTCTCTTTCTATTTCCGGAAGAGGATAAAAAAGCTCGGTGTTGATGCCGTTGGGGATCACCTTGAATCGCTGCCGCGGGATTTCGAATTCCCGGCTGATATCCTCCCGGGCACATTCGGAGACCGTAATGATTTTGGGAATTTTTCGCGAGACTTTTATCTGCATGCCCACGAAAGAGTACCAGCGCATTTGTTTGAGCTTCTTCCAGGGCGACCGGACGGCGTTAATCTCCAGCCGGCGGTCTACGGTGATCGGATGATGAATCGTGGCCACGGTGGGCACAAATTTTTGCATGGTCAAGAGGCTGTAAGAAAGGCTCTGGTTATCGTGAATAATGTCATAATGGCCGTATCGGTCCCGGAGAAACCTTTTGGCCCGGAGCCCGAAGGTGAAGGGTTCTGGAAATCCCATGGTGGAGACCCCGATCCATTCCAGAAGATTGATGGGATCGGACAGTTCCTTCAATGAAGGAGTCCTGAAGAGGTCTTCAGGATTATAGAGATCAAGACAGGGGAGACGATGGACATTGATGTCTTCGTCGAGAAGGGGGTCGGGAGGGCCGGAGACCACATCAACCTGATGGCCCAGGTCCTTAAGTGCCCGGCTCAAATTCTTCAGGTAGACGCCCTGACCGCCGCAGTGGGGATTACTCCGGTAGCTTAATAGACATATTCTCAGGGGGGCGTGATTATCTCTCGGGTCCATAAGATCTCATGGTGACACGATGGTTATCTCCGGCCAAGTGATTCGGCCTTCCCATCTACGGCCTTGTTTCGGGTTTCTTCCTTCCGAGCGACCGTTCGCTTTTTTGGGGTTTTTACCATAGAGGGGCTTTGATGTCAATTTAAAAACACCAAGAAGGGCCTTGCCTTTTATTTGATAAGAGCTTATTTTTAAAAATAAAACAAACAGGATACCTTATGCCGGAACGATCACGCCGAAAATTTTTAAAGGAGATATTTTTATGTTTAGGAGGGTTGGCCATAATGGCCGAGCCCCTGGTTTCCATTTGGTCCAGAGCCTGGGGGATAGTGAAGAAAAGGCTTTTGCCCCGGGGAACGCCCCGTGAAAGCCTGATAAACGAAAACCCCAAAGATTTAGATGCCGGCCAACTGGAGTTGACTCCGATAAAAGACTTTGAAACCATGGGATTGTCCGATCACAAAGTGGATCCGGATCATTGGACCCTCAAGGTGGAGGGGATGGTGCTGAACCCTTTAAGTCTTTCCTATGCCCGGATTAAGGCCCTTCCGGCCATAGAAAGAAAGGTTTTAATGATCTGCCCGGGTTATTTTGCCAATCAGGGGTTGTGGAAAGGGGTCTCGATCCGGACCTTGCTTCAAAAAGCCGCGGCCAAGCCTGGAGTAAGTCATGTCAC
>CAZVHO010000233.1:0-6268 GCA_964627515.1 uncultured Thermodesulfobacteriota bacterium | reverse complement strand
TTAAAAGGTTCCTTATGAGATCCGTTCAAGTTTCTGTTTTCAAAATTTTTGGTAATCATGATCCGAAGGATCGTCCTGTCCGTTTCGGTCATCCCCTGGGTGCTGATCTCGCCCACGTTTTTCATGGTCTGTTCGGAGGTCGAGGCGATTATGCCGTCGGTCGGCTTGACATCGATCCCGTGCAGGGCGAGCAGGGCCGATTGAACCGCCGTTCCGGCCGCGGTGGCCAGCTTCAGGGAGCAACCGGCCTTGGCGCCGTCACAGATGACTCCGGCCAGGTCCTCTATCAGGTTCTTGATGGCCCCGGCGATGTGATGCGTGTTCCCGTTCATCAGGTAGGCGATCCCGCCCGTTGCCCCGGCTCCGGCCGCAACGGAGCAACCGCATACGGCCGAGAGGCGGCCGGTATGCGCTTTGATGTAGGCGGTCAGAATGTGACTCAAGGCAATGGCCCGCAGCAGCCGTAGAGGGTCCTCACAGGTGATATAGTCGATCAAGGCCCTGATGGGCAGTATGGCCGTGAGCCCGTGGTTCCCGCTTCCGGCGGAGCTCATGGCCGGAAGATTCACCCCGGACATGCGGGCATCCGAGGCGGCCGAGGTTAGAATCCGGGCCGCCAGGATCATATCCTTTTTAAGGAGGCCTTCGCTCACCAGCCGTTCCAGGGCCATACCGATCCCGAGCCCCGGCCCGAATTTCAGGCCGTATGCGGCCAGGGCCATATTGGTCCGGATACCCTCTTCAATAAACAGCAAATCCTCGTCATCCAGATCATCCAGGAGCCCCACCATCTCGTCGAGGGAAAGACCGGAAATCCATTGTTCCAAATGCCGGAGATTCTCAGGGAAGAGGTCGCCCGCGGAAAGGAGCGGATGATCATAGACGGGGCCTCCATTCAAGGTAAGCCCCGAGATGTGATCATGGGCCTCCACGACCATCGCCTCGGCCTGGTCCCGACCGCCCCTGACCAGGACCTTGATAAAGACAGGCTGCTCCGTTTCGAGCAGGTGCACCTCCACCTTCCCGCTCAGCAGGAAATCCTTGGCCAGCTTGATGGTTTGCTCGTTGACGGATTTAAAGACCTCCAGTTTGAGACAGGGATCCCCCCCGAAGGCCCCCAGGGCGGCCGCCAGGTCGATGCCGAATTCACCCCGTGTTCCGGGTATGGCCACCCCCATGGCGTTTTTATAGATGTTGCGGCTGACCCAGAGCTCGATGCCGGACAGGTCTTTTCCCGGCAGCAGGGTGACGGCCGCCGCCGCACAAAGGGCCACCGCGGCCGGCTCCGTACACCCAAGGGCGGGGACGACTTCCAGATGCAAAATATCCTTTATTTTGTATTTCACTTAAAATCCTCCTCTAATCACAGTCGCCGTCTTATTAAAGGGATACCCATAAGGACCGCTAATACCGTTATGCCGACCAGCAAATAAAAACCGTTTTTGAGATTACCGGTGGAGGTGTACAGGGCACCCATTAAAAAAGGAAAGGCGGAGGCGAAACTATAGGAGATACCGTTAAAAAAGCCGGTGGCATTGGCAACCTCGGTCGGTTTAATCGTGTTCTGCAGTATGGTAAAAAGGGCCGGAATTACAGGCATAAAGAAGGCGTTGGCCATACAAAAGATAACCACCACTACGGTTGGATTGGAAACATTCATGGCCAAAAACAAACAGAGCCCGAAGCCCAGGCACCCGATTACCGTAAAAGGGGCCCTTGAATCAAACCTGTCCATCATGGGGGTAAACAAGATAACCGAAGCTGCTCCAATTAGATAGGGCAGGGCGGCCATTAAGCCCATCTTGGCAAAAGAGAAACCGAGGGCGGCCTTGAAATAAGTGGGCATCCAACCCATAATACCCCAGCCGATGGCATTGGTAAGTGCGTAAATAATGACGATATACCAGAAATTACTTTCCTTTATAAATCCAAAACCGCCGGCAGGTTTGACCGAGGTTGCGACGTTTTCGTTAAGACCTCCTGAAATATATTCGATTTCTTCCCTGGAAATCCGGGGATGTTTTGAGGGAACGTCATACACCATTAGAAAAGAGACGACAATGGGTATAAGACCAATAAAGGCCAAAATGTAAAAACTCCCCCTCCAGCCGATAGAGGATACCAGCCCGGTTATCAGCGGTGTGGCAATAATTTGAGCGGTCAGGAGCCCGACAAACCAGGTTCCGTTGACTTTGGCCCTTTCCTTGACCGGGAACCAGGTCTGTACCAGCTTTGAGATACTGGGCCCAAGAACGGCCTCGCCGATGCCTAACAAGGCCCGGCAGGCCAACAATATGGCTACCGTGGAAACAGACCCCATGACCGCCATAAAAACCGTCCAGGATACAAGACCATATCCTAAAGCCTTTCTCGCTCCAAAGCGGTGCACCATGGGACCGGCAAAAAAACAGGTGATGCCATAAAAGAGAAGAAAGGCCGTTAATAACAGCCCCTGGGTCGACTTATCCGCGGAAATTCCAAAAGCATTCGTAAAATTTTGGTCGGCGATTAGAACGGTGACGTTGGCCCGGTCAAAAAAAGCCACCATGTACGATAAAAAGGCGATAAGGGCGATCCACAATCGCAATTTTCCCGGCTTGTTGGGAGCAGCATTTTTACTGGTTTCAAAGGACACGGCGTCTACCTCCTAACCCGAACCAGTCGAGTTAATAAAAATGTAAGTCTGAAATAATTCTGAAATCCGAGGGAGGACCTGATTATTCTTCTTCCTGCGAAAAGCGAAAATCGCAGAAGGACGCGCCCTCCATGATGGTTTGGGTTCGGGTGAACCGGATCTTGGGGTTAAAGCCTTGCATCAAGGCGAAATCCCGGCCACAGGAAAGAAGAAACCCGAATTCCTCCAGTCCGTGCTCCCGGTACATCTCGGCATACTTGCACCGGGTAACGTTGATGGCCGCCTTGGCCGGCGTGGCTTCCAGCAACTCAAACTCCAGGGCCCCGCCCTGGCTGAACATAGGCAAGGCCTTCTGTAAGTGTTCCATGCCGCTGCCTCCGCTGACCACTTTTAAAAGTTCTCCTGCTTGCCGGGCCAGGGCTTGAATCACCTTCTCTGTGACTTTAAGGGCCGGTTCCCGGCCGAATTCCCCGATAAAGGCCTTGATGAGGGGGGCGGCAATAAGGGCCTCGATCTCCCGCCTGATCAGGATGGGCACACTGTTGATATCCTCCATGACTTTTCCTCCTTCCTCTATAGTGGCATTTTTGGTTTGAGCAGCAGCTTCTTTTTTGATTACCAGGTCCTTAAGCACTTTTTCCTGATTCAGCGGTTCCAGGGTGATATCTCCTTCGATCCGGGTCTGACAGATAAGGCCGGGTTTGCCATTAATTTTCCCGGAACAACGGCCGCAGATCCCCAATGAACAGCCGGCATGGTCGTAATAGGCCAGGGTGCCGTCCTGGTTCTGGTAGATGTAATCAAGGGCATCCATGGCACTCATATCTTCTTCAAAAGGCACTTCATAGGTTTTATAATAGGGCGCCTTATCGATGGAAGGATCAAACCGGAAGACCTTCACTTTGATCGTCTCGTATGACATGACTTTTATCTCGCTCCTTTCTAATGTTTGCCGCCGGTATCCGAACGCGATTCCATCATCTTCTTGATAAATTCCAGGTAGGGCATGACCCCTGTCGGAGGCGTCATGGTGGTGACGGTCACCGGCCTCTGGCTCACCTCGAAACCGTCTCCGACCCGTTTGACGATGCTTTCCATAAGCCAGCAATCGTTGTCGGTATCGGGGTAGTCCTCGCGATAATGGACGCCCCGGCTTTCCGTTCGAAGCAGGGCGCTTTGGGCCGCCATCTCCAGAAGCTGAACCATGTTCTCTAATTCCAAGGCGTCAATCCACTCCTTGTTGTAAGTCAGGCCTTTGGAGGTGGTGGCCAGGTTGGGGAGTTCGTCTTTCCTGACCGAGATCAATAAGCTGATAAAAGACCGGAGATCTTCCTGGTTGCGGATGGGCCCCAGATATTTATGGGCGGCCTCCTGGACGCGCCTTCTTACTTCTGCCGGCTTGAGCCCTCTCTGCCGGCGGAGGGCCGCTCCGGCCCTTTCCTGAAGGGCTGTCAGCCCGCCTCCGTCCGGTTCAGGGATTTCAGTCTTCCGGGCATATTCTCCGGCGTTGGACCCGGCAGCGGCCCCATGGACCAACATTTCGGTAATGGCAGCAAAGACCCGATTGGCTCCAAAAGCACCCAGGGTGCATTCCCCGGCGGCAAAGAGCCCTTGTAAGGTGGTTTCAAAACGCTCACTGACCACAATACCACCTTCGAAATATTCCACGGCCGATCCGACCTCCACCGGCTCGTTTTCCTTTAGCTTCCGGCCCCACTCCGAAAGGTCTATGGCCTTATACTTCCACTTGGGAAAGACCAGCGAGGCAATGAGTTCGATGTTTTCCCAGGGCACATCCCCCCGGCTGTAATGGACCCCGCCGTGAGGCAGTCCCCTGCCGGCCCGAACCTCCTTCATGGTGGCATGGGAGACGAAACTCTTGTTCCATTCCGTTGAGGTTCCGATCTTGACGACAAAGGGGTCGTACTTTTTTAAAAATTCTTCTCCCTGGTTGTTGGTCAAAAGCCCACCCACAATTAGACTCATCATGTAAGGGGCGATGCTGCCCCTCCAGATCGGAGGATGTAAAAAGACATTGCAACAAAAGGTAATAAATTCCAGATTTCCTAATGCGGCTCCGGCCCGAAGGGACATGGCCATCCCTTCCCCCGAAAGGTCCCGCATACCCGTATTGGGCCAGAAGGCCTTATGCCAGCCGCCGGTGGCCATAACCACGGCCTTGCATCGGAACCGGATGAATTCACCGGACCGGATGTCCAGCCCGATGGCCCCGGCGACCCTTCCTTCCCGGGTAACCAGGTCCAGAAGAAAGACGTCCTCAAGGAGATCGACGCCGATAGAGCGGGCCTTTTTAAGCAAGGCGTCCATAATCCCTATTCCAGAGGTAAAAATCATGCGCTCATCCGACAGCTTGATCTGTATCCCCCATTCAATCAATTCTTTTAAACAACGGGGGGCCGTCCGGATATACTGCTCGACGAGCTTTTGATTGTTCAGGAAACACCCCTGGGTGACCATATCGTTGAAGACCTTTTCCGGGCTGTCATTGGGATCTCCTCTCAGCCCTTCGATCTGGCTCATGCTCCGGCCGTCGAGAGTGAAGTCCGCCCCGGCCATCGGGGTTGCCCCGCAGCGCGCCAGGGGGCCTTTGCTCAGGAGGAGAACCTTGATCCCTTTCTCCCTGGCTGCAATGGCCGCCCTGAATCCGGCCCCCCCTCCACCCACCACCAGGACATCGGTTTCTAATTTCGTACTCATATTATCCCTCGCTTCTGAAAGGGTTAACGGTTAAATGAGACCTATGGCTTCCTTTCCTTGATGACCTGGTCAAAGTATGAGGCCATGTCCCCGAAGATTTCAGAAAGGAAATCGAATTCCCGGGAGGTGAACCGCCCAAACCGGTTATTAATGGCGGTATCCATTCGGGCATGAAACTCCTGATGTCCCAGGAAAGCGATTCCGCCGCTTTTCGTCAGTTTCAGCAGAACTTCTTTTCTGTTATCCTTGCCATTGTACCTCTCGACGAGGTTCTTCTTCAGGACCTTTCCGATGATCTGGGTGACCGCCGGTTTCGAGATGCCCAGCACCGAGGCCAGGTCGGTCATATTGATGCCCGGCTTTTTTCCGATGGCCTCGACGACATGGATCTCAGAGGGGAATAATTTGTCGCCTGTCCCGAAATTCCTGGGGGATTTTTCAAGGGCGGTGAATTTGTTCAGAACTATGCTGAACTGGTTGATCAGATCGGCTGATCGGTCTGTTTTGGTTTTCATGAAATTTAGTTAAGCAGCTTAACAATATATTGTCAAGCTTTTTTTATTAGGTTGACAAAAATATTTACAGCCTAACTCAGGGGACGTTGGTGTTAAATTGCTTTAAAATTCGAGGTCAATCGGGGAAGGAAAGGTCATCCCCAGATTAGCCGGGTAGTGAATTGTGATAGGAAAGTCGGAGGCTGGCAATAGCAAAAGCACGCGAGGAGTTTACGCAGGTTGCGAAGCAGCTTTTGGGGTATCCGGGGGCCGATGTGGCGTAATTTTTTGAAAGTATCGTATTCTTGCGTTACTCGAACGGTTTTATCTGGTGGGGGATTATCTGATTTGAGGGGACGTTAGGGTTAAGTCTGCCGGTTAATAATAGCAAAGCACGTTCTGCACGAACGTCCCGTTTTAC
>CAZVHO010000232.1:0-6316 GCA_964627515.1 uncultured Thermodesulfobacteriota bacterium | reverse complement strand
ATCCAGTATCCAGTATCCAGCATCATTTCAAAAGTTCGAGTCTGTCCCATATTCTTGGAGGGTCGGGGTAAGAACCCAATTTCATATAGTTTGGTCAGTACTTTGGTAGCAGAGGACCGGGAATTAGTCAAGGGAATAGAAAAATGGAAAAAAATCCCCCTTTATGGAAAATATGATATAATACCTTACTCATTTTATGGAAAGGAACTCAACAAACGACCTTGGATTTTGAACCCACAGAAAACCAAACCCAGGAGCGGATGAGCTTTGACAATAATCAATTGGCTCAAAGCCTTTTCGGGGAACATAACCAGCACATCCGATTGGTGGAACAAAGGCTGGGGCTTCGGATTTCCACCAAAGGGAATACCCTCCAGATCCGGGGGGAAGAGCCTGATGTCTTTTTAGCCCGCAGACTATTTTCCGAATTGTATGGGCTCTTAAAAAAAGGGTATCCCCTTTATGACAATGATATCGATTTTGCCATCCGTTTTCTCAAAGAGAATCATGAGGCCGGCCTCCAGGAAGTTTTTTTGGATGCGGTTTATGTGACCTCCCAGAAACGGGTTATTACCCCCAAGACGCAAAACCAGAAGGAATATATTGAAGCCATCCGGAAATATGACATCGTTTTCGGTATCGGCCCGGCCGGCACCGGCAAAACCTATCTGGCCATGTCCATGGCCATTTCCGCTCTGATGAAAAATGAGGTGATCCGTATCGTACTGGCCCGCCCGGCGGTTGAGGCCGGGGAGAAGTTGGGGTTTCTTCCCGGGGATCTTTATGAAAAAGTAAATCCCTATCTTCGCCCTTTATATGACGCCCTGCATGACATGATGAATTTTGAGAAGGCCACCAAGTTGGTTCAACGGGGAATTATCGAAGTAGCCCCTCTGGCCTTTATGCGCGGCCGGACACTGAACGATTCGTTTGTCATATTGGATGAGGCCCAAAACACGACTTCGGAACAGATGAAGATGTTTTTAACCCGGTTAGGTTTCAGCTCCAAGGCTGTTATCACCGGGGATATCACTCAGATCGACCTGCCGGAAGGCAAGACCTCGGGATTGGTCGAGGCCCAACAACTCCTCGTTGGGGTGGAGGATATCGCCTTTATCTATTTCAGCAAAAAAGATGTCATTCGCCATCCTCTGGTCCAAAAAATTATCAAGGCCTACGAAGAGCTGGAGGAGAAAAGACGGATCCTGAAGGAACGCCTTTAAAAAATCCTCATGGAAAAATCCGAAAAAGACCTCAAGAAAAAACCCTCCAGGATTTCCCGGTTAGGGGAGACCAAAAAAGTTACTCTAAAGGAGACTCTGAATAAATCCTGGAAATATTTTCTTTCCCTGCTTCAGGAAAAATTCTTCCTCCTGTTTCTGCTTTGTCTGTTTATTATTTTGATCAATGCCCCCAGTCTCTTTATCCCTTCAAAAACCTACCGGCTGGGTGAGGTGGCCGACTTCGATATCAAGGCCTCTCAAGATATCCTGATGGAAGACAAGATCGCCACCGATCTGAGAAGACAGGAAATCAGAGAATCGTTGTTGTCCGTTTATGATTTTAATGAGAAGACCGGTTCGGAGTTACAAAGCAAGATTCACCTGGGGTTTGAAACCCTGAGAGAAGATTTAAAGAAACAAATACCCGGATCCGAGGGAAAAGGGAAAAAAGAACGACTCCAATTAGAAAAAATCTGGGGGATCGAGCTGACACCGGTTGAGCTGGACGCCTTAATAAAAGAACGTTTTTCGGAATCCTTCGAGATCGGCCTGATTCAATTGGTTCAATCGGTGCTGACCGTCGGGGTGGTCGACAGCAAGCTGGCCCTGATGAATGAACAGAGGAAAGGGATTATCGTTCGGAAATTACCTTCGAAACAGGAATTTCAAATCCATGAGATCGAACGTTTTCCCGACCTGGATGAGGCCCGGGATCGCATAGAAAAAAGGGCGGCCTTTCTTCTGGTGGGCAAAAAAAGGGCCTTGCGTCCGGTGACGGTCGGTTTGGCCCAAAAACTGATCGTTCCCAATTTATTTTTTAATAAAACAGAAACCGAGGAGCGTATCAATAAGGCGGTCGCCGAGATCCGCCCTGTTTTTTTCCAGATAAAAAAAGGGGATGTCCTGGTTCGGGAAGGGGAAAGGATTTCGGAGGCTCAACTGACCAAGATCCGGATGGGGACTCAAACCATGAAAGGGGTTGAAGCCCTGTTGAACTCCCTGGGTTTGGCCCTGATCTGGGGTTTGTTCATCTATATGGTTTATCTGGCTGCCACCCAGGGCGGTCTGGTTCTTTCCGGGGATCTTAAAGATCTGATCTTTTTAACTTCTTTAATAGCCATATCTTTTCTCGGTATCCGGACCGCTGATTTTTTGGCCCGTATATTGGCGGCTGGTTTCCCCTGGCTCAGTCCTTATGGGGTCCTTTTAGCCATGCCGATAGCCGCTGCTTCGATGATGACCAGTCTGGTCTTAGGTCCCTGGCCGGCCCTCTTGTTCGGTCTGGTGCAAGCCTTTTTGGCGATTTTATTCTGGGAAGGGAATCCTGAACTGGCCCTCTATTTTGCCGTTGCCGGACTCTGGTCCTCTCAGGCCCGGCGTATCTGCAATACCCGCTGGGACCTGATACGGATGGGGTTTATCCTGGGTCTGATTAATATGGCCGGCGTTCTGGCCCTCCAATTGATCCACGGGAAATTGATCCACATCGAAACACCGGTTAATCTTTTTTTCGGTTTTTCAGGAGGGATTGTCACCGGCATAGTCGTAACCGGATTCAGCCCCTTGATTGAAAAAATATTCGGGTATACGACGGACATGAAACTGATGGAGCGGACCAATATGGACCAGCCCCTGTTACGGGAGTTGATGGTACGGGCCCCGGGCACCTATCACCACAGCATCATCGTCGGCAATATGGTGGAAGCGGCCGCCGAAGCGATTGGGGCCAATGCCCTCCTGGCCAGGGTCAGCGCCTATTATCATGACATCGGAAAAATCCAAAAACCCCTCTATTTCATCGAAAACCAAACCGGTTATGCAAACAAACACGAAAAACTGGCCCCTTCCATGAGCAGCTTGATCCTGATCGGGCATGTTAAAGACGGAGTCGAATTGGCTTTTCAGGAGAAATTGGAGGCCCCCATCGTGGAAATCATCAGCCAGCACCATGGAACCGGACTCATTTCCTTCTTCTATCAAAAAGCCGTGGAAATCAAAGGCGGAGACGTGAGTCAGGTATCCATGGAGGATTTCCGGTATCCCGGTCCGAAACCCCAGACCCGGGAGGCCGGTCTGGTTATGCTGGCCGATTCTATTGAAGCCGCCTCCAGAACCCTGGTGGACCCCGCTCCGGCCCGTATTCAGGGTCTGGTGCAAAAGATCATTCAGAACGCCATTTCCGACGGTCAATTAGATGAATGCGACTTGACTTTAAAGGACCTTTCTCTCATCGCCGTAAGTTTCAATAAAATTCTGAACGGGATCTTCCACCACCGGATCGAATATCCCGGGTCTCCCGTTAAGGGTGGAACAACCAGGAAAAAAACCGATGGAACTACAGATAAACAATCGCCAGAATTTGATAGACCAGGCAGAGATCCGGAAAATCAGCCGCCAGATCTTAAACTCCTGGGAAACCCCTGAGGGGGAAGTCAGCCTTCTTTTTGTCGAAGACCGGGAAATGGCCCGGTATAACCTTCAGTACCTCGCCAGGAATGGCCCGACCAATGTCCTGGCCTTTCCCATGAAAGAGGGCCTCTATCCGGAGGTGAGTCCCCTTCTCTGGGGAGATGTGGTCATTTCCACCGAAACCGCACTGAGAGAGGCCGGTGAAGCAGGGATTTCCCTGGCCGACCGGATCCGCTTTTTGCTAATTCATGGTCTTTTACATCTGATGGGCTATGATCATGAAGGCTCCCGGTCCGAGGCCCGAAGGATGGAAGCCAAAACCGAAGAAATAATCAACCGTATCGAGGTGAATAAAAAGGAGGAAAGAAGCATGCAAGTACCCCGTTTGGCCGTTAATGTGGATCACGTGGCTACGGTCCGCCAGGCCAGAAAGATTAATGAACCGGACCCGGTCATAGCCGCCGGTATTGCTGAACTGGCCGGGGCCGAAGGGATTATCGTTCACCTGCGCGAGGATCGGAGGCATATTCAGGATCGCGATCTTTTCATATTGAAAGAAACCATCAAAACCAAATTGAATCTGGAAATGGCCGCTGCTGAAGAAATCATCCGCATCGCCCTGAAAGTCCGTCCTCCGATGGTTACCCTCGTCCCGGAAAAGAGACAGGAATTGACCACCGAAGGGGGACTCGACGTTCGGGGACAGCAGAAAAGCCTAAAAGAAACGGTCCGCCGGTTGCACAAGGGGAAGATAGCCGTAAGCCTGTTTGTGGATGCCGATCCGGGACAGATTCAGGCCTCCAAAGATGTGGGGGCCGACATTATCGAACTCCATACCGGTCATTATGCCGAGGCCAAAAATGAAACCGAGGCCATACGGCTCTTTGAACGTATTGTAAACGGCGCCCAGTTGGGTGTTCAACTGGGCCTGAAGGTCAGCGCCGGACACGGGCTTAATTACACCAATATCAAACGGTTTCAGGGCCTGGAAGAAATCGGGGAATACAGCATCGGCCACAGCATCATCGCCCGGGCAATCTATGTGGGGCTGGACCAGGCCGTGCGCGACATGGTGGCCTTGGTGGAACAATTATGAAGGGGTCGGGGGTTAAAATCTGAAAGCTTTTTGTCTCTCGCCCGCTTCGCTCGAGGGCGCAGAGATCTCAGAGAGGAATTTTACTGGTCTGAATCCCTGAGAGGGGGATTCAGACCTGCCCGCTCAGCCACCGGCAGAGGGCGGCCGCGCCCGACCGGTTTTTCATTGCGGTCCTCGCAACCGCAATGAAAAAATATTAGGCTTTCTCGGCGATCTCTGCGGTCTCAAGTCCGCCTGTTGCGGACCAGGACGATGGGCGGGCGAGAGAAGGTTTAACAAGAAAATAGGGTCACAGGATGCAAGTTTCAAGTATGAAAAACCTTGTATCTTGAACCTTGGACCTTGAGCTTGTTTTCAGTCATCAGGCGGGCCAGTTTCCCAGGCACCGAGCCAAGATTAAAGGCTGTTTCAGAGACCCTGGAATCAAAAGGCAGGCTCCCTAAATAAGGCACACCGGAGATCCCGGAAATCACCGGCGGGGCGGTCTTCTCCGCCAGTCCCGGCCTTCCTTTCTGGCCGTTAAAAAGAAATCCAAGAACGGGCAGGCCCCTTTGCTTTAATAGAAAAAGGGTCATCAGGGTATGATTGATGGTCCCTAAGGACGGCCGGGCCACCACCAGTGTCGGCAGCCGCAATTTTTCAATCAGGTCGATCACCAGAACCTTTTTTTTCAGGGGAACCAATATCCCGCCCACCCCTTCGACGACCAGGAAGGGATATCGTTTTTGAAGGAGTTGAAATTTTTGAATGATCGTAAGAAGCTTCCAGTCAGTCCGGGTTATTTCTGCTGCTGTCAGCGGGGCCAGGGGCGGTACCAGGCAGACCGGATTGATCAGATCAAGGGGATCATCTATACCGGTGGTTTTTCGGACGAAATCCACATCCGGGGCTATAAGCCCCCGGGAGGTTTTGACGGCCCCGCTGGCTACCGGTTTGAAATAGCCGACTTCCTTCCCCTGCCTTTGAAGGGCCTTGATTAAACCGGCCGCCACCACGGTTTTGCCGACACCGGTATCCGTGCCGGTGATGAATATGCCCCTAAGGGTGTTTATATACCCTGTCTTCATTACACTCCTTTCCACTCCCGATTCAACTTGCTCAAAGAAGCTTCACCGCAAAGGCGCTAAGAACGCAGAGAGATTTTTTTTGAACAATCCCGTGAGAGGCGGGATTGTTCAAACCAGATCTGGTCCTCCGACCCAAATAATTACGCGGTCGACTTCGTCGACCTTAAACAAAGGCTTCTATTTGGAAACCGGCAGGAGGGTAGCGCAGCTTCTCCATTGCCGGCCCCTCACCGGCAATCGATAATTTCCTTCTCTGCGACCTCTGTGTCTCTGCGGTGAAGACAGTTTTTCAAAAAGCTAAACTGATACGATATTCAATATTCGCATTTTCGAACTACCTCTCATGCCCCCTGGGGGTTCGCCGACCCCTGCCCACTGATCCCTGACCTCTGAATGCTATTTTAGAACTCGCATCCTGCAACTTGCAACTTGCAACTTTTTTTCAAATTAAACCCTCATGCCCCTTTGGGGCACCACGAAGCATGAAAATAGACCAGTCAAAGGCTTATTTAGGCACGGGT
>CAZVHO010000231.1:0-6375 GCA_964627515.1 uncultured Thermodesulfobacteriota bacterium | reverse complement strand
TCCAGTTTCAACCCGGTCAGTGTATGCAATGCGAGGAACCGGCCTGTGTGGCCGCTTGCCCGGTTCGGGCTACTTATAAACGATCCGATGGGATGGTGGTAATCGATCCGGCCAAGTGTATCGGCTGCGGTAATTGTGTGACAGGCTGCCCCTATGGGGCTAGGTTCCGCAATCCCGAAACCAAGCTTGCGGAAAAATGTAACTATTGCGAACACCGTCTGATTCGGGGGGAGGAACCGGCTTGCGTCACAACCTGCCCCACCAAGGCCCGGGTCTTCGGGGATCTGAATGACCCCGGAAGTCGTGTCAGTGCCTTGATGAAAAAGGGCCGGTTGGTACAGGTGGCCAATCGCAGAATCAACACCAAGCCCCGTATCTATTATACCACGGGAACCATTCAGTTGGATTGGCCGAAAGAACCGACGCTGCCGGGAGATGTTCACCTGCCGGCTTCGTTTTGGAAAAAGAGTTAAGCATGATGGGTTCGCAAAAAGTCGACAAGCAACCATTTTCGTCATTCCCGTGGAAACGGGAATCCAGGTTATTTAATGTGTTACGTATGGCCTGGATTCCCGCCGGCGCGGGAATGACGAGTTTTTACGAGTTTATGCAGTTTAATAAATAAAAGGGGAGGAGAATAATGAAAAAATCATTAAAACATCTAAGGATTTTATTAACATTAACCTTGGTGGTGACATTTATCGCCGGGTTTACCGTGGTCCAGGCAGCCGAAACTCCGACTAAGCCGGGTTGGTATTTTAAAGACCTTGTTAATGCGGATTTTGTGGCCCAATATGCCAAACTGCCCCCGCCGCCCAACTCGATGGTCATCGATGTCCGGTCGAAAGAGGAATACAACGAAGGCCACATATTCGGTTCTTTCAGTATCCCGAACAATCTGCCTGATGAGATGGCCAGGCTGTTGCCTAAAAACAAAGGGACCCTTCTGGTCTTCTATGGACAGGATTCCGGAAACAACCTGAGCCACGAATCGGCCAGAGCGGCAGAAAAACTTGGATATAACAACATAAAGGTTTTTGCCGGGGGTGTCCTGGAATGGAAAAAGGGCTTTTCTCTGGTGGCCTTAACCAAAGAAGCCGTTGCCGAAGGTTTTGGAGTGGTAGACTATGATTATGTCAAGGGCAAGATCGGTACCGGTATTCGCCAATTAAACAAGGTCGTTATCATCGATGCCCGGCCGGAAGGGTTGTATTCGGCCGGTCACATCCCCTCGGCCTTATCCTTGCCGTCCATGAAGTTTTCCAGTGCTTATCCTGAGTTTGAAAAACTTAATATCGCCAAGAATACTGAAATTATCCTTGGCATCGGCAGAGAATGCGAATTGAGCCTAAAGAATGCCCAGAGACTGAAAAGCAAGGGGTACACCAACTTAAAACTCTACATCGCTCCACCGGTGTGGCTCGACACGGATTATCAAGAGATCGATCAGAAAAAGGCTAAAGAATTACACGATGCGGGGGTCCTTTTTATAGATTCAAGACCGGCCAATTTGTACAAAAAAGGCACCATTGAAGGGGCTATTAATATTTCGGTCACTAAATTTGAAGCAAGTAAAAGTATTTTCCCCAAAGAGTTGACCAAGCAGATAGTTTCATTCTGCCAGGGATATAGCTGTGTATTGTCCCATGAAATGGCCCGGAAATTAATGGGGCTGGGATATCAAAATGTCCTGGTCTATGCCGGCGGCTATCCGGAGTGGGAAAAAACCTTTTCCCCTGTGGCAGACAAAATTAAACCGGGAAAGGGAGAAGGGACGATTGATGTAACCTCTTTTGAAAAGATGTTGAATGAAAAATCCTCCGAAATGTTCCTGATCGATGTCAGAAGCACTGCAGAATATTCAACGGGGACTTTCAAAACGGCGGTCAATATCCCTATAGGCGAGCTGGAAAAAAAGTTAAAAACACTTGATTTAAGTAAACCGGTCGTTTTTGTCTGTTCCACAGGGGCCCGAAGCGGAGAGGCCTATTTCATGTTGAAGGACGTAAGGCAGGATATAAAGAATGTTTTTTACCTGGATGCCGAGGTGTCTTTCAATAGAGATGGATCCTATAAAATCATCAAGGTCAATTAGATCTCGTTTAAGAAGTTGAAACCCGATGACTCCCTGCTCTTCCTTATCGGGGACAGGGAGTCCCCGCCTTCAAAACCGCAGAAGGTTGAGACTTTTTAAACCCCTTCTTTTATTTCTCCGATCATTTTAAGGAAAGCCGATAAGAGGGTGGTGATGAGAGGATAAAATTGGTTTTCGGTTTCTATGGCCTCCAGCCTCTGCTGCAACTGCCCGACCCAGGGCAGCATGATTTCTGAGGCGAACTGCCCGGCCTCCTTTAAAAGGGGGGCTTCATCCTCCGCCCAGCCCTTTTCCAGCAAAAAATAGAGATATTCCAATTCAATGGACAGGTGATCCGGCGGTTCCCCGACATCGTCTGCCAGAGACAATCCTTTGGATTCAAACCGTTCTTTCATTGCATGGGCAGGCTCTCCCATCAATGGAGCCCTTTCACCGGGTTCTTCCGTGACGTAACAGGAGGCATAAAGCGGTGCCCGGATCCCTTGACGGTCACTGATGAAGAGACGAACGTACTCTTCCTCCAGGCAGCCGAAAAGGGCTCGGGCATGGGGAAAATTATTTAAAGTAGCCTCTATTTTCTTATAGACTTCGGTTGAAGGGGCATCCATCAGGGACAGCACCTTTTCCATGGGAAGCCAAAAGGAGACTTGCAAGATAGCCTCGCATTGTTCAAGGGTAGGCCCCCAAAAAAAACTACTTGTCATTTTGACGAGTTCCAATAGTGCCTGCTTTTCATCTTTCTTTAAAATCACATTTAATCTCCCTAAGCTTCCGGTGTGCGTATCACCGGCATATCATATCTTTCCTTAAATTTATCTTGTCTTTCCTGTTAATCCTATTATAGCATATCTCATCTAAATCATCGCCGGTTTTTTTGTATTGCAGACCCTGGGATTGCTTGTTAAAACGGGAAATAAGTAATGAGAAACTGATTAATTTCAACAGGATGCCCCATGCCACCAACAATATCGATTTCAGGTCTAGTTAAAAACTATGGCCCGGTGAAGGCCTTGCTGGGGATAGACCTGGCCGTCGACCCGGGGCAGATTTACGGGTTATTAGGGCCGAACGGTTCGGGGAAATCAACCCTGATCAAGGCCCTGGTGGGCGCGGTCAAGCCCACTGCCGGGAAAGTTATAGTGCTGGGCCAGGCCATGCCCCAAGAAGCCCGTGCGGTCAGGGCCGGCCTGGGTTATATGCCCCAGGTGCCGGCGCTATACGGGGATTTATCCGTTCGGGCCAATGTTAAATTCTTTGCCCGGGCCCACAAGCTCGACCGCCTGGAAAGGCGGATTGACGAAGTTTTGGATTTTGTCGGTCTGGCCGACCTGGCCGGCCGCAAAACGGCCACCCTTTCGGGAGGCCTTAAACAGCGCTGTTCCTTAGCCTGCGCCCTCGTGCATGAACCCAAGCTTCTGCTTCTGGATGAGCCGACTGCCGGAGTGGACCCGGTTCTCAAGGAGAGCTTTTGGAGGCATTTCCGCTCCCTGGCGGCTAAAGGGACAACACTTGTCATCACCACCCACCTCATGGATGAACCCCTTTTCTGCGACCGCCTGGGGATTCTGCGGGAAGGGCGCCTGATCATAGAAGATACGCCGGAGCGCATCCTGATCAGGGGAAAAACACAAGTCACTTTGGAGGTAGAAGGCCGGTCCATCACTGAAGAGCTAAGCGATTACACCCGCGAACTGCCGGGATTGTTGAATCGTTATGGCCTTGACCCCGGGGTCTCCGGAATATCCATCCGGCAGGAAAGCCTTGAAGACATCTTCCTGAAACTTCTGAAAGAGGAAGAAAAACATGGTTAACAACACCCTGGCCATAGCCGCACGGATCGACAGCCAGCTTATCGGCGACCGGCGTTTTCTGGCCCTGTCCATTTTTTTGCCGCTGATTATCTTCTATCTTTTTAAGCTATTTATCCAGACCCTGCCGGTCGGCCTCTTCACCAATCCCGAAGAACTTTATGTCCTGATAACGGCCTTTATCATCCATTTCACTTCCTATGTGCTTTGCCTGATCGTTATCGTCCGGGAGCGGCGGGACGAGACGTTGATCCGGATGTTTGTGAACAACTTCAGCCGTACGGAGGTGGTTATGGGCTATCTCCTCGGCTACGCCTCCCTGGCCACGGTCCAGGCCGTCCTCATCATGATGGAGGTAAATGTGTTATTCCATCTGTCCTACGGCTTAGGCCTGATGCTTTCCCTGTTCGCCGTCATGTGGACCCTATCGTTGATCTCCATCGCCCTGGGGATCATGGTATCGAATTTGGCCAAGACCGAGGCCCAAATATTTCCTTTCATCCCATTATTTATACTGACCACGATTTTCATCTCCGGCTTGATACTGCCAATTTCGAGCCTTCCCTGGAGTGTGCGTTGGTTGTCCTATCTCATCCCTTTCACCTATGCGCAAATGTTGATCAAGCCCATGCTGGCCGAGGCGAGTGGCCTCTTTTGTCATCTAAACGCATTCGGAGTCCTCATTCTTTATGGGGTTCTCCTGTTGTTCCTGTCGAGCATGACCTTGAAACAAAGGGATTAAAATAGAGTCATGCCATCGATAAAGACTAAACACCTGACCGAATCAGCCTTTAAGCAGGCCCTGGCCGTTCTGAAAGACCGGGATCCGGATCTGGGGGATATCCTGTCGAACCTCGGTCCGCCGCCGATGTGGAAGCGCGCCCCGGGGTTTCCGACACTGGTCCGCATTATCCTCGAACAGCAGGTTTCTCTGGCCTCAGCCAAGGCGGCTTTTGATCGACTCAGCCGGGCAATTCCGATTCTGACACCGGACGCATTCCTGAAGTTGGATGGGGAAAAGCTCAAGCAGATCGGGTTCAGCCGGCAAAAAACCCGGTACTGCCGGAATCTGGCCGAGGCCATTACCGAGGGCTTTCTAATGTTGGAAGCGCTTGACCGGATGGATGATGATGCCGTTCGGGCCGAATTGCTCAAGATAACCGGGATCGGTCGATGGACGGCGGACATCTATCTTCTGATGGCCCTGCGGCGGCCGGATGTTTGGCCCGTGGGGGATCTTGCCCTGACAATTGCCGTTCAGCGGGTCAAGAGACTTGGATCACGTCCTTCGTCGGCGGAACTCGAGGTCCTGAGCCAAACCTGGAAACCCTGGCGGGCGGTGGCGGCGCGGGTTTTCTGGCATCATTATCTAAGCAACCCGGAGTGAACAAACAGAACGCCGGAGGAATTATGGAAAACGAACTCAACAGGGCTGGTGGGGGGTCGGACCGGTCCGACCCAATGACGCTGAGAAAAAAATGAGTACTCCCACAGTAATAGCAACGTCAGCAACATTGAAAATAGCCGTGCGTACAGGCCCGATTCCAACGTTCATATAGTCCACAACTAAGCCGCCATAGGCTACGCGATCAAATGAGTTCAATCTCTCAGGTAGACTGCTGAAGTTTCTAATGCTTCTTCAGGTGTTCCAATATTCGTTGACGAATCCGGGGTTGCATCTTTCCCGGGATTTTTATACCTCCAGACTGAGGATCGTAAACCCACATCTTTCTTGGCATCTATATGTTCCTTCGTTCTTGTTTGAACGCCAAAACTCACCGGCGCGGAACCGCCGCGTCCGGTGGAGTGCTTTGTTGGGCTTCCCGCTGCTCGCGCTTCTTGCGTTTGTAGAACGTCGTGTAGCATATGCCGAACGTGATACAGAATAGACTCAGGTAGAAATAGAAACGATCGGGTAGGGCAGCGGGATAGTACAGTCGGTAGGCGTTGAACACCGTCGGGACGAGAAGCAGTGTTCCCCAGAAGATGGCAATTAACCGGCAGCCGCGAATCAGACCTTCATCATGCCACTGTTCCCGGGGCAGGTCCGCTCGGGCATATTGCAGTGTGAATGGGTTGCCTATCAGCACTGTGAACCAGATAATGCCAGCCAGGAAGCCATTTGCAACAATCCCCATGTGATGCGCCAGCCATACCCATCTGAAGCCATAGAGTGATATTGTGCATAAAACGAAAAACACAACGGTTGCCCACTGCAAAATGAAACCCTTGCGAAGCATCTTCCATGCGAAAATGACGGAGACTGCTAAGCATACCACAACAGCTCTCCGCAACGGCTCCCAACCGCCGGTTGGGAGAAATAGAAACAGGATCCATGGCAAGAATCCAAGAATGAATTTCGCTATATCCAGTAGTTCACTAATCATTTCGAATATCCTTGCTTATTCTTAAAGCCCAACGACAAAATAACCGGCTTGTCCGGTTGATTTTAAGGTTGGGTAAGAGGCTGCT
>CAZVHO010000230.1:3609-6410 GCA_964627515.1 uncultured Thermodesulfobacteriota bacterium | reverse complement strand
TGAGCAGCTACCACGACATTTCCGAACGCAAGCTCCTGGAAGCCGAACTCCGCCGGCAATCCATTGTTGATGAGCTTACCGGATTGTTCAATCGAAGGGGATTTCTGACTCTTGCCGAGCAGCAACTGAAATTTGCCGAGCGGGCGAAGAAAAGCCTTGTTCTGTTCTTTATGGATCTTGATCGCATGAAGTGGATCAATGATACACTGGGGCACCGGGAAGGCGATAGGGCACTCATTGAAATTGCAGCGGTTCTCCGACAGACCTTCAGAAAATCGGATATCATCGGTCGTATGGGTGGGGATGAGTTTGCAATCCTGGCCATCGATACCGCCCATGAGGTAGGACAGACTGTCGCCCGTTTATGCGAGGCTCTCGACAGCTTTAACCGGTCTGAAACAAGAACATACAAACTCTCCCTGAGCTTAGGTACAGCACATTTTGACCCTGATAACCCCAGTTCCCTTGACGATCTCATTGCCAGGGCCGATAATCTGATGTACAGGGGAAAAAGAACCAAACAGCAGATACGACACGAATCCTAAACTTTGAGAAGGAGAAAAGGGTGAATAAAAAAGACACAAACAATGCATCGACACTACTTGGTCGTCGGGATTTTCTTATTGCAGCCGCTGGCACCGTCGCAGCGCTCTCGACAGGCGGTCTTCCCAAAACTGTCCGGGCAGCGTCGCCCCAGGCCTTGCCCCCTCTCCCTTACCCCGAAAATGCATTGGAACCGGTCATAACCGCCCGGACAATCGGTTTTCATTACGGGAGACATCACAAAGGCTACGTGGATAACCTGAACAAGCTTGCGGCAGGGACAGAATATGCCGATTGGTCTCTGGAGAAGATCGTTACCGGGACCGCCGGACGGGCAGAAAGGTCCGCAATCTTCAACAACGCGGCGCAAGTCTGGAACCACACCTTTTACTGGAAAAGCATGAGACCGAATGGAGGTGGGGAACCGCCCGCCGCATTAAAGCGCAAAATCGAGGCCTCCTTCGGCAGCGTGGAGGCCTGCAAGAAGGAGCTTGCCGGCGCAGCCGTTTCACAGTTCGGGAGTGGTTGGGCCTGGCTTGTTCTTGATGGCGATAAGCTCAAGACGGTAAAGACGGCCAATGCCGATGTCCCATTTACAACAGGTCTGAAGCCGCTGCTTACTATAGACGTCTGGGAGCACGCCTACTACCTGGATTATCAGAATCGCCGGGCCGACTATGTCAATGCCGTGCTCGATAAACTGATCAACTGGGAATTTGCCTTGCAGAATGCCAGCTGATTGCTCCATCAGGAAAGTTTCATTTTCCGGATGGCATTAGACTACCTTCCCGGTTACCTCTTTTCCAAGAGGGTTTTGACTTCGTTTCAAGCATTACAGCCAGGAGGGGATTCCCGGGAGTTTCAAAAAAATTAAGAGGCCGGCACGCGGCATTCGTTCAGATAACGGGCGATGATTTCTTCACTTAAGGAATAGGGATCGGTCCTTTTATGGATAAGGTCCTGAATGAAAGCCTCCCACTGGCCGCTACGGGTCAGATGCTCCATGATCACCTGGATGACATCCTGTTTGACCAAATCAAACAGCTCCATGCGGGCCCGGTCGTATTGAAACTTTTCCAGATGGGCAGGGTCTTTCTTGAGCAGGAAAGCCCGATGTTCCTCGATGCCCTTCATCAGATCCTCGATCCCTTCATTTTTGACCGCCTCGGTCAGAAAGATGGACGGTTTCCAGCCACCTTTGGTTTTCCGGTCCTTGTCCATCTCGATCATCATCATCAATTCCTGGCGGGTCTTTTGCACCCCTTCCCTTTCGGCCTTATTGATAACAAAGACATCGCCGACCTCCAGGATACCAGCCTTGATGGCCTGGATATCATCTCCCATGCCGGGTATGAGGATGATCAAAGTGGTATGGGCCGACCGGACGATCTCGATCTCGTCCTGCCCTACTCCGACCGTCTCGACCAAAATGTAATCCTTACCCATGGCATCCAGGACGGCGATGGCCCCTCGGGTCGAAGGAGTGAGACCCCCGAAATGGCCCCGGGTGGCCATACTGCGGATGAAAACTCCTTCATCGGTGCTGTGCCGCTGCATGCGGATGCGGTCTCCCAAAATGGCCCCACCGCTGAAGGGGCTGGTGGGGTCCACGGCCAGGACCCCGACCGTTTTCCCCTGGGCCCGTAAATACTGGATCATCCGGTCCACCAGGGTGCTTTTGCCCACCCCGGGGGAGCCGGTGATGCCGATCACATAGGCCTTCCCGGTGTGAGGATACAATTCCTTGAGCAATCCCCTGGCTTCGGTAAGACCATCATCGATGTCCCGGATCAAACGGGCCACGGTCCGAAGGTCCCCGGCTAAAATTTTTTGAACCCGGTTCATGATTGTCTCGGCCTTATATTTTCCCGAACCCATTTAACGATCCCATCCAACGTAGCACCTGGGGTAAAGATTTCTTTGACCCCTTTTTCCTTTAAGGAAACGATGTCCTCGTCGGGGAAGATGCCGCCGCCGATTAAGGCGATATCTTCGGCCCCTTTTTCCTTGAGCAATTCCATTACCCGGGGTAACAAAAAATTGTGGGCCCCGGCCAGGCTGGACAAGCCGATGAGGTCCACATCCTCCTGCAAAGCGGCCTGGACGATTTCTTCCGGAGTTTGATGCAAGCCGGTATAAACCACCTCGAACCCCGCATCCCGGAAGGCCCGGGCGATGATGCGGGAGCCGCGGTCATGACCGTCCAATCCCGGTTTTCCTACCAAAATCCTTATTTTTCTTTCCTGAGTCATAAGCGT
>CAZVHO010000230.1:0-3509 GCA_964627515.1 uncultured Thermodesulfobacteriota bacterium | reverse complement strand
ATTCCGCAATCCGCAATTAAAAGATTCCCGGGTCCCGATACCTGCCGAAGACCTTCCGGTAGACATCACAGCATTCCTGCAAAGTGGCATATTCCGTAACCGCCTCAATCAATACGGGCATAACATTCTCGCTGTTCACACAGGCCTCGCCCAGGCGTTCCAAACATTCCCGGACTTTGCTGTTGTTCCGGTCGTTTTTTACCTGATGCAGTCGAGCGATCTGCCGGGCCTCTAATTCCGGATCGATCTTCAGAATCTCCACCGGCGGGGGGTCTCCGGTCACATATTTATTGATCCCGACCATGATCTTTTCCTGTTGATCGATCTGCCGTTGAAATTTATAGGCCGCATCGGCGATCTCCATCTGGGGATAATGCCGGTCCAGGGCCTCGACCATACCCCCCATGTCATCGATCTTTTGAATGTAGACCATGGCCTCTTCTTCCATCTTGTTGGTCAGGGCCTCGACAAAATACGATCCTCCTAAGGGGTCGATAGTATTGGTCACTCCCGATTCGTCGGCAATGATCTGCTGGGTCCGGAGGGCGATCGTAGCCGCTTCGGCGGTCGGTATGGCCAGCACCTCATCCAGGGAATTGGTGTGCAGGGATTGAGTTCCCCCCAAAACGGCGGAAAGGGCTTCTAAAGCCGTCCGGACCACGTTGTTATAGGGCTGCTGGGCCGTCAACGAGCAGCCGGCGGTCTGAGTGTGGAAGCGCAGCCACAAGGACCTCGGATTTTTGGCCTTGAAGCGCTCTTTCATGAACCGGGCCCACATCCGGCGGGCCGCCCGGTATTTGGCGATCTCCTCAAAAAAATCGATGTGGGCATTGAAAAAGAAGGAAAGCCGGGGGGCGAAATCATCCACGTCCAGTCCCCTCTTCATGGCGTCTTCCACATAAGCCAACCCGTCGGCCAGGGTAAAGGCCAGTTCCTGAACGGCTGTGGAACCGGCCTCCCGGATATGATAGCCGCTGATGCTGATGGTATTCCAGCGGGGCACTTCCTTGGTCCCGAATTCAACCGTGTCGGTCACTACGCGGAGGGATGGCCGAATGGGGCACATAAAGGTCTTCTGGGCGGCAAACTCCTTGAGCATATCGTTCTGGATGGTCCCGCCCAGTTTGGTGCGGGGGATCCCCCGCTTTTCGGCCATGGCGATATACATGGCCCAGATGATCGAGGCCGGGGGATTGATGGTCATGGAGGTCGTGATTTTATCGATGGGCAGACCGTCAAAGAGGATCTCCATGTCTTTCAGGGTATCGATGGCCACACCGCATTTTCCGCATTCCCCCCTGGCCAGGGGGGAATCGCTGTCATAGCCCATGAGGGTGGGCATATGAAAGGCCGTACTCAATCCTGTCTGGCCCTGTTCGACCAGATAATGAAATCGCTGATTGGTATCCTCGGCCGAGCCCAGCCCGGCGAACATGCGCATGGTCCAGAGACGACCGCGATACATGGAAAGCTGAACCCCCCGGGTGTAGGGATAGGAACAGGGGTAATTCAAATCATCTTCATAATCCATTTCGGCGATGTCCGTCGGAGAATAGATATTTTTTATCTCCAGGTCGGAGACCGTCGAAAATCGTTGTTGCCTTTCCGGGTAACGGGAAAGCTGTTCGGAAAGTTCTTTTTCCCAGGCTTCCCTGCCCTTCCGGTCCTTTTCCATTTGGTCGTCTTTAAACATCTTGGACATAATCACCTCGCACTTTCCGGATGGAGCGGATTACCACTCTGAGGATTTATCTCTAACTTTTCTAAAACGCGAGATCATCCGCCTCTGGCCGGACGATCCTGGATTAAACTGCCGATACTGGATTCTGGATAAAAACAAACAACCGATACTTGATAAAATCCAGCATCCAGTATCAAGTATCCAGCATCAAGTATCAAGTATCCAGCATCATTTTCATCACCCTGCCCCGGATTCAATCGGTTCCCAGGGACGGGATTTTAACACTTTGAATCTATACCAGAGGCCCTTCGGAGTCAAGAAAGAAACCTTAAAATTAGTGCCGATTTTGGTCTTTTTTAGGACCCTTCTTTTTACGATTTATCTGGCCAAACTCAAGCGGGGTTGGGTATAATAATCTGGTTTAAAATAGTCTACCGGAAAGGAGCAAGGGGGGAAATGGCCTATATGGAAAACTTTATGGGGATCCGGGTGGAAATACCTGAAGACCGCCGTTACGTCATTACGCCCGGCCTTTGGGCCAAAAAAGAGGACCGGGAAATCGTCTTTGGCTTCAGCCGGCCGGCCCTGGTTTTAGCCGGCGGCTTAAATGATCTCGAATGGCTGGTCCCTGACGGTCAGGAGGTCCAAAAGGGGGAATCCCTGGTCTTTGCTATTACCGGCAAAATCCTTTACCTGGATGCACCCCTCACGGGCATCGTCCGTTTTAACCCCCAGGTGGCCAAGGACCCTTCCATTGTTTCAAAAGACCCTTATCACCAGGGCTGGCTGTTCCGCCTGTCACCGACGGAAGACCCGGAATCGGCCTTTCAAGGCTTTGCGGACTTTCAAGAATATATGGAAGCCCTAAAGTTTTCCGAGGGCGGTAAAAATCCCCAGGGGCTCAAGGGAGGGGTTTCCGGGATCTGCAAAGCCGTTTATACCGGCATTCGGGAACAGAAAATCGAAAGGAGCGTCTCATGACCATCCCCTATGATTTAATCATCCTGGGCGCCGGGCCGGCCGGATTGACCGCCGGTATTTATGCCGGCCGGGCCAAGGTAAAAACCCTGATCCTCGGGGCCGATCCGGGAGGGAATCCCCTCAGATATGAACTGATAGGTAATTATCCCGGTTTTCCCCAAGGGGTACCGGGGGCTCAACTGATGACCAGCATGATCCTGCAAGTGAATCTCCTGGGCGTGGAAATGGTCCACCAGAACACCATTAAGATCTCCTTCCTCGAGAGAGGACAAAAGGTATTCACCGACAGCGAAGAATATGCTTCCAGGGCCTTAATCGTCGCCACCGGCTCGTCTCCTATCAACATGGATGTTCCGGGGGAAAAGGAATTCAGGGGTCAGGGGATTTATTATTGTGCCCATTGCGATGCCCCGGTGTTTCAGGCCATGAATAAGTCCAAGGCCGCAGTAATAGGCGGGGGAAATTCCGCCCTTCATACGGCCCTGCATGTCACGCGCTATGCCGATGAAGTGACCGTCATCTACCGGGGGACCAAATTGAGGGCCGAACAGCCCGTCCAGGAAGCGGCCTTATCCGATCCTAAAATCCGGATTATGCTCGATCAGGAAGTAGAGGCGGTTCAGGGAGAAAATCAACAAGTCCGTTCCTTGATGCTTAAAGATCGGAAAACCGGTCGCCAAACGGAATTTCCGACCGACGGTGTTTTTGTCGGCATAGGCATGAAACCCAACTCGGAATTATTTGACGGCTTGTTGGCCCTCAATGCAGAGGGGTTTATCAGGGTCAATCTCCAAATGGAAACTTCGGTCCCGGGAGTCTTTGCCGCCGGAGACGTGATCGACAAAAC
>CAZVHO010000229.1:0-6429 GCA_964627515.1 uncultured Thermodesulfobacteriota bacterium | reverse complement strand
TTCATTATTGATCTCCTTCATCCACGATGGCCACCAACCGGATGATGGAGCCGTCAAAATAAGGCCACAGGGGACATTTATCCCCAAAGGGCTGACTGAGATCATAAAGCTTGGCTTTCCCCATCATCATTCTCCTTTGTTATATGAATTAATTTGGTTATGAGGGGATTGAGGCCCGCCCGGTAATTAGGGAAGGAATTGCCGCATTCCCTGAAAAAAAGTATGCAGGCCGATACAATCTCAAAATCTATGCCAGGAAGGAAAAAGGGGGGTATTTTAGATAACTGATTATTGCTGGGAGGGTCGTAAAAAGTTAAAAATACTTAATTTCCGTCATTCCCGTGGAAACGGGAATCCAGTGTTTTTAATTGGTTATGCGCGGCCTGGATTCCCGCCTTCGCGGGAATGACGAGTTTTTATGAGACCATCATTACAGCTATGTTTTATTAGAAAGCAAGGTGAAAGGAACGGGTTTTCCCGCAACATGCTGCGGGACCCTCAAAATATTGCGGCTTATGGGACTAAAGAGAAAGGGGACGCTCGATATGTAATTTTTTCATTCGGAATCTTAAAGTACTGGGATTGAGACCCAGGTGGAAAGCGGCGCCTGCCTGGCCTTCAACCTTCCAGTTGGAATTTTCAAGCACCTTGAGAATATATTCCCGTTCAAGTTCTTGTAGGCTCAGCGTTTGATCCGGAAGAAAGCCGGAGGGGGAGGGTATTTCGATCTGGAGGTTCCCTTCCGGGCTGGTGATGACTGCCCTTTCAATCAAATTTTCCAGCTCCCGGATGTTTCCGGGCCAGGAATAGCCTTTTAAGGCCTTTATCGTTTTTTGCGAAATCCTTTTAAACTTCTTCCCGATCCATTTGCCGTATTTATCTACGAAAAAGCTTACGAACAGGGGAATGTCTTCCAGACGTTCCCGCAGGGGGGGCACGGAAATGGGAAAGACACTCAAACGATACCAGAGGTCCCGGCGAAATCTCCCATCCTCCACCTCTTTTTCCAGGTCCCGGTTGGTGGCGGCGATCACCCGCGCGTCGGTCTTGAGGGTCGTACTTCCCCCCACCCGCTCAAATTCGCCGTCCTGCAGAACCCGGAGTAGTTTGGGCTGCAACTCCAAAGGCAGTTCCCCGATTTCATCCAGGAAAAGGGTTGTCCCGTTGGCCAGCTCGAAGCGGCCTACGCGACGGGTCACCGCCCCGCTGAAGGCGCCTTTCTCATGGCCGAACAACTCGCTTTCGATCAGGCTGGGGGTCAAGGCCGCACAGTTGACTTGTATCAGAGGCCGGCCGCTGTGCTTGCTGACATTATGTATAGACCGGGCGATCAGGCCCTTGCCGGTTCCTGTTTCTCCCAGAAGGAGGACCGGCGCATTGGTCGGGGCCACCTGCTTCACCTTGACCAGGATCCGCTGCAGGGCCTGGCTCTGCCCCACGATCTCACCATAATTGTGTTCCAGCTTGATCTCATCGCTCAGGTACAGGTAATCCGCCTCAAGTTGGTCTTTGAGTCTTTTTATCTCCGAGATAGCCTGTTGGATTTCTTCTTCGTTTTTCTTGCGCATCAAGCCGTTGGCAAATACTTCTCCGAAGAGACGAAGCCGCTGGACGAGATCCTCCGGCCAGGTGCGGTGGTTCCTGGTTGCAGCAATAACCAAGGCGCCTACGATGGATCCGGCTACGGAAACCGGTACCGACAGAAGTGATTTAGTGCCGAATTTATGATAGACATCTTTCAATTGTGACGCTTTCTCGGGAAGTTCATCCAAACTGGTAAACTGAACGACCTCATTCTTGGACCATTTGTCAAACAAAAATCGGAAGTTTTCAAAAAAACTCCAATCGTTCTCCTTTAAGGAGTCCAATGACTTGATGAATTCATCATCTTCCGCCGGCCACCACATGTAGTCGTAATTCCACCGAAATTGTTTCTTGTCTTCCGTTATCGAATAGAGGATGCATCGGTCGGCCCCTAAAAGTCTGCCCAACCGCCCCAGATCGTTCTTGATGATCTTTTCATACTGGTCACTGGGTAGATTGATATAGGTGGCTGAGATCTCCGATAACAGATGCTCGAACCGCATGAGTTCATTAATCTGTTCGGCCGCCCGTATCCTTTCCAGGGCGCTGGCCAGAATTTCAGCCAGATAATAAAGCTCTCGTACCAATCCATTATTCCAGTTGCGCTTCTGGTGAAAGGAAGCTAAAAAAAAGCCTCCCAAAATCGATGGACCGATTTTGACCGGCAAGGCCAAAGCGGATTTCAGACCCTCTTTAATGAAATAACGCCGATCGGTCTCCGCCTCATCGGGCAGGTCATGGGGCAGTTTGGACAAGACGACCTTTTCCCCCAATCGCAACTTGGCAATGATCCAGGGGATCCCTTCGTCTATTTTTTTGAGCGGTGCCTTGGTTACTCCAGGGACTGTATAAGAATGAACAATGCGTATCTCGTCTCCCTCATCGGAAAATTCGGTCAAGGTAATCCGGTCGAAGTCCCAGAATTCTCCGATGAGTTTCAGCCCGGCTTCAATTTCGCGGCCGATTTCGGAGGGAGGTACGCTGATCAATTTGGCCGAAAGTTCGAATAATAATTCCTTTAATTGTTTCATATCTTTTCCAACCCGACGGGTACCCGCAATATATTACGGCCTATCTTATATCAAAACCTGCGCGTCTGATCCACAAAAAAATTGCGTCTCCGGATACCGGAGCCTGTTGTCCCCATGAACTTCTCCGCCATGGCCCGGTTCTCAGTAACCGCCGACATTACCGACTTCCAGACTTCCCCTATTCCCAAGGATGATAGCGGCCGTGTTGCTACTGCACTTTTGCTGGGTAAAGGTGAACATAATATGGACTATGATATAGTAGGCGGAGAATTGATCAGTCAGCGTGAAATCTGTGAAATGGTATCCAAATTCTCAGGCATAAACTATGAATATGTAACCTTAAAAGAAGATGCATTTTATGAATATTTAGATTCCATCAAAATACCACGAGATTCCTATGGTGACTATTCCGTATCACCGGTACCCTGGTGCGGTAACGAAATGGTAACCAATGAGTCCAGTATCAGAGATGGTTTAATGGCAATTCAAAACAACCATGCAGGAAGTTGATTTTTTGATGGCCCGAGACCCTGAACCTTTCCTTTTGATCGAGGCCAAGTTCGCCGACAAGCAGCCATCCAAATCCCTTAAATTTTTTCAAAAGGCCCTGACTATTCCGGCAGTTCAACTCAGTAATACAGGAGGGCATTTCCGTCTTAAGAGAACCATTGCTTTTGATATTCTTTTACTAACGGTCCATCCTTTCGCCAGGACCAGCAGGTATTTACAAGAAACTGGATCACTTCGTCGGCTATGGATTCTAAACCGGAGGATTTTTGCAAATGATAGGCGGCTAATCCTTGAAAAGCGGCAGGAACCATCGAGGTTAAAAGCGCCGTCAAATGGGAACACCCTTTTACAAGTCCAGCAAGCTCTCTCGCCTTTGAGATAAAACCGCCGGATAAGGTTAGTCCTTTAACTTGAACCAGGCAGTTGGCTATCTCAAGACATTCCTGGTGGGGCACTTTAAGCATTTGCACTTCTACCTCTTCAATTTTCAAAGATGGGACATCCAGAAGAAGACGTATGGTTAAATGGTGGACAATCCCGGGAGGTTTCCTTTCACCCGTAGCCAGGCGATAGGGGTTCAGGTGGCGGTCTATCAGACAACCTTCTATACCCAATTTCCCATCGCCCTGTTCGTAGTGAGTAATTTCCATGCTGCGCTTTTGAATCTTTTTATGATCTGGTTCAGAAAAAATCACTTGTTGCCTTTCAGAATAGAGCCAAAGACATTGAAGAGAAGGCTTTGGTTTTCAATAAAAAACCGATCCCCCGCAGACATTGATGGCCTGCCCGGTTATTCCCTTAGCCAGGTCCGAGGCCAGAAAAACAGCCATATCGGCAATTTCTTCCGGCTCGATGAGCCTTCTTTGAATAGACAGGGGGAGTATCCTTTCAGCCAGGACCTGCTCCCGGCTTGACCCGGTAAGTTTTGCAAGTTCGTCAAGAATCATTCCCTCCCCGGTCAACATTTCGGTATCAACCACTCCAGGACAAATGGCATTGACAGTGATTTCAGTTAAACCTAAGAATCCTAATTCTTGGGCTAAGGTGCGGGTCAGGCCGATTATCCCATGCTTTGAAGCACAATAAGCAGAATTGGTCACACTGCCTTGTTTTCCTGAAATCGAGGCTATATTGATGACCCGCCCTTTTCCGTTTTTAATCAAATGAGGCGTCACTGCTTTTGTCACGTTATAGGTGCCGAATAAATTGACCTCTATGGTATTTCTCCAAATTGAATCATCGGATTGCCAAAGAAAAAACCGCTTCCCGACCACCCCGGCATTATTAACCAGAATATCGATACGGCTAAAAATATCGACTGCCTCTTTGACCAGGCTAATAACCTGTTCCGGGGAAGTGATATCGGCGACGAGTCCCAGCGCTTTTTGACCGATTTTGTTAATTTCCGAAACGGTGTTCTCCACGTCGCTATCGATATCTAGAGCCACAATCGCAGCGCCTTCTTGCGCCAAGGCCAGTGCTACCGCCTTACCGATCCCTCGCCGGGCTCCCGTTACCAACGCCACCTTATTTTCCAATTTCATAAAAAAAGTCTCCTTTCAGTTCAAACAGGCCAAGGGATCAGCATGGCCGCTCCGTTACTTTGTCTTTATTCTCCCCACTCGTTCTTCCCCTTGCAGCGTTCCAGTTTTGTATCCATCCAGGGGAGGATTTTGTCTGCTTGAACCGTATACAAAGGCCCCATGTATGACGCTTCCTTATACCAGTGGTAGGGTGGAATATTCATGGACACTTTCTGTTGTTCCGGACTCACGCATTCATATACTGCAAGACTGAGAATCATTTTATGGTCACAGGCACGCATCTTTACCACTTTACCGTTCAAATATTTGTAGCTGTCATTTTCCCAGAGTGGAATGATCTTTTCCGGATCCGTACTTTGCGCCCTCTCAATAACACTCATCATCCAATAAGTTGCAATGGAAAATACCTCGTCAGACAGACTCCCGGCTAATCTTGAAAGGAAAAAAGTTCGTTTAACGGGAGGTTCTCCCCTGCAAAGGACGCCAGCTCTTTTCAATCATGGGAATCTCTTTTTTCCACCATGGGCGGTCCAGAGCCGGCATGGGTGCACGCAACAGTCCTTCGGGGATAATAGGTTCGTGCTTCTGCCATGGTCCGATCCGGTATTCATCGAGGGTATATTCCCGGCCCAGATTGGGATTGTCCGGACAGGCCGGAACCAGCCCGGACAGGCAACGGAGCAGGCAGGTGTTACAGCGTTTGCAGCGTTTGATTTCTTTCACCCGGCCTTCGGCCAGCTTATTGGGATATTCCGGATCGATAAAGAGCTGCCGCCCCATGGCCTGCAGATCATATTTCCCCTCGGCGATATTCTTCTCGATTTTATTCGGGTCATGCTGGGAAGAGACGATCACCGGAATTTTTAATTCTTTTTTAAAGGCTGCGCCGTGGTCGGGGATATGCAGGGAGCGGTCCATATCGGTAATAAGATGCCCCCCCTCTTCATAACCGGCGCCGTCGGAGAGGCTGATATAATCGATTCCGGCGGCTTCCAAGTCCTTGGCCACATCAATCATCTCTTCTTCCGTCAGGCCCCCCTGCATATGCTCCTCGGCGCTGATGCGACAGCCTACGGCCACGCCGGGGCAGGCGTAGCGAATCTGTTCGGCGATCTCTATGAGGAACCGTTTGCGATTCCGCCATTCTCCGCCGTACAGATCCGTGCGTTTATTGCTCAGAGGAGACAGGAACTGATGCTCCAGGTATCCATGGGGGGCATGGATCTCGATGACATCGAAACCGGCCACCACGGCCAATTGGCAGCTATTGGCGAATTCTTTCTGTTCGCTGTGGATTTCCTCGATGGTCATCTCCCGGGTCATCTGTCCCACCAGAAAGGAGCGCGGATGTTCAGCCAGTTCGAAGGCCTCAAAAACGCCCTTAGTCGCTTTCTCTTTGGTAATTTCATAAGGCAGGCCGGCGGTGGGGGCCGGCGCCAATTTATGGTGGTCGTAAGAATGTCCCTGCCGGCCGAAGCCGATGGTCATTTGGATAGCCGCCTTTGAATTAAAATAATGGATCCGGTCGGTGAGCATGCCCAGGCCTTGCAGGTGTCCCTGGTGAAAGAGATAAAGATTTCGGCCCCAGACAAACTCGGAGGCCATACGCGTCCCCATGACCGCCCCGGTACTGACCATGGCCGCCCCTCCTTTAGCTCGAGCCGCAAAATAGGCCTGCATTTGTTCCGTGGCCTCGCCGTTGACCCCGGACATGGTCTCATTCATCGGGGCCAGAACGATGCGGTTTTTCAATTCAACCG
>CAZVHO010000228.1:0-6563 GCA_964627515.1 uncultured Thermodesulfobacteriota bacterium | reverse complement strand
GTCGGGAGCAGAAGGTTGTGGGGAAAATCTCCTACCCCGTCCTTAAGGATTATCTGAACCGGATGCTAAAGGGGATGAAATGATCTATCGCATCCTGCATTGGGCCTGTCGAATTTTCCTGGGTGGGATCTTTTTATATTCCGGCTTCACCAAAATAGAAAATTCCCTGCAGTTTGCCGCTGCGGTTGAAGGGTATCAATTATTGTCCCCTGGTCTGGTTATCTGGGTTGTGAAGATACTTCCCTGGCTGGAGATCGTCTTAGGGGGGGTCTTGCTGCTGGGCCTCAAGATTCGGTATACGGCCGGCCTGGCCGCTGCACTGCTCCTCTTTTTCACCCTTATCATGTTGGCGACTTATCTTCGGGGCATCGAAACCGACTGTGGTTGCTTCGGAGTCGGCGAACGGATTTCACCTCTTACCCTGGTTCGGGATGCCCTATTCATCCTGCCGGCCCTGTTCCTGGTTGTCCAGCCCTGGTGGGAGAGGCGAGGAGAGATCTAACTCCTGGCTGGGAACGATACCTGTGCCAGCCTTTTTCCGATGGGACATACTCTATAATAACCTGAAAAAACGATAATTCCGGAAAAAACTTTAATCAAATGAAAGGAGGCAGGTTATGAAGTCTTCAGGAGTGGTCTTCAAGATCTTTCTCAGTATGGTTATGTTTTTTTTGTTGAAAAAAGCTGCTCTGGCCAATTATAGGGATTGTGGGGGCTGGGGGATGGGACCGGGAATGATGGGTTGGGGGAACATGGGCTGGTTCGGCCCCATTTTTATGATTATTTTTTGGGTTCTGTTGATTGTATTGATTGTCTTGCTGATTCGCTGGCTTTTGTCGTCAGGTCGTGGCAGTAATCAGGACCATGGCCGGGAGGAATCGGCCCTGGAGATCCTCAAGAAAAGGTATGCCCGGGGAGAGATCGAGAAGGAAGAATTCGAAGCAAAAAAGAGAGATCTGAATTGAATCAGTGGCCCGGATCAGGAAATGACAAGTCCATGAAAACAAATTTTACCCAACTTTTTGTGGAATTTCTTGAAAGTTCACAGACTTCTGGAATTATCCTGATTCTCTGTACGATTACTT
This sequence comes from uncultured Thermodesulfobacteriota bacterium, assembly GCA_964627515.1. GTDB lineage: Bacteria > Desulfobacterota > RBG-13-43-22 > RBG-13-43-22 > RBG-13-43-22 > RBG-13-43-22. Next base: position 5,478 of record CAZVHO010000228.1, on the reverse strand, counting down.
CAATCCTTATTGCCAATTCCAATTTCGGAAAAGAATATTCGGATTTTTGGAATACCAAAGTTGGTTTTGAAATCGGCGGTATTGCATTGAAATATAGCGTCGTACACTGGATCAATGACGGCTTGATGGCCATTTTCTTTCTGCTGATCGGACTTGAAATCGAGAGGGAACTTTATATCGGGGAACTGTCGGACTTCAAAAACGCCACCCTGCCAATCTTTGCCGCCATCGGTGGCATGGCAACGCCCGCTCTCCTGCACTACTTGTTCAATCGGGGAACCGGAACGCAAGGGGGTATCGGAATTCCAATGGCAACGGATATTGCTTTTGCTTTAGGTGTGCTTTCTCTGTTGGGCAGCAAGGTTCCGGCAGCGCTAAAGGTTTTTCTTGCGGCCTTAGCCATCACGGATGACTTGGGTGCAATCGTCATTATTGCTCTGTTTTATGTTGGTGATTTCTTGCTTCTGAATCTTGTTTTGGCTTTAGGGGTGTTTTCGGGACTGCTGATATTAAATCGTCTCGGTGTGCATCGTTTGCTTCTTTACTTTATTCCCGGCATTATCCTGTGGTATTTTATGCTTAAATCCGGTATCCACGCCACCCTTGCGGGCATCCTGCTCGCCTTTGCCATTCCCTTTGGAATGGGTGATGAAAAATCGCCATCCTACAAAGTGCAGCATTTCCTGCACAAACCGGTGGCCTTTGTCATCATGCCGCTTTTTGCGCTGGCCAATACCGGTATTGCTCTGGCCGGAAACTGGATCGAGGGCCTGGTAACATCAAACAATTTAGGTATTTTCGCCGGGTTGTTCGTTGGCAAGCCGCTGGGCATTGCTCTGTTCAGTCTTTTAGCCGTTCGATTGGGTTGGTCCCGGTTGCCCAGCGATGTGTCGTGGAACCATATAGTGGGCGCCGGTTTTCTTGGAGGTGTCGGGTTTACCATGTCAATCTTCATCACGCTCCTGGCCTTTAATGACCCCGATATCATCCGGAGTTCCAAAATGGTCGTCTTGCTCAGTTCACTTTTGGCGGGAACAACGGGTTTTCTGATTTTGAGCAGGCCGGCAACCAATGTATCCAATCGCGCCGTTTGAACTGCACAGACGGGACTTACCCGCTTGCACCCGCTTCGCTTCACTTCTTTCAATTCCATATTCCTCCTGATGTGGGAGAAAGACCTTAATTTCCAAGAAAGCCAAGCCATGAAAGCCATCGTGGCCGATTTGGAAGAAAAAGCAATCCTACGAACTTAAATCCGGGGGAATACGGTATTATAATCATAAAAATACAGACTTGACTGTATCGATTTAAAGATTTTAATTATGATAATCTTTCCTTATGTGTTTTAGGGAAGGCCCATCTTTTTTATTTAAAAATAGGGTTATCCTTGACAGTCCGGTAGATAGGTTTTAACATATTAATATGTTTTGGTTAAATACTTAATTATATATTATAAAAATGGAGGTTTCCATGAAAAGAGTTGTCCTTTTGTTGATAATTTTGGCCTTCGCAGTCGGAACGGCCTGGGGCAAAAATTATGAAGTGATCAAAAAGGTGGATGAATATACCATAAAAGTCGAAATTGATAGAAATCCCCCGATAGTCGGTAATAACAATGTGACCATTACGATCTCTGATGCTTCCGGTAAACCGGTGACCGATGCCAAGGTTAAAGTGGGATATTCCATGCCGGCCATGTCCGGTATGCCGGCCATGAACTACAAAACCGATATGATTTTGAAGGGGAACGAATACATGGCCAAGGTGGAGTTTTCCATGGCCGGTAGCTGGAATGTTGAGATTCAAATAACACAGGCCCAGAAGGTTAAAAAGGTTAAATTCAATGTAGATGTCAAATAGTTCTCATCCGGGAAAAGCATTTTCGGATGAGAGCGATCAGGGATCTGCGGGCAGCTTTCAGAAGGAGCACAAAGTCACCAAACCCCATTTTCGTCATGAGACGGCCTTGGGAAATTTTTACAGGACCATCTGCCATGTGCTTTTTTTTCAACAGAACCATCCTGTTTTTCCTTTTATTTTTTTGCGGAGCCCTTGCCGAGGCCTCGGAATTGAACCTCCAGGATCTGATCCGGGAGGCCGTTAAGAACAATCCGGAAATCCAGTCGGCCCAGGCCGGGGTGGATGTGGCCCGATTCAAAATACCTCAGGCCGGTGCCCTTCCTGACCCCATGGTGATGCTCGGCTATCAGAATGAAGGCTATAACAGCTACACCTTCGGGGACGCTCCGGATGCCCAATGGATGATTTCGGTAAGCCAGATGTTCCCCTTCTGGGGGAAAAGGGCCTTGAAGGGTGAAATGGCCACCCGGGACGCTGAAAGTTTAAAAGCCTCTTCAAAAAATATTCTCCTGAAAACCATTACCAGGGTCAAAGAACTCTATTTTGATCTCTTGCTGGCCTATAAGACCAAGGAACAAATCCAGGATAAGACCGATTTATTCGCCCGGATAGAGGATGCCGCCCTGGCCCGTTATACCTCGGGCATGGCCCCCCAACAGGAAGTGCTCATGGCCCAGACCGAAAAATACATGCTCCTCGAAAAAGACGAGATGATCAGTCAGAAGATCCAGGCTGCCGAGGGCATGCTGAATTCCACCCTGGGCAGAGAGATCCAGTCTCCATTGGGACGTCCCCAGGTCCCGGCCTATAGCCCTTATCCCTACCGGCTTGAAGAACTTCTGAAGACGGCCAAAGATAATTCTCCGGAAATCCAGTCCAGGGGAAAGATGATCAAAGGGGCCGAGGCCAAGGTCCGGATGGCGGAAAAAGAATATTACCCGGATTTCACCCTGGGGGCCAATCTCTTTAAAAGAAGCGGGTCCTTTGAAGATATGTGGAGTCTGACGGCCCAGATCAATATCCCTCTTTTTCATGAACAAAAGCAAAAACAGGGGGTCCTCGAAGCCAAGTCCGCCCTCTCTCAAGGCAAGCAGGAGCTCCTGGCTACCCAGAATATGCTGGCTTCCAATCTGAGGGATAATTACTCCATGATTAAATCGGCCGAACGCTTAATGGAACTTTATAAGGAAGGCCTGATCCCCAAGACCATTCAGGATTTTCAATTGGCCCTTTCGGGATATACGGTCGGCAAGGTAGAGGCCATTACCGTCATCTCCAGACTGAAGGCCTTGTTGGATTTCGAGCTGTTATACTGGGGGCAATTTGCGGAAAGGGAAAAGGCCGTGGCTCGGATCGAAGCGATCGCCGGGATCATGGCGGTTACCATGGAGGGGAAGAAACCGTGATGAGAGCCAATAGGATAATGGGTTTTGTGATTCTAACCGGGATGCTGGTGGCCCCACCGTTGGTTTTTGCCCAAGCCCATCAGCAGCACGGCGCAACGACTGAAAAGGCAAAGGCCCTTCCGGCAAAACCGGCCCCCCAAAAGGAGCCGGTCCAGGAAGAGGTCCCAACCGTAGAAATCCCCAAGGATAAACAACAGCTCATTGGATTGAAAACGGCTTCAGTCGCCGTAAGGCCCTTACAAAAGATGATCCGGACCGTGGGGCGCATCGAATATGATGAGAGAAAACTGGCCACAATCAATACCAAGTATGAGGGCTGGATCGAGAAGCTGCGGGTCAACGCTACCGGGAGCTATGTAAAGGCTGGAGAAGCCGTAGCCGAGATCTACAGCCCTGAACTTCTGGCCACCCAGCGGGAATTTCTGAATGCCCTTAAATGGAAAAATTCCACCAAAAAGGATAGCCAGCTTGGGGCCCTGTTGGCCAAAGATGCGGAAACCATTTGGGAGGCGGCCAGACAGCGTCTGAGACTTTGGGATATTACCGAAGAACAGATTAAACAGATCGAAGAGTCCGGCCAGCCGATAAAGACCCTGACCCTTTACAGCCCGGTAAGCGGCTATGTGACCCAAAAAATGGCCGTCCAGGGGATGAAAATCATGCCCGGGGAGAAGCTCTTTGACATTGTCGACTTATCAACGGTCTGGGTGGTTGCCGACATCTATGAATACGAACTCCCGGTCATCAAGCTGGGGGCCCAGGCAACCATCAGCCTGAGCTACTTTCCGGGCAAGGAATTTCTCTCGAAGATCGATTATATCTATCCGACCCTTTCCGGTGAAACCCGGACCGCCAGGATCAGGTTTACCCTGCCCAATCCAGGCGGGCAACTCAAACCGCAGATGTTCACCAATGTGACCCTAAAGATCCATCTCGGCAAAAGGCTGGTTATCCCCGAAGAGGCGATCATCGATACCGGTTTGAGACAGATCGTTTATGTAGATAAAGGGGATGGAAATTTTGAGCCCCGGGAGATCACCATCGGTCTCAGGACCGATCAGATGGTCGAAGTGATCAGAGGATTACGGGCCGGTGAAAAGGTGGCCTCCTCGGCCAATTTCCTGATCGATTCCGAGGCGAAGTTGAAGGGGATACTTCCCAAAAGTCAGAATCCAGGAGCCAGGAGTCAGAAGCCAGAATGAAAGGGAAAAGGATTCAAGTGGCCAAGGGGTCAAGGATTCAAGTGAAGGGCGTGGAAGTTAAAACCACTTGAACCCCCGACCCCTTGAATCCTCGAACCCTTTAGTTTAAAGACTTTGTTATGATCGCTAAAATCATTGAATACAGCGCCCGGAACAAATTCATCGTTTTCCTCCTCATGTTTTTCTTGGGGGTCTGGGGCTACTATTCCCTTAAAAACACCCCCCTGGATGCCATCCCTGATTTAAGCGATACCCAGGTCATTATCTTTACCGAATGGCCGGGCAGAAGCCCGGACCTGGTGGAAGACCAGATCACCTATCCCATTACTTCTACCTTATTAGCCGCCCCCAAGGTACAGGCCGTCAGGGGCTTTTCCTATCTGGGCAGTTCCTTTATCTATGTCATCTTTGAAGAAGGCACTGATATCTATTGGGCCAGGAGCCGGATACTGGAATACCTTCAAGCCGTAAAAAATAAACTCCCGGCTAATATCAACCCGGTCCTGGGGCCTGATGCCACCAGCCTGGGCTGGGGGTTCTCCTATGCCGTCGTGGATGAGACCGGGAAACTGGACCTGGCCCAACTGCGCTCCCTCCAGGACTGGAATCTAAAATTGGCCCTTGAAAGCGTGCCCGGGGTTTCCCAGGTGGCCAGTGTGGGTGGGTTCGTCAAACAGTACCAGATCACCCTGGACCCCAATCGCCTTTCCGCCTACGGCATCCCTATCACCAAGGTCATGGAAGCGGTGCGCCGGAGCAATCTGGATGTGGAAGGCCGGGTGATCGAGTTTTCCGGGGTGGAGTACATGGTCCGGGGCCGGGGGTATATTAAGAGCCTTGACGACCTGAAAAATATCGCCCTGGGAACCAGCGGCAACGGGACCCCTATTTTACTGAAAGACGTGGCCGGTATCCACCTCGGGCCGGAGATCCGCCGGGGGGTGGCCGAGTTGGACGGAAAAGGGGAAGTGGCTGCCGGGATCGTGGTGGTCCGGTTCGGCGAAAATGTC
>CAZVHO010000227.1:0-6565 GCA_964627515.1 uncultured Thermodesulfobacteriota bacterium | reverse complement strand
GTCCCCAGGGGGCCATTCAGGTAGGCCATTCCAAGGACGAACAGTTTATAGCTTTATTGGAGGCGTGTTGAAGAAAGGTGTAAGGTACAAGGTATAAGGTGTAAGGTAAAACCGTTCGGCGAACATTAAATGTTCAGTGTGCGTCAATGAACCCATTTAAACCTGACATCTTGAACCTGGGGTAAACTATTGGGGGAAGATATAAGGCACACGGTTGGTTTTACCTTGAACCTTGAACCGTTAATTTATTATGCGCGAATCATTCGAACCTAAAATCATTGCCATGGTCTGTACCTATTGTACCTATACGGCTGCTGATATGGCCGGGTCCATGAGATTGCAATATCCTTGGAATGTGCGGATTGTCAAATATCTTTGTACCGGCAAGATCGATATTCAGCACATCTTGAAAGTCTTTGAAAAAGGGGCTGATGCCGTCCTGGTGGGCGGCTGAGAAATCGGCGACTGCCATTTCCTGGAAGGAAATCTAAGAGCCAAGGAACGAGTGGAATATGCTAAAGAACTGTTGAAAGAAATCGGTCTGGAACCCGGGCGACTCGAGATGTTCCACATCGGGGCCTCCGATGCTCCGGCCTGGGCCAAAGCCGTGACGGAGATGACCAACAGGGCCAGGGATCTGGGGGCGAACCCACTTAAAAGATATTAGACAGGATTAACAGGATCCTATTAGATAATATTTTTCATAGTGTTTAAATAGGTCAGGCATCTTGCCTGACAACAATAGAGTGAAATCAAAACATGGTCAGCCGAGACGGCTGACCTATTAGTGTTTAATTTGTGCTATCTCCATTTTTGCAAGAGGTATTAAGGTAATTTATATGATCATTGCCAGTCGTAAACCTTTTGAAGAGATCAAAAAGTGCCTGGCCCCCTATCAAAATATTCTGGTTGTGGGTTGCGGGACCTGTGTGGCCGTTTGTCTGGCCGGGGGGAAAAAAGAGGTCGGTCTCTTAGCCAGCCAGCTCAAGATGAGTTTTGGAATAGACAAGAAAAAGGTGCATATAACTGAAGAAACCCTGGAACGTCAATGTGATCGGGAATTCCTGGAGATGATTCGGGACAAAGTCAAAGATCATGATTGCCTTCTTTCTTTGGCCTGCGGGGCCGGGGTCCAGTTTTTGGCCGAAACCTACTCTGAAAAGGCGGTTTTCCCAGGGGTAAATACAACCTTTATCGGCGTGGCCGAGGCGGCAGGATTATGGACCGAGCGCTGTCGGGCCTGCGGTGACTGCCTGCTGGCCGTGACCGGCGGGATCTGTCCCCGAACCACCTGCACCAAGGGGCTTAATAACGGTCCCTGCGGAGGCATGATCGAGGGAAAATGTGAAGTGGACCCGGAGCGCTCCTGTGCCTGGGTTTCCATCTATGATCGGCTGGCCCGGGAAGGACGTCTCCATCAGATCGAATCCATGCTCCCTCCCGCTGACTTTCGCCGCCGGACCAAACCCGGAAAGGTCCATCATCCGGCTTATCTGAGGAGGTATCATGCCGGCTCCAAGTAAGTTTTCCGAAGCATTAAAATCCGGGACTTTTATGGTGACCTGTGAATTGGATCCGCCGAAGGGAACCGATCCAACAAAAGCAAAAAAGATAATTGATCTCCTTAAGGACAAGGTACAGGCCGTAGTGGTTTCCGATAATCCGCAGGCCCGAATGCACATGGCCCCCATCGGATTTTGCCGTTATCTCCTGGATCAGGGCATCGAACCGGTCATGACCATTACCTGCCGGGACCGCAATCGCCTGGCCTTGCAATCCGATCTCCTGGCGGCCGTGGGGCTCGGCATTCAAAATATATTAGCCGTAACCGGTGATTATATCACCTGGGGCGACCACCCGGAATCCAAACCGGTTTATGATCTGGATTCCGTTCAGTTGATCCGGGCCATTTCCCTGCTGAATGAAAATAGAGACCTTTCCGGGAATGGGGTTGAAGGGCCATCCCCTTCATTCATCATCGGCGCCGCAGTGACGCTGGCCGGCAACCCCATTCTACCCCAGGTTTTAAAGCTCAAGAAGAAGGAGCAGGCCGGGGCCCATTTTTTTATGAGTCATCCGATTTTTGATCTGGCCGGTGTAGAGGAATTCTTTAAGGAGAGACCTGACCGGAAAACCGCTTTACTGGCCTCGGTTTGTTTGTTAAATGAGACCCGGATGCGGGAATATGCCCCCGGCAAATACCCCGGTCTATATATTCCCGCGACTGTTATGAAAAAATTTCGGACCTTAAGTTCGGGAGAATTTCAGGCCGGGATGATGGCCCACACGGCCAGGCTGATTGAAGAGATAAAAAAAGACAGCCGTTTCCAGGGGGTCCATTTGATGCTTAACGGCGATGAAGAGCGGATCGGGGAACTGATTTGAGTGCGGATTTCGGATTTCGGAATGCGGAGTGAGAAATAGAAAAATCATACAGTGATCTTGTTAAAAGTGAATTCAACTAACTCCAAAGTGCTTATCCTCGGCGGCGGCATTGCCGGTATAACGGCTGCCCTGGCCCTCGGCCGTTTGAATATACCGGTGGAGTTGATCGAAAAATCAGAGGCCCTGGGAGGAATGGCCAGAAATTTTTGTTGTAAGGCCACAGAGGCCTGCCAGCAATGCGGGGCCTGTCTTATAAATGATGCCCTGGCGGCCTTGACTAAAGAACCCACTATTGAGATTCATTTGCAAACCGAGTTAACCGCATTAAAGATGGAAGCCAAGGAATTTCTCTATACTTATAGCCGCCCTGGGGGGGGCGGCGAGGGAAGGGCCCAGGCCCTTCTCCTGGCAACCGGTTTTACCCCCTTCAGGGCTGAAGACAAACCCCAGTACCGGTATAAAACCTTGCCCAATGTCCTGACCGGGTTAGATCTGGAAAGACAACTTAAAGACACCGGGAACATCGTCAGACCATCCGATCAGACCATCCCCCAGTCCATAGCCTTTATTCAATGTGTCGGCAGCAGAGACCTTCATTCAGGACATCCCTATTGTTCTCAGGTTTGCTGCGGTTATGCCCTGCGCCTGGCCAACCGTATAAAGCATAACAATCCAGAGATGGCCGTCACTGTTTTTTATATGGACATCCAGACCTTCGGCCAGGATTTCCCCCTCTTTATGGAACAAAGCCGGAAGCAAATAACTTTTGTCCGTTCCATCCCCGGCGAAATACAAAAGGGGGAGAACGATCAGGCCGTCTTAACCTTCCAGAAGGAGACCGGGGCCGGCAGTCAAAAACAAGCCTTTGATCTGGCCGTGCTCTCCATCGGCATCAGACCCGGGCCGGACCATTTGTTTTTAGCCCAACGATTGGGACTTTCACTAACGCCCGATGGTTTCCTGAGTAAAGACGAAGGGTCTTCCGCCCGGCCGGAAGGGATTTTTTTTGCCGGCACTGTTCAAGGGCCTAAAAGTATAGAGCGAAGCATTTCCCAGGCCTATCAGGCCGCCGAAGAAGTGGCCGCTTATTTGAAAACGAGGTCGAACCAGTGATTCCCCTGGAAGAATTTAAAAAGATTCCCAGGGTGCTCATCCTGGGGAAGGGACTGACGGCCCAGGAAACGGCCGCACAACTGATTTCCTTAGGCTATGAGGTACTGTCGGTCGATCCCGATGACCAAAGGCAATTGCTGCGGATCGAGGGCTTTGCCGGGGACTTTCAGGTGCAATTTAAATCCGGACAAAAGCAATGGACTGAGGCTGTAGGCGCCATTGTTTTTGCTCCTGAGTTGGTTGCTGAACCCAAACCTAATGTCTATTCCTTGACCGCTTCCGATCAAATCATAGGTATTGATGACCTGGTTGAACTTCTTTCCCCCTCACCTTCACCCCATGGAATGGAAGAATTGGTTCCAATGGGCGAGTCTCCTTCGGCCCGTCCGGCCTTCAGTTCTTCCTCTTATATTGCCTTTCTGGTTGGGTTACATGACGAAGGAAACGTGGCCGAAATGGCCAGGACCTTTTGGCTGGCCTTAAAGATTCGAAGGGAATATCAATCCCAAGTTTATATCTTTTGCCGTCATGTCAAGGTGGCCGAAGAGGGGATGGAGAGGCTCTACCAGACTTGCCGGGATGAAGGGGTGATTTTTTTCAAGTTTGATGGGGCAGGGCTGGAAATAGTTCGATCCGGAGAATCGATCGGCTTGGAATTTGAAGATGTCGTGTTAGGACAGCCTTTTGAATTAAAGCCCGATCTTCTGGTTATTGAATCCCTCCAGGTGCTGCCCCGGGAAATCCGGGAATTGGCTGTTTCCGCTCAAATCGGGATGGATGGAATGGGTTTCCTGCAGCCGGCCAATGTTCACCTGCTGCCCCAGGCCTCAAATCGGGAGGGGATATTTATAGCCGGTCCGGGAAAAGGTCCCATGGTCCCTCAAGCCTGTTTGGAAGAAGCCCGGGCAGTGGCTTTATCGATCCATCATTTTTTTGAAGGCCGGATTTCAGACCAGATGGACCGGGAGGTTACGGTTGATAAGGGGCTTTGCACCATCTGTCTGACCTGTCTCCGCTACTGTCCCCATCAAGCTATAGGTTTTACCCACCGGGTTTTTATCCACCCTCTGGCCTGCAGGCGCTGCGGCATCTGTGCCAGTGAATGCCCCATGGATGCCATACAAATCGCCGGTTTTTCCGATCAGGAAGTGGAGCTGAAATTAGCGGCCCTCCAGGAAAGATGGGGGCAAAGTGGAACCGGTCTGGTCAGGATGGTTATCTTCGGCTGTCAGCGGTCTGCCGGGAGGGCCTGGGAGGAAGCTCAAAGCTCAAAGCTCAAAGCTCAAAGCGACAACGAAAAGGCGCAAGGTACAGGATACAAGGTGCAAGGCGAAATCGAATTCATTGCACTGCCCTGTGCCGGAAAGCTGGATCCCGATTATATACTGAAAGCTTTGAGTATGGGGGCCCATGGGGTGCTGGTTCTGGCCTGCCCGGAAGAAAATTGTAAATCCTTGCACGGAAATACTTATGCCCGGGAACGTATCCAGGAGGCCCGGCATTATGTGGAAGAGGCCGGTATCAATCCGGAAAGAATCCGTTTTAACAATTTATCGAGCAACATGATTTGGTATTTGAAAGAAATTATCAGTCAATTTATTGATGACCTAAGCGAACCCGAAATCCGAAATCCGAAATAGAACAATGGATCGCATCGACCTGAAAAAATTAGATCCTGATTTTAAACACCGGGTAGCCCGGGAATTAGGCGGGGAACACATCAAAAAATGTTTTTCCTGCGGGGTCTGCTCGGCCCGCTGCCCCGTAGAAAAAATCGAGCCTGAGTATAACCCGAGAAAGATCATCCGTATGATCTTGTTGGGTATGGAAGAGGAATTGCTTAAAGAAGAATTCCTCTGGCACTGTTCGACCTGTTATACTTGTCAGGAAAGCTGCCCCCAGAAGGTTAATTTTACGGAAGTCATCTTTGCCCTGCGTAATCTGGCCGTCCGCAAAGGCCTGGCCCCGCCCGGTATGGGAGCGGCCCGGAATTTACTCAGTCAGCAGGGGCGGATGTATGAGGTGGGGGATTTTGAAAATGAAAAGCGCCAGGAGATGGGGTTGCCGAAGATCGTTGGGAACCCGGAGGATTATAAGAAGCTTTTAGGATAATAATCGAAGTGGTAACGGTTTTTATTTGAATATCACAGCCGGGGGCGGCTGTGCTACATAAAACAATAATCGATTCTATTGTTTTTGGAATAATAAAAAATCGAACGGGTTCATGTTGATGGCGTCTGAGAATCATAAAAACAAAAATGTACCTCCGGGGTATGTAGCACAGCCGCCCCCGGCTGTGTCTTCTCCGGCCATGCCTCCTTCCACACAGGCTAAACCCACCAAAGAATTTTATCGCCGTAACTTGCCCCATTTGCAAGCCGAAGATAAAGTTTATTTTGTTACCTTCACCACCTATAAACGCTGGCAGTTGCCTGAATCGGTAAGGGGACTTATCATTAAACACTGTCTTCACGATCATGGGATCAAATTACATATGTTTGGGATTGTAGTTATGCCGGACCATGTGCATATGATTTTTGCACCTTTAAAGGACGGCTCAGGTAATCCTTTCGGTTTATCCGAGATTATGGGCGGTATTAAAGGGGCTTCGGCCCACAGCATCAATAAATTTCTTAATCGATGGGGGCGTGTCTGGCAAGATGAATCGTTTGATCATATCTTACGCTCAGATGAAAAGGCAGAGAGTAAAGTGGAGTACATCTGTCAAAATCCAGTGCGAAAGGGTCTGGTAAAAGAAGTAGATGATTATGTTTGGTTGTGGAGAGAATGGGTGGAAGGGAAGAATATCACAACCTGACAGGGGTTCACAGCCCCGCGAAACGCGGGGCTGTGCTACATAAAGCTAAGATACAAAAGGGTTTCGATTTAGAATAAAACAAGGATTTTCAACAAAGCATGAAATATGCATTCTTTTTAGGCTGTACGGTCCCGGTCCGGAATCTGAATTACGAGCTATCCGCCCGCCTGGTGGCCCGGAAATTAGGGGTGGAACTGGTCGATCTGGAAGCGTTCCAGTGTTGCGGCTTTCCTCTGAAATCGATCAATT
>CAZVHO010000226.1:0-6727 GCA_964627515.1 uncultured Thermodesulfobacteriota bacterium | reverse complement strand
ACCTCTTTCCTGGCTTCCTGGAGGGCTTCACCTAATGATTTCCCCTTTATCCACTTTTGATAAAAGTGGGCAGCAAACCGAACGCTGTCTTCATCATGAATAACCCAGATAGGGCCGATAAAATTCCTGACCCCGGCCATCATAAACCCCCCGCCCACGCCAAAGGACTTCTCATCAAAAAAATATCCTTCCTGGCTGCCCATGGCAAGGGATTGACAGGAATTGGAGAAAACCAGGCCGGGAGGATAATTCATCCGGCTGATTTCCTCTGAAGTCAGGAGACCGTCTTTAAGGATCCAGCCGCTCCTGGCCGGATGTTCCTGATCATAAAAAGAATGGCCAATAAAATGGACCAGTTCTTTCCCCTGCATTTCTTTGATCAGGTGCAGTTTACTGGCCTGCCTTCCCCCAATAATCTCTATTTTAATACTGGTTCCTTTCTCTAAAATTGAACAGAGGTGTTCCGCTTCCCTTTGGGCGTGGGTCAGCGTCTCCGAAGGATCGATAATAATGAGCATGCTGATGACATCAGCCTCTGAATTTATTAAAGCAGCAGGGGGCTTATGCCCGGTCAAAACCTGCCGGCCTATTCTAAATTTCAAGGCCAGGAAGTCTTCTCCGTCATGGCATAGTTCCCAGGGGACATGGAGCAAATTCTCATCCAGCCTTAAATAAAGAGCCGAATCGCGAGCCCCCTGCAGGGCGACCTGAATCTCTTCGGGGAAAAGCTGTTTAAAGAGGACCTGCCCGGTTTTCCTGAGATCTTGGACAAAAGTAATCGGATTTTCTTTAGAAGATTTTTCATAGAGGCTGCGATTGGCAGCCAGGGTGATTTTTTGAAATTCGCGGCAGATATCGGCCATGAATTTTTTGTCGACGGGGATCTCGGTCTTTGGGGTAAGGACATTTTTTTGCAAAAGATCGACGATATGGACATCCCCCTTTTTATAGATGGTTATGTATTTGGCCCCATCCATTCCTTTTTCAGATCCCTTCCGGAGTGACTCTGAACCGTACTTCAATTTCTTCGGCTGGAACTCTGATCGAATAATAGCCGAACCCCAGATCAGAAAACTCTAACGTCCCATCCTGGGAGGTAAGCTTGGAACCTAATAAGGCTTCCTCTTGATAAAGGCTGATTCTTTGATTGGGAAGGGCGGATTCTTTTTTACTGATACATATTCTCAAGGAAATCCCAGGGTCAGTGGTATGGAGGAGCAGGATTTTTATCTTAATATCGTCCATGGTCTCCTCGATGATGACCGATTCCTGCCCCTTCTGTTCCCCGTTCCTGAAGGCTTCGACCGGGACAGGGGAAGGCCATAAAATCTGGAATCGAGCTCCTTCCGGAAGAATAAGATTGGAAATATAACTAATGCCTTTCTGGCTAAGAGATAAAACAAATTCCGAAAGTCTCTGAGTGGATCGTTTCACCAGGGATTCGCCCAAGGCAGACTGAAGGGCCTTTTTTTTTAATTCAGAGGGCAAGGCTAATTTTTGGCCTTCAGTAGCCTTCAGGGTCTTTTTGATGAGATAGATCTCTCTGAGGCAGAGGTCGCAGCCCAGAAGGTGCTCCTGGATAGAGATCATGCCCTTTTCCATGAGACTCCCTTCAGCAAAAGCATAAAGCTCTTCGCTCTCGGGGCAATTATTCTTGGTCGGCTTTGATGGATTCATTACAAAGTCCTAAAATTTTCTTTTTGATTTCGTTGATCTTTTCAGAAACCTTTCCCAGAGAAATGTTTAATAGATCGGCTATGTCCCGATAAGAAAGCTGACATTTAATTTGCTTATATTTTTTGATAAGTTCCTCTTTTTGCCGCCTCCGCCATTCCAGTTTCTTATTCAATTCAACCCAATCCTGGTTCGGATTTCTCTCCGGATTTTCTGTTTTATGGGACAGGTTTTTGATTTTTCTTTCCAAATTCAATATCCTGACTTCCACTTCATCCAGTTTGAACTGCCTTTCAGCATGTTGTTCATCCCTTTCAGACAACTTATTGTCGATTTCAATAAAGGAATCCATCACCTTAACAATGGATTTCCCGAATATCTCTGAAATCATCCTCATATCCGATGGTTCCAGGCCAAACTCATGGTAAGATAATAGTTTGACATAGATTTTTTCTTCCGGGTTTAAATCTCCAAACAGGGCGTAATACTCTTTTGAGGAATCTGATGGATCATCACCAGGTTCAGATATTTGGTGGTCACCCGGGTCATCCAAATTATCAAAAGGCACTGTGGAAATAATGGTCCGGTCTTCCTCTCGAACCCATTCATTAAATAAAGATTGAAGAATACAATATTGATAAGTCCTCAAAGAACAAAGCCCTTTAAAGGAAAGCAGTCTTTTAAAAATCCGATTCTTTTCAAAACAATAACAATAAAAATCAGCCGCTTGATCCATATTCACGTGCCTTGCTTTAACGGGAAAATTATAAATATCCTCACCAAATTGATCCTGAAAGTGCATAATAGATCCGGAATCCCCGGCTATGCAGGACTTAAGAAGCTCCTTTAGGTTTTCAAGATTATCGACAGAAGATCTATTTGCCATTATTAGAGAATGATTTTATTAAATCTGTTCAAAAAAGAAAAAGACCGATCCTGTATCCCAAAGATTGGGTATCTATGTTATTTAACGAGTTTTTTTTGTTCGAAAAACAAAAAAGACAGGGGAGGATTGAAAAAGAAAGGAAAACGTTTGCAATGAAGAGGGTTTTTTTTAAGGAAACCTGTAAGTCCTTCTGAATCTTTAATGGCACCACTTTGATAACCTTTCATCGAAGGGATTACCAAATTAATACTACAGAAGATACCGCCCTCCCAATAATTCAATTCACACAGAACCATTAAACAAAAAAAGCAATTCTATGGGGGCATTATTTATTTTATATTGAAAGGTTAAGCCTACAAAACCGTTTTTACATCCCCCATAAAGGATTGTCAATATGTTTTCGGAATTCAGGCGAACTTTTTGTTGACAATCGGGGATCATTCTTTATATTAAAATAAAACAGAACGGTTGGTATTTTTTCCCATTAACCCCTTCAAGGAGATCATCTTATGGATTTTTCCTTAACCATGGAACAGGAAATTTTAAGAAAATCGGTCAGGGATTTTGCGGAAAAAGAAATCAAACCCAAGGCCCGCGAACTGGACGAAAAAGAAGAATTCTCCTATGAAACCTGCCGGGCCATGGGAGACCTGGGCCTCTTTGGCATGATTGTCTCTGAACAATACGGCGGGCAGGGATTGGACTATATTTCCTATATTATTGCCGTGGAGGAAATCGCCCGGATAGACGGCTCCCATGCCGCCACCATCGCCGCTGGTAATTCCCTGGGGATCGGACCTCTTTATTATTACGGGAGTGAGGAGCAGAAAAAGAAATACCTGCCCAAGCTCTGCACCGGGGAAATGCTCTGGGGCTTCGGGCTGACCGAGCCGAACGCCGGTTCCGACGCCGGAAACACCCAAACGACCGCCGTACTGGATGGAAACGAATGGGTGATTAATGGCAGCAAAATTTTTATCACCAATGCTTCCACCGATATTACCGCCGGGATAACGGTCCTGGCCCGGACCGGGATCAGGGAGGCCGGCAAAAAGGAACTCAGTTGTATCCTGGTGGAATCCGGAACCCCGGGGTTCGAAGCCCGGCCCATGCACGGCAAATTGATGTGGCGGGCCTCCAACACCAGCGAACTCTACTTTGAAGACTGCCGAGTACCCAAAGACAATCTTCTTGGTCCTCAAGGGGAAGGATTTCACCAGATGCTGGGAACCCTCGACGGAGGCCGTTTAAGCATCGGCGCCATGGGTCTGGGAGGGGCCCAGGGCTGTTTTGAACTGGCCCGCCGTTACGCCAAGGAACGGATCCAATTCGGTAAGCCTATCGCCTCCTACCAGGTCAATTCTTTTAAACTGGCCGATATGGCCATGGAGATCGAATGTGCCCGTCTGCTCTTATATAAAGCCTGCTGGCTTCGGGATAACCACAAGCCCTTTGCCAAAGAGGCGGCCATGGCCAAACTGTACTGCTCCGAGGTCATGTACCGTTGCGCCAACCATGCCGTTCAGCTCCACGGCGGTTACGGCCTGATGAAGGAATACGATGTGGAACGATTCTACCGGGATCAGAAATTGTTGGAGATCGGGGAAGGGACCTCCGAAATTCAACGGCTGGTCATTTCCCGGTTGATCGGGGCGATTTAGACAAATCGTATCTTCCCGGCATCCGCAACATCATCTCCTGCATCTTGAACTTCTGGATCTTCCCTGAACGGGTCATGGGGAAAGAATCGACGATCCGGATATAGGCCGGGTGAAGATCCT
This sequence comes from uncultured Thermodesulfobacteriota bacterium, assembly GCA_964627515.1. Lineage (GTDB taxonomy): Bacteria > Desulfobacterota > RBG-13-43-22 > RBG-13-43-22 > RBG-13-43-22 > RBG-13-43-22. The sequence continues at coordinate 2,386 of CAZVHO010000226.1, read as the reverse complement.
CCGGAAGCTGTTCCCGGCAATAAGCCGCCACTTTTTCTTCGGTCAGGCCAAAGCCCTCCTTGGGTTTGACCCAGAGGGCCACCACCTCCCCTTTTTCCGGCTCAGGGACCCCGAAAGCCTGGGCCAAGGATACGCCGGGTAGCCGGTAGAGTATCTCTTCAATTTCAGCCGGCAGGATCTCTTTTCCCTTTTTAAGGATAACCTCTTTTAATCTTCCGGTAATCCGAAAATAACCCTGGGAATCCCTTGTTCCCAGGTCACCGGTATGAAACCAGCCCTCCTGATCAATGGCCCTGACCGTGGCTTCCGGATTCTTAAAATACCCTTTCATCAGAAATCCCCGGGTGCAGATCTCACCGGGGGTCCCGTCCGGCAGATCTTCCCCGCTTACCGGATCGACAATCTTAACCTCACAATTGGGCAAGGCCTTGCCAATTGTAGAAACCCTGAGTTCCGGGGGATCCGCTGGCAGAGTCTGGGTAAGCCAGGAGGAGGCCTCAGTGATTCCATAGGCGATGGCGATCTCCCGAACCCCCAAATCGTTGATGATCCGCTTCATGACTTCAAGGGGGCAGGGGGCCCCTCCGATAATTCCGGTGCGAAGACCGGACGGACGAAAATCCTTGAACCGGGGCGATTCCATTAAGGCCACCATCATGGAAGGGGAGCCGTATATGGCCGTGCATTTTTCATCCACCAGGGTGGCAAGTATTTCTGCCGGCAAAATGTGATCGGACGGGATCACCAGGGCGGCCCCGCGGATCAGCCCTGCCAGGGCGATACAGGTGTTGCCGAACATATGAAAAAGAGGGAAAAAGAGACAAAGCCGATCCTGACGGTTTATGCCCAGGCGCTCCGTAGAGGCCAGGGACTTGTTCATAACCCCCAGGTGATCCAACACCACCCCCTTGGGCTTTCCGGTAGTCCCTGAGGTGAAAAGAATCATCAGCGGATCCTCCGGCGACAGGGCTTTTTCCTGCTCTTCAAATTGTTCGGAGGAAAACCCATACCCCCGGCTCAAGACTTCCTGGAAGCTGAGCAAAGGGCGGGGCCCGGGAGAAAAGAGGGTGATGAGATGCTGAAGATCCGGTAAAAGTTCCCCCGGTCGGGAGGGGAATTCCCAGAGTTCCGGGGCCAGGGAACGGATTATCTTCAGATAGGCCCCTTCCGGTCCTTCGGCCGTCAATAGGGCCTTGGACTGGGAAAAAGAAAGGGCGTATTGTAAATCCTCAATCCCGTAGGAAGGGTCCAGGGCCACTAAAACAGCCCCGATTTTGGCCAGGGCGAATTGGGTCACTATCCATTCAGGACAATTAGGCCCCCACAAGGCCACCGGGTCCCCTTTTTGAAGACCCAGGGCCATCAATCCCCGGGCAAGCAAGTCGACTTCTTTTAAAAAAGCTTGATAGGAATAACGAACCTGCCTCTGATGATGAATCAAAGCTTCGTTGTCGGGCCACTGTCTGGCCACCTGATTCAGCCAGTTTCCAACCGTGGAGTAGACCACATCAACCATGTTTTGCCCCCCCAACAATGTCTGCCGATAAGAACCGGCGCTTTCCTGCTTTACAGGGCAATCAATGTCCCAAATTAAATTCTTTCATGGACATTAATTATAATACCGCATGATCCCTTCCAAAACCCCGCCGCCGATGGCCCGGGCCTTTTCGGAAATGGTATCACAATAGGTTTTATTCCCGCGAGGGTCAACATCACCCACCTTTAACCCGGCCGGCACCGGGGTTCCCTCCCGGACCAGACCCCGGAGGATCCCCTTGATCCGGGCCTTAATCGGACGGCCATCCACCTCGGCCACGGTTTCACCCGGTTCAACCGGTTCACCGATCTTTCTAAAAGTTTTAATGATCCCTTCGGCCGGGGCCCTCAGTACCCGTTCGGTGGTGTAGCCGCCGATATTGCCTGGGCTGCCGGTATCGGCTTCGGCTTCCCCCTGGGTCAGAATACGTCCCAGGTTGTGACCCCGATTGGTTTCAATAACCAGGTGGGCATCGATTCCTGCCTTGAAGCCGGGCCCAAGGGCGATGACCAGGGGGGCCTGATGGATGTGCGTACCGGTATTTTTTTTGGCTAAGATGGCATCGATCAAAACATCCGGTTTCAGAGAAAGAGATTGGTTTAAATCCGGATCGATCAATAAAGGAATGGCTTTGGAATCCCAGATCGTTCGGACCTCATTCTCCGCAGAGATCAGGACCGCCTCGACCCCTTCCACCCTTTTTCTTCCTTCAAAAACGGCCTCGCAAAAAGAAACCCCCCGTCTGACCGCTAAAGGTTGAGAAATTTCCGTAAGGACGATTTTAAAATGGGCCTGAAACAGACGCCAGGCCACCCCGCTGGCCATTTCTCCGGCACCACGGATAAGCAC
>CAZVHO010000225.1:1645-6729 GCA_964627515.1 uncultured Thermodesulfobacteriota bacterium | reverse complement strand
TGGTAGGCACGCTGGGTTTTGAACCCAGGACCTCTACCGTGTCAGGGTAGCGCTCTCCCCCTGAGCTACGTGCCTGTGTGTTGGTTATGTTTAAACAATTATACCCGTCGGTGTCAAGAAAAAACCGCTTCTTTAATTAAAGGACGCAGATTTACGCAGATAACCGCAGACAGCTATATTCTCAACTTATCAATTGCTTTACGTTTAAGTTCTGGTTTAGTCCCGAAACCTTCATACCCCAGGGGCACCACGAAGCATGAAAATGGCTTACTCCGAACTCTAAACTCCGAACTTGATTTTCCGGACCTTGAACCCTGAACCTTGAACCGCATTTTCGAACATCAGGCCAAGATCTTGAGGCCGGAATAGATATAATGAAGACCTGAAAAGACCGTAAAAATCAAGGTGGCCAGGACCAGTCCTTCTCTAACCCCATAGCCGAAATGCACATACCCGGAAGAAAGGACGTTCAAGATCAACAAGAGTTGAAAAATAGTGGTCAGCTTACTATATAGGGTCGGTTTAATCTCAAAATCAATTTGATTGAGAAACAGGACACTGACCCCCAACAGGATCACCACATCCCGGCTGATGACAATCACGGCCAGCCAAACCGGTATCTCCTTCAAAACGGCCAGGGCGATATAGGCCGTAGACAATAACATTTTATCGGCGATGGGGTCTAAAAAAGACCCCAGACGGGTCTTTTGGGAAAACCAGCGCGCCGTCAGACCATCCAATCCATCAGTCACCGCTGCTCCGGCAAAAACCCATAAGGCTTGGTTAAAAGAACCGTTGATCAGCAGAATGGCGAACCAAGGGATCAGGACAATACGTATCAGGGTAATCCAGTTGGGAATAGACATGGTCTCACGGTTGATTAAAATAATCGATTACTTTAAAACGAATACTATCAAATTCTTCAGCAGAAAACCAGTTCAAATTGGTTTCCCGGCCTAACCAGGTCAATTGTCTCTTGGCATAACGGCGGGTATCCCTCTTCAAAAGTTCCAGGGCCTCTTTCAATTCCCACTTGCCTTGTAACACCCCGATCAAATGTCGATAGCCCAGGGAGTTCATAGATTTTAATTCAGCCGAGTATCCCCTGTCAAGAAGTCCCTGGACCTCCCCAAGAAACCCCTGGGCCATCATCTTTTCCGCCCTGAGATTAATCTGCCGATAAAGGGCCTGGCGATCCAGGGAAAGACCGATCCAGAGGATCTCATAATCAGGCTCGACTTTCAGATCCCATTGTTGCCAATCCGAGATGGGGCGGCCGGTCAATTCCAAAACCTCCAGGGCCCGGATCAACCGAAAGGTATCACGGGGATGAATCCGTTCGGCAGCCAGGGGGTCTTTTTTTTTCAAGATCTCCCAAAGAAAGTCCGCCCCCTGGGTCTGAGATTCTTTTCTCCACCTTTCCCGGATCTCGACATTTGGCCTGGGACAGGAAAAAATTCCCCTTTGCAGAATCCTCAGATAGAAGCCGGTCCCTCCGATGACCAGGATCGGGATCCTGCGGAGGTGGAGTTCCCGAATGATGGACTGGGCCCGTCTTCTGAACTCAGAGGCATCAAAGGGCTGGTCGGGATCGACAATATCGATGAGATGATAAGGGACTTCTTTTCTTTCTGTCAGGGCCGGTTTGGCTGTGCCGATGTCCATATAACGGTAAACCTGCATGGAATCGGCGTTGATGATTTCTCCCCCCACCTCCCGGGCCAGTCGGTGCCCCAATCCGGATTTTCCCACCGCCGTCGGCCCGGTGATAAAGACTAATTTGGGGCGGTCCGCTTTCATCGGCATAGGACCGTGGCGATTGCGGATTTCGGATTTCGGAATTCGGAATTGGGAAAAATCTCCCCTGCCCCCTGCTCCCAGATCCCAGATTCCCGATCTCTGACCTCTGCCCCCCGATTCCCGACCCCTGTCTCTTGCATCTTGCAACTTGCAACTTGCAACTTCATTTCCGTTTGAACCGCTTTTCAATCTCTTCCCAGGACACCAATATCCAGAGGGGACGGCCATGGGGGCAATGAGAAGGATTTTCGGTTTGGTCCAATTGATTCAACAAGGATTTCATTTCCTCCAGGCTCAAAACCTGCCCGGCCCGGATCGCTGTATGGCAGGCCAAGAGTTTTAACAAGGGTTTTGATATATCCTCTGGATTCGACAAAACGCCCTCGGCCTTTATTTCCTCCAATATTTCCTTTAAGGCCCTTTCCGCTTGCTCCAGGCTTATCCCAACGGGTATGGATTTTATCCACAAGCTGTTTCCCCCGGCTGAAGTTATTTCGAACCCAAAGCCGCCCAATTCCGTCTGGATTGATTCAAGATCGATGGTCCAACCAAGAGGAAGTTCAATCAGGATAGGAACGACTAAGTATTGAGAAGAGACCCCGCCGGCCTGCCATTGATTCAGATATCGATCATACAGCACCCGTTCATGGGCGGCATGCTGATCGATTAAAACCAAGCCGCGATCCATTAAGGCGACCAGATAAGTCCCTTGAAGCTGGGTTATCAGGGTTAACCGGGAAAAGGCCCCTTCCTGATCCGTCTGCGGCGCTTCAACCGGCGGGTTATCCGGAAAGGAGTCGGTCTTTGGTTCTCGAAAAAGGCTTTGCCGGTCTGCATCGAATAGAGAAGGTTTTGGGTCCTCTTCCCGGGTTGGAGAAATAAGGTATGGCACTCTCGGGCCATCTCTAAAAAGGAAGGGTTCGGTTTGACCTTGTGCCCAAGTTTGATAGCGAAAATCTTGCTCCATTCCCCCTGGTTTAGGTATATGGGATTTCAATGCCTTCCCAAGGGCCTTACCCACCAAGGTTTGAATCCAGGCGGTTTGACTGAAACGCACCTCTTGTTTTGTGGGATGAATATTGACATCAATCAATTCCGGAGGGATTTCCATCCAAAGGGCCGTTATCGGAAAACGACCCGATGGAATCATACCGGCATAAGCCCGGAGGATCAAGGGGTACAAAAGGGGACTGCGGACCCATCGCTGATTGACCATAAAGGCGACATTTTTCGAAGTGTTTTGATGGAAATGGGGCGGAGAGATAAAACCATTGATCCGGATTTGGTCTTCTGCTAAATCCAAGGGGATCAATCCGCTGGTTTTTTCCGGGCCCCATAATTCCTGAAGACGAAGAAGTTTATCTTGAGCAGGAAAAAGTTGCAGGATCTTTTTCCCATTATGGGTCAGATCAAATCGAAGGGCAGGGAACCCCAAGGCCACCCGCTCCAGGGCCGTCTGTATCTGGCTCCATTCGACCCTGGGGGTTTTTAAAAAGGCCATCCGCGCCGGGGTATTATAGAAAAGATCCATGACTTCTATGATCGTCCCGGAAGCCCCTCCGGTTTCTTCCAGGCCTATTTTCTTCCCTCCCCAGATCTCCAGACGATAGCCGGAAACTTCCCCTAATGGAATGGAAATGATAGTCATCCGGCTGACCGCGGCGATGCTGGGCAGGGCCTCTCCTCTGAAACCCATCGACTTCAGGGACATTAAATCGGCATAGGCCCGGATTTTACTGGTAGCATGACGCTCGATGGCCAGGAGCAGGTCTTCTTTGGACATCCCCCGGCCGTTATCCGTTACCCGGATAGAAGACCTCCCGGATTGGATGATATCGATCCGGATGTCGGTGGCCCCGGCATCAACGGAATTTTCCAATAATTCTTTGACCGCCGAAGCCGGTCTTTCAACGACTTCACCGGCCGCGATTTGATTGATTAATGATTCAGGAAGCAGTTGGATTAAATTACTCATGGCTGATATTTTTTATAGCACAAAAAAGGTTTTTAGCAAACTCCGCATTCTTAACACGAAAATAAAGGGGGGGGGGGCATGAAGGCTTAATACGGAATCCAAAATTTCAAAATAAGCCCTTGATTTCTCTTTAGGCCATAAGGTATCTTTCACCGTAGGGAGGGCTGCTCAGGTTCTTCTTACCGGGGGCCTCTGCTGAAAGAAACGCCTTCTTCCTCAGGCAGAGGCCCCCTTCGATTTCGGATTTTCGATTTCGGATTTCGGAATTTAAAGGCAAATCATTTTCATGCTTCGTGCGCCCCCTGGGGCATGAGGGTTTAATTCGAAAATAATGTTTCAGAATGCAAGATGCATGTTTCAAGTTTCACTGGAAAAATTTAAAACCTATCAAGTCATAGAGGATAAAGCAAATGAAACCTGAGGAAGAAATGATCCTAAAAGTGGCCAAGGAAGTGGTGATCAAATACATCGAAATCGGCCGCCTGCCTTTGGCCAATTTCGATGAAGCCTTTCGCAGTATCCACAAAACGGTCCAGGAGACCGTTCGGCCTGGAAACTAATTGGAATATATTACTTTTCTCAGGAACAATCCCTGGGGCGGGGCCATTTCACCGGCCCTGGAGCGGTCTTTGGACTGAATGATTTCCTGGAATTCTTCTATCGAAATCCGGTTCAGGCCGACGCGAATCAAGGTTCCCACCATATTCCGGACCATATGCCTTAAAAACCCATCAGCCTTGAACCGGAGACGATATACCCCTCGATGGAGGGGGAAAAGACCGGCCTGATAAAGGGTGCGCACTGTCTGGACAATATCGCTGCCCTGGGTTTGAAAGCTGGAAAAATCCTGTTCGCCGGTCAAGAGGGCCAGGCCGGCCTTGAGCCGGGGAACCTCAAGGGGCTCCCGGATGAACCAGCAATAGTGGCGGAAAAAGGGGATGATCCGGCTTTGATTGCAAATAAAATAATCATAGATCTTGGCTCGACTGGAATACCTTGCATGAAAAGAGGCATCCTCCTCCCTGACTTGCCGGATCATGATATTCCTGGGCAGAAGGGCACTGAGTGCACTTTCCATCTTTAGGGTAGTCAGAGGGGAAGCCGTTCGGAAGCTGGCCACCTGTCCCCAGGCATGGACCCCGGCATCGGTCCTTCCGGCCCCATTCAGAGTAATCTTCTCCTGGGTTAGTCGGCTGAGGACCTGTTCAACCGTCCCCTGGATCGTTGGGGCTTCTTTTTGCCTTTGCCAGCCTTGATAATGGGTCCCGTCATAGGCAATCAAAAGACGAATGTTTCGTTCCTGGTCCAT
>CAZVHO010000225.1:0-1545 GCA_964627515.1 uncultured Thermodesulfobacteriota bacterium | reverse complement strand
CTTCATGGATACAAAGGCAACTGGGTCAACCCAAGGGTTTGATCCCAGCCAAAGAGGATATTCATGTTCTGAATGGCCTGTCCGGAAGCCCCTTTAACCAGATTGTCGATCGCCGTCAGGATGATCAATTGTCCGGTACGGCTATCCAGGCTCCAGCCGATCTGGCAATAATTCGATCCCCTGACCTGTAAGGTCGAAGGCCATTCCCCCTCCGGACACAGGCGGACAAAAGGGGCGTCCCGGTAGAAATCCTGATAAAGCCTTTCCAGGTCCGAGGGGGATATCTTTTTTACGGGTCTGGTATACATGGTGGACAGGATACCCCTGGACATAGGGACCAGATGAGGGGTAAAAGTCAGCTTAATCGACTTTCCGGCAATCAAACTCAATTCTTGTTCCATCTCCGGAATATGCCGGTGCCCCCCTCCGACTTTATAGGCCCTGAAACATTCCCCGGCTTCGCAAAAAAGACTCCCCAGATTTAAGGTTCGACCGGCCCCGCTGACACCCGATTTGGAATCGGCAATGATCCCCTCTGTTTTCACAAGTTTTTCTTTTAGAAGCGGGGCAAGCCCCAAGATAATACTGGTCGGATAGCACCCGGGATTTCCGATTAATCGAGCTTTTTTGATTTCCTGGCCGTGGATTTCCGGCAAGCCATAAACGGCCTGGTCCAAGAGCCAGGGGGCCTCATGGGTCACCTGGTACCAGGCCTCATAGTTTTTTGCGGCTTTAATACGAAAATCAGCGCTTAAATCAATAACTTTGCACTTTGGCCGCCCCATTATTTCAGGAATAACTTCCATGGCCTTCTGGTGGGGTACGGCCGTAAAAACCACATCCGAATCCTTGACTATCTCTTTGAGGTTCGGAGCGGTAAAAATCAGCGCTGTTTTTCCTAAAGAAGGGAAGACCCTCTGGACTGGTTTCCCTTCGTATTGCCTGGAGGTGACCCGAATGACTTCTACTTCAGGATGGAGCAATAAAAGGCGCAACAGCTCCAGACCCGTATAACCGGACCCACCGACCACTGTGACCTTCTTCTTTTCCTTTTTCATAATCACCTACTCATTCTTTTTCAATTATAACGAAGCCGTCAAATAATAAAAAAGGGAAGGCCTTCAGAGCCTTCCCTTTTTATCTTGCTTACCCAATCAGGAACTATCGTTTTGAGTACTGATAACGGGCTCTGGCACCTTTCTGCCCGTATTTCTTCCGTTCTTTGACCCTCGAATCCCGGGTAATAAATCCCGCTTTCTTCAACACGCCCCTGAGCTGCGGATCAAATACCAAAAGGGCCTTGCTGATTCCGTGTTTAATGGCCCCGGCCTGCCCGGAATGTCCTCCTCCGGTAACATTAACCAGGATGTCAAATTTCCCCACCGTGTCGGTTAATTCAAGAGGCTGGAGAACGATCATCTTGGCCGTCTCCCGGCTGAAATAACGGTCGATAGGTCTGCCGTTTATGGTTATTTGACCAGCCCCCGGCCTCAACCAGGTACGGGCGATGGCTAATTTTCTTTTCCCTGTTGCGTAATATTCTTT
>CAZVHO010000224.1:0-6750 GCA_964627515.1 uncultured Thermodesulfobacteriota bacterium | reverse complement strand
CTTCTACCAAAATATCCGCCACATAATCTCCTACGATCTGACCATCATAAAAAACCGTGATGGGCTTTTCTTTGATCGCCTTTAGACCATTTTTATTCAATTCTACGATAAGCGCATGCTGGTAGACGTTTTCTAAAAAGCCGAAGCCCAGAGTTTTGTGGACTTTATAGGCGCATTCAATGATTTTGCCGGTGAGTTCTTGGTGTTTCATCTTCTGGGTGGGATCCATCTATTATAGTATAGCTTTTCTCAGACTCTTTTTAAATCCATTTTTTGGCACGGATTTCACGGGTTACACAGAAATCTTAAAATCTTTCTCTCGCCCGCTCCCTTCGGTCGCTCGAGCGCACAGAGTTCTCAGAGAAGGTCTGGTTTTTTCATTGGTTTTTACCTACAAAGCTATTTGCTTGAAGGAAAGTTTTCGGGAATATTGTTATATATTCCTTAGTTACCGAACCACTGCCGATAAAAGGTTCTCTGCCAACGACGACCCCACCATTAATAATGGCCCCCGTAGAGATATGGCAATGGTCTTCAATAACAGCATCGTGTTCCACCAGGGCCTTGGTATTGATGATACAATTTCTTCCGATCTGGGCACCGGCGTTTATTAGAGCATTATGCATGACAATCGTTCCCTCATCGACTGAGGCATGTGGGGATATAAAGGCCAAAGGAGATCTAATGACAGGAAATAACGCGTTAATATCTTTTAAAAACATAAACAATTCAATCCGTCGAGCGGGAGATTTTATTTGACCAACTGTAATTAATACATTTTGGTGCTTTTTAACTAAATCGGGTAAATCGGTATCCGTGCCAATAACCGAGTATCCCAAAACGGATTGGTTCAGTTTTTCAGGTAAGTCTACAATGCCGACTATCTGGAATTTTCCTTCCTGTTCAATTACATCGATACAAGAACGGCAGTGACCGCCGCCGCCTATAAGGAGGATTTTATCCTTTGTTCCGGTCACGTTGATCTTTTCCCTTTGAGCATTAAGCTTTCAGCTTCTCTCTCCGTTCCCAAAAATCAGCCGCTTCCTCAAAGACCTGCCTTGCGCTCATGTCTTTGAACAGATCCTCTCTTATTTGCATGTAATCCAGTTTTCCTGTATTGTACATACTCAGAAAACGAATAGTATTCGCAGCGCCCAGGGTTTCGTTCAAAAGTACTAACGCTCTCTTTCTTAAATCAGTGTCAGATATATTTTCAGCAATCATAAGGAAGGCACAGATTAAGGAAGGCACAGATTATCGAAAAATTCTTTATATAATTGTGCTGTTTGACGTTTGTTTTCAATGACTTGAGGAAGTTTTTCCATCTGGGCACAACCAACGGCCGCATTGATATTGGGCATTCGAGAGTTATAACCAACTCGATCATGGATAAATTCCCAGGGGTGTGGCAGTTTGGCTGTAGTTGATATATGTTTTGCCTGAAAGCCAAGGGATTCATTGTTGGTAATGATCATACCACCGCCGCCAGCAGTAACCGGTTTGTTCCCATTGAAGCTTAAAATACCAAAATCTCCAAAAGTTCCAGCATGTTGCCTTTTATAAAAACTTCCCAAGGCTTCAGCGGAATCTTCGACAACTGCAAGGTGGTGTTTCCTGCATATATCAACTATCTGATCTATCCGAGCCGGATGGCCGAAAGTATGCATGGGAACACCGGCAGAAATCCTTCGTCCTGTTACCCGGTTATAGCAAAATCCATCTGGTTTTACAACACCATTCAACTCAAGGAAATCTTCCAGCTTCTCCGGATCAAGGCCCAGGGTTGATCTTTCCACATCAAGAAAAACCGGATGAGCTTGACAGTAGGCTATGGCATTGGCCGTAGCTACAAAGGTCATTGCCTGGGTCAAGACTTCATCCCCGGGTTTGACCCCAGCCAGAATTAAAGCCAGATGAAGCGCCTCTGTACCATTAACTGTGGCCACGGCATATCTCGCTCCGGTAAAATTTCGGATATGTTCCTCTAAAAGCTTAACATATTCCCCTACATAAGACACAAAGGTGGTATCAATGCATTCGACAAGATATTTCTTCTCGTTGCCATTAAAACGGGGAGCATGAAGGGGAACCGGATTTTCATCCGGATAGAGAGATTTTATAAAGGAGACTATCTCTTTAAACATTATAGCGATCCGATTTATATTGCTTTAAATTTTCCTTATCCTTGAACCATTCAATGGTTTCCCGAAGGCCCTGCTTCAAATTGACTTTGGGGTGCCAGCCGGTAAGTTTCCGAATTTTTTCGTTACTGCCTAAGAGTCTTTCAACTTCACTCTTTTCCGGACGCAGCCGGATATCATCTGAAATCATCCTTGCTGAGGGCTTTATTTCATCAATGATCATTTGGGCCAATTCGCCGACGGATATTTCCTGTTGAGAGGCGATATTGATTTCTTCTCCAATGGTGTTTTTTGATTCAGCTATAGCCGCAAAACCAGCAACTGTATCTTTGACATAGTTAAAATCTCGTGTTGGATGAAGGCTGCCCAGCTTAATTTCCTCTATGCCTGATAGTAGTTGGGTAATAATGGTGGGAATTACGGCCCGGGCTGACTGCCGGGGACCGTAAGTATTGAAAGGCATTACGATTGATACAGGAGTATTGAAACTCCTATAGAAACTCTCCGCAATCCGGTCCGCCCCGATTTTGGTGGCCGAATAGGGAGACTGGCCCTGAAAAGGATGCTTTTCATCAATGGGAACATACTGGGCAGTGCCATATACTTCAGAGGTCGAGGTTATCAGAATCCGCTCGCAGGCAGCATCCCTTGCTGCCTGTAACACATTGAGAGTGCCCTTTATGTTGGTATCCACATAACTCTATCAGGAGAATGATAACTGAATGGTATGGCAATCAGGGCAGCTAAATGAAAAACTATATCAATTCCCTGAATGGCCTTTCTCACTCCATTGGGGTCGCGTATATCCCCTGCAAATATATCGATCATATCCAGCTTATCTTTCGGAAAAGTATCCAACCACCCCCAGGAATTAAAGGAGTTATAGTAAACAAACGCCCGAATCTGGCAACCTTTATTAATCAATTCTTCAACCAGATGGCTACCAATAAAACCGTCTGCGCCGGTGACAAGAACTTTTTTGTCTTTAAGATTCATTCAGTTATTCATATTCAGGGCGGTTAGCCTTAAACCAGTAGTTGACGGCTGCCTGGTCCCTCAAATCCAACTGTTCCCTGGTGGCGGTCAGAAGATTGGCGTAGCCTTCTTTTCTCAGGGCGCGGAGGATAGCGGCCCCCACCAGGCCGCGATGGCCGGCGACGTAGATGCGGGCGGATTTAGGTAGTTCGGTCATAATTTTTTAATTTTTCTCTGGCACGGATTTTATGGATTACGCGGTTCCCATCGGCATAGGGCATAGAGCATAGGGCATAGGGCAGAAAGGAATCTGACTGGTTAAGCCTATCTGGTCTTTAAATTTCATCTGTATCAGAAATAACGCGTTCGAAAAGGTTCTGACTTATCCGAAACCCGGCAAGGTCGCGAAGGGCTACAATTATTGGTTTGACCTTATCTATCAGCCCACGATTTTTTGCCTCAATCAAAACCCCAACCAGACCCAAACAACGAATACCCAAGTGCTGGGCAGTATCACGTCCAAGACGTTCATCCATCAAAAGAAAATCAGCTTTCACCTCTAAAGCTAAAGTGATTGCTTCGGCCTCTCCAGCGTCCAGGTCTTGACGGAGGGTATGAACTAAAGGAAAATTCTTTATCTCTTTCTTTACGACCCAAGAGCACGATTTGATTGTTTCAGCCCCTGGAAGTCCTTGCCCTTCAATAACAACCTCATTCCAGACTGCATTTGGGACTAAGAGGGTTCCGTACATACTGCACAACAAATCAATTCTTCCGATTCGGGACAAATTAATAAGAGGGGAGGAATTGCTGACAACTTTCATTAGGATTTCAGATCCCTCAATGTTATCAGGTCCTTCTCATAATCTTCCATATCATAATGGATGTTAATTTTTCTGGCCCCTAATAATTGCTGAAATTCCCAAGCTGACATACCGGCCATCTCCCTTGATTTACCAAATGAGAGCTTCCCCTGCTGAAAAAGTGAAACTGCTAATTCTGTTTTCAGTTCCAAGGGGGACATCCGGGATGCATGCAAGACTTCTCGTGGGATATCAATACAGACTGTATCGGTCATTTCTAATTTCCTTAATCTTTTTGTTTCATTTTTTCAAAATCGGACTTGACCATCAAACGAGCCAATTGATCAAATTTTACCTTAGGCTCCCAACCGAGCTTTTCTTTGGCTTTTGCCGGGTTTCCCATGAGGATATCGACCTCGGTTGGACGATAGTAGGAAGGGTCGACTCGAACAACTACAGAACCCACATTGGCAGAGGGCAGAGAGCATAGAGCATGGGGCTTAGAGCATAGAGCAGAGGGCATAGAGCATAGAGCATGAGGTATAGGGCGTGGAGTAGAGTGCCCATTTCGTTGGTCTGGTTGATCGAGGTAAAACTCGGGATTAAGGCTGGTTAAGATGCCGACTTCGTTTTCACCAGAGCCTTGCCATTCCAATTCCATACCAAGTTCTTTAAAAGCCACTTCTATGAACTCCCGCACGCTATGGGTTTCACCTGTGGCAATCACGAAATCATCCGGCTGATCTTGTTGAAGCATTAACCACATGGCCTCCACATATTCCGGGGCATAACCCCAGTCCCTCTTGGCATCCAAATTTCCGAGGATCAACTGGTCTTGCAATCCCAAACAAATTTGAGCCGCGGCACGGGTAATTTTTCGGGTGACAAACGTTTCCCCCCGACGAGGGGACTCATGGTTGAAGAGGATGCCGTTACAGGCAAAGAGGTTATAGGCCTCCCGATAATTGATCACAATCCAGTAGCCATACACCTTGGCTACTCCGTATGGGGAACGAGGATAAAAAGGAGTGGTTTCCGATTGTGGAATTTCCAGGACTTTGCCGAAAAGTTCACTGGTCGAGGCTTGATAGAATTTGGTATTCAAACCGACTTCTTTTATGGCATCCAAAAATCTCAAAGTGCCCACGGCATCCACTTCGGCTGTATACTCCGGAACTTCAAAAGACACCTTCACATGACTTTGGGCAGCCAGGTTGTAGATTTCATCCGGCTGAACCCTCTCCAAAATGCGGTTTAAGTTACTGGAATCGGTCAGATCACCATAATGGGTAAACAGGTATTTGTCGAATATTTCTGGATTGTTATAGAGATGGTCAATCCGGGCCGTATTGAAGGAGCTACTCCGGCGAATGATCCCATGGACTTCGTAGCCTTTCTCAAGGAGTAGCTCGGTAAGGTAGGAGCCGTCCTGGCCGGTAATGCCTGTTATCAATGCGCGTTTCATATTGAGTTCATCGCGTTTAAAAATTCGGTGGATGTTGTCCTCGGGATTTGCTTATTCATTTCCTTTTGGCACGGATTTCACGGGTTACACGGTTTCCTGGCATAGGGCAGAGAGCATAGCGCATAGAGCAAAGAGAATTTTAGAAACCATCTCTCGCCCGCTTTGTCTGGTCTGTCTGGTCTGGATCAAGCAGAGGGCAGTGGTCTCTAAGGGGACATCCAGTACGTTCAGTTATTCTTTTTCTTTGGCACAGATTTCACGGATTACACGGTTTCCTGGCATAGGGCAGAGAGCATGGGGCCAAGAGTTCGCAAAGCATAGGGTTGAGAGCTGAGAGTAATTAAGCCCTCAAAACCCTTATTACGCTGCGCTCACTTGATATCCCTTACGGTCACGTATTACCGGGATTAAGGAAATCTTTCTCTTAAACTTGTTCAATTTCCAGATTATGGGTTTAAATCAATTGACAACCACCTTGCCTTATCAAGACTTTTATATTTAAAAATTCCCGGAGGAGGCTTTTGAAAATGCAAGCAAATTTGATTAGAAAACTCAAAGAGATCTACCAATTTCTGATAATATTCTCCCGTCGGTCGAAAACACCACATCGCCTTTTGAGCCTCTTCAAAGCTTCTATATTTTATTACAGGCATGAGATCAACCCTTCCTCCTGATGAATTCCCTTAAAAAAATGGCATCGTTTTTATCAATCGGCCTCATGGTACCTTCTTTCATCCTTAGTAGACATTCCGGGGTTGCTACCTTAACATGATGACCTTCAATATCAAGGACTTCATATGATAAATCTGCAAAAGTAAACATTTCTCCGATTTTAACCACAAAGTCAAGAGTAAATCCATCGGGTGATCCGTAGCGGATGACGGGATATCGATCCAATTCCTCAACAGTTATTTCTTCAATGCACTGGTCCTGGAAAACCTGATTAAGAGCGATTTTTAACCTTTTTACGTTATCCGCCTTGTTGTTGATAAAAAGATCCATATCCTGGGTAAGTCGCGGTAGACCATATAAAATAACTGCAAAGCCTCCGATCAGAATATATTCGACCTTCTCTCTTTCCAGTGCGTCTGCTATTTGCAGTAATTTTTCAAATAAATTCATAATTGTGAATCCAGGGGATCGAGGTAGGACAGCCGGTTACCCGACTGCCTTCTCATCACGCCGCTGGCGTGACGTGCAGAATTCCCGCACCGGGTTCCTCAAAATTATTCGCTTGGGTGCCCTGCTCTCAAAAAGACCATTTCCAGTTGTCTCGACCATTTCTTTTCCGTAATCCGGGGTTCGTTCATTGATTCAGCTATTCTTTTCCTTTGGCACGGGGTTCTTCAAGTTTTTCTTTTTTTGG
>CAZVHO010000223.1:0-6792 GCA_964627515.1 uncultured Thermodesulfobacteriota bacterium | reverse complement strand
CCCAGAACATCCAGAGGATAATGTTCGCCCACATAGACCCGGGAATAGCCGACAACCAGAGCCGCCGGGATAAACAGGAAGGAAAGTCTTCGATAAAAATGGGAGAGGAAAAAGGCTGCCCCGAAGATATTGGCGGCATGATTGGATGGAAAGGAGAAGGAACGGGGGCAAGGCCAGAAGCCATGGACCCCGGACAGGGCATTGCAGGGCCGGGGACGGCAGAAAAGGTGTTTGAATAAAAAACTGTTGGAGTAATCCAGGAGGCCCACCAGAGCAGCCAGGACCACCAATGAAATCCTGATTTTTTTCCCGCCGCCGATGAAAAAAAGGAGCCAGATAACGGCCAGGCCGTATTTCCAGTGATCGAATTCGGTGATATAGGGCATAATGAGGTCAAAAAAGGCGTTTCGATGGCCTTGATTGATCCAGAAAAAAACCCTTGTGTCCACTTCCCATAAGGTCATGATAATACTTAACCCAAAATATTTAAAAATTTTTTGTTACTCGTTCCTGGTTCCTCGTTACTCGTTTTAACCAGCAACGAGCAACGAGCAAGAATCTCATCTGCTTAAACCTGTTGACAGAATGATTTAAAAATACTATATATTTATCCCAAAGTCATCCAAAAACAAGAATTCGATACAACGATCCAACCTTTTATAGGGTATTCAAATGGAAAAATTTGAAGAAAAAATCATTGACTTGGTGGATGTGATTGCCGAACCCGAACCGGCTTTAAAAAAAGAAGTAACCGAATCCACGGTTCCGGTTGAGAAGACGGAATTATCGGAGGAGCTTGAATCCAAGGAGATGGAAACATTGATCCGTCAAGAAGTCGAAAAGCTTGTACGTTCCAAATTCGATGAAAAGATCGACCGGATGATTCGGGAGATCTTATTACAAGAGATCGAAAAAGCGATTGCCCGTGAGATAGAGAGCTTAAAAAGAAATTAAAAAAGGTGCATGCGGGATAAGAAACCAAGGGGGTTAAGTTATTTAATCCCCTTTTCTTTTATAGATAAAAGATAATGAAATGGAGTAGTTAAATGAAGCCTCCCCTGTTATCTAAAGGATATGAACCGGCTCAAGTGGAAGAAGAATTATACCGGTTCTGGATGGATCAGAAGCTCTTTCAAGCCCAGGTGGAAGCCGAAGGCCCCCCTTTTTCCATGGTCATTCCTCCGCCGAATGTCACCGGGACACTCCACATGGGGCATGCCTTGAATACAACCCTCCAGGATATCCTGTGGCGTTTTTTCAAAATGAAAGGGTATAACGTCCTTTGGGTCCCCGGAACCGATCACGCCGGTATTGCCACACAAAATGTGGTGGAACGGATGCTGGCCCAGGAAGGTATCGACCGCCATCAATTAGGCCGGGAACAGTTTGTGGAAAAGGTATGGGAATGGCGATCCAAATATGGAGGCATCATTATCAACCAACTAAAACGCCTGGGTGCGGCCTGTGACTGGAGCCGGGAACGTTTTACCATGGACGAAGGATTGTCAAAGGCCGTTAAAGAGGTCTTCGTCCGCCTTTACCAGGAAGGGCTGATCTACCGGGGCGATTACATTATCAACTGGTGTCCACGATGCCAAACCGCCCTCTCCGACCTGGAGGTGGAACATGAAACCCATGAAGGAAATCTATTTCATATCCGATATCCCCTGGCCAATGGTCAGGGGGCGGTTGTTGTAGCCACTACCCGGCCGGAGACCATGTTAGGGGATACGGCTGTGGCTGTCCATCCCGAGGATGCGCGCTATCAGGGTATGACCGGCCAGGAAGTACACCTGCCGCTTACCCAGAGAAAAATACCTGTTATTTTTGATCCCTACGTGGACCAGGGTTTTGGTACCGGTGTCTTGAAGATCACCCCGGCCCATGATTTTAATGATTTTGAAATCGCACGTCGCCATGGACTTCCTATCCTCAATGTCATGGACCCGGAGGCCCGGATGAATGACAAAGCCGGGGTCTATCAGGGCCTGGATCGAAAGACCTGCCGGGAAAAGGTGCTCGAAGACTTAAAAGCCTTAGGACTTTTGGAAAAAATAGAAAAGTATACCCATAACATCGGTCATTGCTATCGCTGTAAGACCATGATCGAGCCCTATCTTTCCAAACAATGGTTTGTCCGGGTCGCTCCATTGGCCGAACAGGCTTTGAAGGCCGTTGAAAACGGGCAAACCCAGATCTTTCCCAAGTCCTGGGAAAGGACCTACTTTGACTGGATGACCCACATACGGGATTGGTGTATTTCCAGACAGATCTGGTGGGGACACCAGATCCCGGCCTGGTATTGTGCAGGCTGCGGGGCGGTCATCGTTTCTACCCAGGCCCCGAATTTTTGTCCCACCTGTAATTCTTCGGAATTGAAACAGGAAACCGATGTCCTGGATACCTGGTTCAGTTCCGCCCTTTGGCCTTTTTCCACCTTGGGCTGGCCGGAGGCAACCAAAGAGCTTGAGGTCTATTACCCGACCTCGGTCCTGGTTACGGGATTTGACATCCTCTTTTTCTGGGTAGCCAGAATGATGATGATGGGCCTTCGTTTTATGGGTAAGGTCCCTTTTCATCACGTCTATATTCATGCCCTGGTTCGGGATGCCGAAGGGCAAAAAATGAGCAAGTCCAAAGGAAATGTCATTGATCCCTTGACCGTTATGGACCAGTACGGGACCGATGCCTTTCGGTTTACCCTGGCCGCCCTGGCGGCTCAGGGAAGGGACATCAAGCTTTCTGAGGAACGTATCGAAGGCTATCGTCACTTTGTCAACAAGATCTGGAATGCCGCCCGCTTCAGCCTCGCTCATTTTGAAGGACTGAAGGTTGAAGATCAAACCTCCCTTTCTCCCCAGGATACGGTCAACCGCTGGATCATCAGCCGGATGCATAGGGTCATTGAAAAGGTCGAACAGGGGATAAAGGAGTATCGTTTTAATGAAGCGGCCCATGAGCTTTATCAGTTTATCTGGCATGAATTCTGCGATTGGTATCTGGAATTCATTAAGCCTGTTTTATACCAGGAAGAACAGAATCAGGAAAAACAAGATACTCGAAAGGTCCTCTATCAGGTTTTCCTGGGGCTATTGAAATTAATCCATCCTTTTATGCCTTTTGTCAGTGAAAAAATCTATCAATCCCTTACAGAGGTCGAAATCAGCATCCTTCAAGAGTCGTTTCCGTCGCCTGATAATTTTTTGATAGATGAGCAGGCTGAGAAGGAGATGGAGACTATCAAGGGCTTGATTTCGGAGATCCGGAACATAAGAGGAGAAATGAATGTACCGCCTTCAAAAAATGTGGAAATTTGTCTAAGGGTCGTTGATCCGGACAGCCGGGCCTTGACTGAGACCCATCAGCAGAAACTTTTAATATTGGCCAAGGCTTCGGGAATCCATTTTTTGCCTGATGAAAAGAACCCTCCTTCCTCGGCTTCCGGGGTTTTTGAAGGGATGGAAATTTTCATCCCTTTAATTGGAATCATTCAATTCGATGAGGAAGAAAAAAGATTGGAAAAGGAGCTGGGCAAGCTTCGAAAAGAGTGGACCCAGATCGAAAAAAAATTGGCCAATGAAGATTTTTTACAAAAGGCCCCACCGGAGGTCGTGGGTAAAGAGAAAGAAAAGGTCCGGGCCCTCGGGAAAAAGATTGAAAAACTGGAAAATCATTTGGGGCGGATAAAAGAATTAATGAACAATTCCAAAATTTAAAAGCTTTTTTACTGTTTTTGACCGGTAAATTTTAAATTTTGGAAAATAGGGAAGGGCAGGGGAGATAAATATTTAATAACTAATTGAAATGACTAATATAATATAATTGGCACAAGATATGCTTTAATAAAGGGAAAATAAGTTACAAAGAGGCTTTAGAGCCTTTTGTATACAATATCATAGGAAAGGTGGTGAATATACATGAAAAAATTGATCGTTTGGACTATGGCTTTAGTATTTGCCCTGTCGGTTTCTATGGCTTTTGCCGCTGATGACAAGAAACCTGCTGCTCCTGCTGCTCCTGCCGCTGCCGCTCCTGCCGACCCGGCCAAGCCGGCCAAGGCTGATGACAAGGCTCCTGCTGAAAAGAAGGCCAAGAAGGTAAAGAAAGCCAAGAAAGCCAAGACGGAGAAGAAAGAAGAAGCTCCTGCGGCTCCTGCGGAAAAGAAATAATTTTTATTCTACCAAATAAAAAAGGTGGGATCGGATTTCCGATTCCACCTTTTTTATTTGGTAGAATAATTTCTTGAAAAATAAAAGGAACCTGTGCTAAGAGTGGAGACAATCCAATCTCAATCGGCGGAAATCGGCTCTCGGCCACGAGAGCGTGTCTGGGAGGAATACATGGAAAAAAATTTCATAGAGTTGACTCCGGAAGAACTTCGAAAAACCTGTGACACGGAAACCCTTGGCTTTGAGACGACCGATGAACTGGTTGTCGGCCCTGATAAAGTGATTTCCCAGGAGCGGGCTGTCCGGGCCATCCTGTTTGGTGTAGGAATGGACGGCCTCGAGCACAATATATATGTGGCCGGTCCCCCCAAGTCCGGTATGACTTATATCACCCGGACCTTGATTGAGGAAATAGCCCGATCCCAGAAAACGCCATCCGACTGGTGTTATATCAATAATTTCAAAGAACCGGACCGTCCCAAGGCCCTGGCCTTGCCCAGTGGGAAAGGCAAGGAATTAAAAAAGGATATCGAAGAATTACTCACCGATGTCCGAAACGATATCCCCGAAGTATTTGAAAGTGAGGATTACGCTCAAAGGAGGGAGGAACTGTTAAAACAGTTCGGCATGGAAAGGACCGAGATCCTTTCCGCTTTGGAGGAAAAAGTTCTTCAGGAAGGCTTTATCTTAAATGTGAGTCAGGTGGGGATGGTCATTATGCCGGCTAAAGATGGCCAACCGATGGATGAAGAGACCTTGAAATCCCTGGATGAAGAGAAGAAAAAACAGCTTCGGGAAAAAAGTGAACACCTTCAGGTCGAAATGAATCAGGCGGTTCGACTGATCAGGACCAAGGAGAAAGATCTGAAGAAAAAAATCAAGGACCTGGATAAAAAAATCGCCCTCTATGCCGTCGGACATCTCATTGAAGAGCTCCAGGAAAAATATAAAGATTTTTCCCAGGTTCTAAAGTATTTAAAAGATATCAAAGATGATATTATAAGTAATATCGACGACTTCAAATCAAAACCCGTGGTGGCCGGCCCCTTCCCCATGCCTCCCATGGAACCCTCTTTCACCCGATATGAGGTTAACGTCCTGGTGGACCATACCGAAAACAACGGCGCCCCGGTGGTTTTTGAAACCAACCCGACCTACCCAAACCTCTTCGGGACCATCGAAAAGAAGGCCCAATTCGGGGCCTTGTTCACTGATTTCACCATGATTCGGCCGGGTTCTATCCATCGGGCCAACGGAGGGTTTCTGATTATCAAGATTCTGGACCTCCTGCGCTGGTATTTTTCCTGGGATGGTCTGAAGCGAGCCTTGAAAAACAAAGAGATCCTGGTCGAGGACTTAGGGGAACAATTAGGTTTGATCAGCACCAAGAGCCTGAAACCCGAACCCATTCCACTTCAAGTCAAGATTTTGTTAATCGGAGAACCCTATATCTATCACCTTCTGTATACCTATGACCAGGATTTTCCCAAGATGTTCAAGGTCAAGGCCCAATTAGACAACCAGATGGATTTGCAGGAAGCCCCTTTAAAAGAGTACCTGCATTATATCGCCCGCTTCTGCCGGGAAAGACAATTGCTGCCTATGCACAAAAGCGGGGCGGCCAGATTGATTGAATACAGTTCAGAACTTACCGGTCGAAATTTTAAGCTCTCCTTACAATTGGCCGAGATCAATGACCTGGTTCAGGAATCCAGCTATTGGGCTACCCAGGTCAAGAGTCCCTGGATCATGGGCGAACACGTCGAAAAGGCCATAGAAGAAAAGATCTTCAGGTCCAATCTCTATGAAGAAAAACTCCAGGAGATGATCACCTTAGGCACTATCAAAATAGAGACCGATGGGTACCAGGAAGGCCAGGTCAACGGGCTTTCGGTGTACCTGTTAGGGGATTATCAGTTCGGCCGGCCCTCCCGGATTACCGCCAATATTTCCCTTGGCAAAGAGGGCGTGGTGGATATAGACCGGGAATCGAAATTGAGCGGAAACATCCATACCAAGGGGGTGATGATTTTAGGCGGCTATTTGAAAGGCAAATATGCCTCTGATAAACCTTTAAGCCTATCGGCCAGCATCGCTTTCGAACAGAGTTACGGGATGGTGGACGGAGACAGCGCCTCCGGTGCCGAACTTTTGGCCCTCCTGTCGGCTCTGGCCCGGGTTCCCCTTTTTCAGGGGATCGCCGTTACCGGTTCCCTCAGCCAAAAGGGGGAGGCCCAACCCATTGGAGGGGTCAATGAAAAAATCGAAGGTTTTTTTGAAGTCTGTGCAGCCAAGGGGCTTAACGGAAAACAAGGGGTTCTGATCCCCCAGGCCAATGTCAACGACCTGATGCTTAAACCCAAAGTGGTCCAGGCCGTTCGCGAAGGCCGGTTTCATATCTATTCTTTTTCCCATATCGAACAGGCCTTTGAGCTTTTGACCGGTAAAAAGGCCGGCAAAAAGAAAAAAGACGGGACCTATCCTAAAAATAGTCTGAATTTTCTGATTGAAGACCACCTCCATCGCCTGAATGAAATCTTAAAGGAGACATCCGGAAAAGAAAAAGACGAAGGTCCGGGGAAAAAAGATTTGAATGAAAAATGATGACTATGTAAAAACTCGT
>CAZVHO010000222.1:0-6996 GCA_964627515.1 uncultured Thermodesulfobacteriota bacterium | reverse complement strand
AGTCCTGCCAAAGGCGGAATTAATAAGTTATCAGTAGCCTGGATTCCCGCCTGCGCGGGAATGACGAGTTTTTACGAATTCATCATTATTGGTTTTTCTTTGAACCTTGAACCTTTTTTTTAAGGAGCGCACATTTATGGATTGGATTCAAAAGGCAGATCGTCTGAAACAGCTTCCGCCTTATCTGTTTATGGAAATTGACCGTCTCAAGGCCGAGGTTCAGGCCAAAGGGGTGGATATCATCGATTTAGGGGTAGGTGATCCGGACCTGCCGACGCCGGACCATATTCTGGACCGGCTGACCCAGGCCGCCCGGGACCCCAGGAATCACCGCTATCCGTCCTATTCGGGAATGAACGATTTTCGTTCGTCCGTAGCTTCCTGGTATCAACGCCGGTTCGGCGTTACCCTGGATCCTGAAAAAGAGGTGGTTACCTTAATCGGCTCCAAGGAAGGCATTGCCCATTTTCCTCTGGCCTTTCTGGACCCAGGGGATCTGGCCCTGGTTTCCAGCCCCGGTTATCCGGTATATCATATCGGGACCCTTTTTGCCGGTGGTCAATCATACTTTTTACCCCTTTTAAAAGAAAACCGCTTTTTGCCGGATTTGTCCAAAATTCCCAAGGAGGTGGCCGGCCGGTCCAAGATCTTATTCATCAATTATCCCAATAATCCTACGGCAGCCGTGGCCGACAGACGTTTTTTTGAAGAGGTGGTCCGGTTCGCCCAGGAAAACCGGATCATCGTCTGTCATGATGCCGCCTATTCCGAGATCGCTTTTGACGGCTTTCAACCCATGAGTTTTTTGGAAGTCCCCGGGGCCAAAGAAGTAGGTATTGAATTCCATTCCCTTTCCAAGACCTATAATATGACCGGGTGGCGCATCGGATTTGCTGTAGGCAATCCCCAGTTGATCGCCGGGCTAAGTCAGATCAAAAGCAATATCGATTCTGGTGCGGCCCAGGCCATCCAATGGGCCGGTATCGAGGCCCTGGAAGGCCCCCAGGACTGCCTTTCAGAGATAAACGGGATCTATCAAAGGCGAAGAGACTTGATGGTGGCCGGGCTGCAAAAGATCGGCCTGAGGGTCGATCCGCCCAGGGCCACTTTTTATCTCTGGATTGAAAGCCCTAAAGGATATACTTCAACGCAGACTACAGTTCACCTATTGGAACAGACCGGTATTGTAACCACACCGGGAAACGGCTTTGGAGATCCGGGGGAAGGCTATTTTCGAATTTCCCTGACCGTTCCGGAGGAACGCCTCCAGGAAGCTGTGGAGCGGCTGAACCAGGCGGGTTTTTGATGGCCGGTCATCAGGCCTTTATCGGACTCGGGTCCAACAGGGGGGATAAAAAAAAAATTGTTTGGAGGCCATTTCTTTGCTTCAAGCCCTTCCGGGGCAGGCTATCCTTAAAAGTTCCTCCTGGTACTTAACCGAGCCGGTAGGTCTGGAAGATCCGGAATGGTTTGTCAACGGGGTTGTGCTGATGGAGACCCCTCTAACTCCGGGGGTCCTTCTGACCCGGATGTTGGAGATTGAAAAGGCCATGGGCCGGGAACGGACTATTAAATGGGGGCCGAGGGTCATTGATCTGGATTTGCTATGTTACGACCAGCTCATCCTGAGGGAGCCCCATTTGATCCTCCCCCATCCATTAATGGAAAAAAGAAGGTTTGTTCTGGAGCCGATGGCGGAAATCGCCCCGGATTATGTCCATCCGGTTTTGCAAAAGACCATGGTCCGGTTAAGGGATGAATTGGCCCTTGAGGGACAGGGTCTTATTAAACTTGCAGGTCGGAAAGAGGAAAATATCGAATATCGAATATCGAATATCGAATGCTGAATTCAATTTTTATTTCGCCGAACGACAAACGACGAACGGCATTTTTTAATATACAATTATGCTGAGATGGATTATACTATTTATTGTCGGGTATCTAATTTATCGGTTCCTGCGAAGATTTTTATCTTCGCCGCAATTGCCGAAAAAGAACCCGCCCCAGGAAATACAGGATGAGATGGTCCAGGACCCGGTCTGTAAGGTCTATCTGCCTAAACGCCAGGCCGTAGTCTTTAATGATTCGAAGGGGGAGATGCATTATTTTTGCAGTACCCTGTGTCGGGATAAATATATTGGAAAGGATCCCCTATGAAATTTTTTATTGATACGGCCAATTTGAAAGAAATTCAAGCCGCCGTGGCCTTGGGACTTGTGGATGGAGTAACCACCAATCCCTCCCTGCTGTCCAAAGAAAACGAGAAACCACGGGAGTTGATCAAAAAGATTTGCCAGATGGTTGATGGGCCGATCAGTGCCGAGGTCGTTTCCGAAACCGCACCGGAAATGATTAAAGAAGCGCAGTCGTTGGCGAAAATTCATAAAAATATTTGTATTAAAATACCCATGACCCCGGAAGGCCTGAAAGCGGTCAAGAAACTTTCGGCCTTAGGGATTCCGACTAACGTGACCTTGATTTTTTCTCCTCTTCAGGCCCTGTTGGCAGCTAAGGCCGGTGCCAGCTATGTCAGTCCTTTTGTGGGCCGCTTGGACGATATCTCCCAGGAAGGGATGGAAACCGTTGGACAGATTGTAACTATTTTTAATAATTATGGCTTTGAAACGGAGATTATCGTGGCTTCCATCCGCCATCCGGTTCATGTCTTAACGGCTGCCTTGATGGGGGCGGATATCGCCACCATTCCGTACAAGGTCCTTTTACAATTGGCCCAGCATCCCCTGACCGATATTGGGATTCAAAAATTTTTGGATGATTGGAAAAAAATTCCCCATAAGAAATAACCCGTGACCAGAAATCTGTTAACGATTAAAACTCTGCTGGCCTTTTTCATGCCCTTCATCATTGCTGTGGGCTCCGGGGTTCTCCGACCCGCGGCGGCCGATATCTACCGTTATCAGGATGAAAACGGGGTGGTCCATTTTACCAATGTGCCCACCGAATCCAAATATCAACTATACTATAAGGAGGTCCAGAAAGGCCAGCCCCCACCCCCTGCCAAAGAGAATCGAAAAAATATTTCTTCAAAAACACCTGCTTTGGCCAACGCCCCTTTTATCAACAACCATATCGACGAGGCCTCACAGCAATACGGGATCGACCCAAAATTGATTCAGGCCGTCATTCGTGTGGAATCGAATTTCGATCCCCAGGCCATTTCCCCCAAGGGGGCCCAGGGATTGATGCAACTCATGCCGCAGACCGCCAGAGACCTTCAGGTATCCGACCCTTTCAGCCCCAGAGACAATATCGAGGGGGGGGTGCGCTACCTGAGGCATTTATTGGACCTGTTTAACCAGGATGTGTCTTTGGCCCTGGCGGCTTATAATGCCGGGCCGGAGAAGGTGAATCTCTACCGAGGGATTCCGCCCTACTTAGAGACACGCAGTTATGTTCAAAAGGTCCTGCAGATTTATCACCGTCTCAAAAATCAACTCCTTTCAAGCCGGTAGAATAAAGTCCCCGGTAAAATAAAGCCTATTGATGACCCCCTCCAATCCCCCTATTTTGAATATTTCCAATTATCTTACTTTTTTGAGGATAATTTCCATCCCCTTTGTCTTGATCCCCCTGCAATCCGAAAACCCGAATTCCAGTCTGTTGGCCGCCGTCATTTTTACTTCGGCTTTTGTTACCGATTGGTTGGATGGTTTTGTGGCCCGAAAGAAAAACTTAATTACCAAGTTTGGAAAGATTTTAGATCCTTTGGCCGACAAACTGCTCATCGGATGTTCCCTGATCATGCTTATCGGAATGGATAGGATTGATGCCTGGATAGGGGTTTTGATTATTGGAAGAGAGATTGCAGTGACCTGGCTTCGGGCCATGTTGGCCGCTAAGGGGCATATCCTTTCTTCTTCCTGGTGGGGGAAATATAAAACCTTTTTTCAAGCCCTGGCTTTAATTCCCCTGATGATTCATTACTCTTATTATTCGATTGATTTCCACTTTTGGGGTGTTCTAATACTCTGGATTGCTTTGCTCTTAACCGTCTGGTCCGGTCTGTTGTATTTTATACAATATTATTCAATCCTGATGGATAAAGGGGCCAAAGCCTAAAGAATTACCCATTGAGAGGCATGTTTTTTTGTATTATTTTTCCTTGACTTTGCAGTCAAGACCGTTTTATCATCACCGATCAGTTGTACAAAGTTTGTGGTACGTGAAAATGGTAGTAACCAGTAAGGCTTTTGTTTGTCTGGTTCTTTCCGGCCGGAAGCTGTTACAACTTAAATGTTATGGTGGAGAGGGGGTGAGTTGTAATGGCCAAAGGCCAGGTCAAATGGTTCAGCGACCGAAAAGGGTATGGTTTTATTTCCCAGGATGATGGCAGTGACGTGTTTGTTCATTTTTCAGCAATTAAGGGAGACGGATTTCGCACTTTGCAGGAAGGGGAAAAGGTAGAATTTGAGGTGACCCAGGGTCCGAAAGGACTCCAGGCCGCCAATGTAATAAAAGCGGAATGATCCGATGGATGGAAAGGGCTGTGAAATAGGGTTCACCTCTATTTCACAGCCTTTTTTATTACTACAGCGTATTTTTTGGTTAATCGGTTAATCTTTCCCCCGGGGTTTCAGGCTGTTTGCGAAACGGGCGATAGTATTAAAATATTCACGTCCGCAGCGCATCAGAATATCGTTATGACCGGCCCTTGGAATGATGATCATTTCTTTCCGCCTGGCCCCGGAATTTTTTAACAAGACATCGGCTTCTTGCATGGGGATCAATTCGTCAAATTGGGCGTGAAGGATAAGGGTGGGTTTGGTGATATGGGAAATCTTTTGGAAATTTCGAAAACCGTCTTTTTCCTGAAGCCCAAGGCCTTCAACCGGTATCCCGATTAATTCCAGGAGGGGAAGGGAGTGGGCAAAGCCGCTTTCAATAATAAGCCCCGCTATTTTTTCCATGCGCTTCGAAGCAATCTCAATGGCCGGTGCGCTGCCCAGGGAGCGACCCATGATCAATAAAGGTCCGCGGCGCCCTTTTTCTTGAATCCATTCATAAACAAGATCGAATAAGACCAAGGCATCGGTGAGTAAGGTGCCCAGGGACGGCATGCCTTGGCTCTTTCCATATCCCCGATAATCCATGGCCAGAAGGTTCAGGCCGAACTGATTATAAAGGACTCCGGCCTCATCGTAGTCGGATGCGATTTCCCCATTGCCATGAAAAAACAGAAGATGGGGCCCGGCGGGATCAGAAAGATAAAAGCGGGCTCCGATCTCCATATCGGGGGCCACTTTGAATAGATGATCCTCGGCTCCGGCCGGAGGGGAATCACTGAAATCCGGACGGGGATGAAAGATCAGCGCATTGATTTCGGGACGGTCGTAAAGGAAAAAGAGGTTTGATGAATCGGTCATGACGGTTCCTTATTTTGTATACTCTTTTCAGCTTGCGGCAGGAAGCGCACCAATGTCAAGAAGCTTTTTGATCATGGTCAAAAATGATGGTTCGTCATCGAATCCTTTGAGGGAACAGGAACAACCATTCGTGTCGAGTGGCCCTGGCTAAAAAAATGCTTGACAGCCGTTCAAGAGCATGATTAGGTTTCCCATTTCAGTTCAAAGGTAGGAAGTTGGCTTTGAAAATTTTCAAACACCTGAGGTGTTTTATTCCAA
Source organism: uncultured Thermodesulfobacteriota bacterium (assembly GCA_964627515.1). Taxonomy (GTDB): domain Bacteria; phylum Desulfobacterota; class RBG-13-43-22; order RBG-13-43-22; family RBG-13-43-22; genus RBG-13-43-22. The sequence continues at coordinate 1,354 of CAZVHO010000222.1, read as the reverse complement.
GGAGATTCAGCTATGCGCAGTAATGGTCGAAAACCCGATGCCTTGCGTCCGGTCCGCATCATCAGAAATTACATAAAAAATGCCGAGGGTTCGGTCCTGATCCAATTAGGAGAGACCCGGGTTATTTGTACGGCCTCTCTCGAAGAGAAGGTTCCCCCTTTTTTAAGAAACAGCGGCCGGGGATGGGTCACGGCCGAATACGCTATGCTGCCCCGGTCCACCAAGACCCGGACCACCCGGGAATCCACCCAGGGCCGGGTTGGGGGACGGACCCATGAAATTCAACGCCTGATAGGCCGGTCTTTACGGGCCGTGATGGACCTGACGGTGATTGGAGAGCGGACCTTCTGGATCGATTGTGATGTGATCCAGGCCGATGGGGGTACCAGAACGGCCTCCATTACCGGGGCCTATGTGGCGTTGCACGATGCAGTCGAATATCTTCGAAAACAGGTGTCCATCCCGAAAGATCCGATTATCGACTCTGTGGCGGCCATCAGTGTCGGCGTGGTGGAGGACCAGATTTGCCTGGATATGAATTACGAAGAAGATTCCAAGGCCGAGGTGGATTGCAACTTTGTCATGACCGGCAGCGGTAAGTTTATTGAGATTCAGGGGACGGCCGAAGGCCAACCCTTTTCCAAAGAGGCTTTTGAAAGGATGACGGCCCTGGCCGCCCAGGGCATCGAGAAGCTGACCGCCATTCAACATCAGGTCCTTAATCCAACCGCATGATTTTAGTCCTGGCTTCCAAAAATCAGGGGAAAATAAGGGAGATTGAAACCTCCCTGGTCATCCCGGCTCTGACTTACAGGTCATTAAACGATTTCCCCGATCTCCCGGAGGTTATTGAGGATGGATTTTCTTTTCTGGAAAATGCCCTTAAAAAAGCCAGGACTATATCGGAAAGCCTCCATCTGCCGGTATTGGCCGATGATTCAGGGCTGGCAGTGGATGCCTTACAAGGTGCTCCGGGGATCTATTCGGCCCGGTTCGCCGGGGAGCGGGCCACTGATCAGGAAAATATTGAAAAACTCCTGTTTTTATTAGATGGGGTTCCGGAAACAAAACGGACTGCCCGCTTTGTTTGCGTCCTGGTCCTTTATCTTCCTTCGGGGGAGTGGTTTCAAGCCGAGGGGACCTGCGAAGGCCGCATCGCCCTGGTTCCGGAAGGGGATCAGGGATTTGGTTATGATCCGGTTTTTTATCTGCCGGATTTCCAAAAGACCATGGCCCAGATCCCCTTGGAAACCAAGAACCGGATCAGCCACCGGGCCAGGGCACTGGAAAAGATGAGACCCCATCTGCTGGACCTTTTGAAGGGGGCGGGGTGATGCCGGATTCTGGTTACTGG
>CAZVHO010000221.1:0-6997 GCA_964627515.1 uncultured Thermodesulfobacteriota bacterium | reverse complement strand
AAAGAGGAGAAGGATATGGTTGATAGTTGTCCAGGGGAAAAATTTCGAGAAGGGGCAGTTACGCCTTCGGCTTGTGAGACGATTAATGAAGAAATAATCCGACAAAAGATCCTGGGCCTTTTATTGGGAGAGAAGGGATATCTTTTGGAAGATATTGAAGAAGAGGTGCCGTTTGACTTAGAAACCGACCGGGAGGTTTTTAGGCTCAAGGTTTCTTTTGTGGTTCGAATTAATGGCCGGCGTTTGGTGGTGATTAAATGCGGGCCGGGTTCCATCCTGGCCCGGGAACGGGCCGCTTTATCACTTTCCCGGCTTTTTTCAGAATACCAACCCCCTTTAACCATAGTTACCAACGGGGTTGAAGCTACTCTCCTGGATACCCTGACCGGAGAAACCCTGGATTGCGGATTATCCGCCATACCCGCTAAAAAACAGCTCCTCTCCCAACTGGAAGACCTGAAATTTCTCCCCTTGCCGGAGAAGCGGGTTAAACTGGAAAAACAGATCCTCTCGGCCTTTGAAGCCCTGGGACTCCATGGGGAATGCCATTGAGGAAGTGACGAGTGACGAGTGACGAGAAAAGTGACGTGTGACGAGAAATTTGTTATTGATGGCGCTAAAAGTCGTCACCTCAGTGAAAAGAGGGTCCAGAAGGTTTATAACTAGATGGTATAGGAATTTAATAACCCTGGATTCCAGTAGTAACCCCGGCTTCAATGTTTCTTGATACCCGACCCCCGAACCCTGACCCCCGTCACTTCACTCATCTTTGTTCCCCTATATATCCTGCTCGATTTTGGATCAGATTATTGATCTCCGACTTATGGGCTATCATAAAATCCATGATTTGTTTAGAGTGGAAGATAAGGGCGGTCGGGTCATGGGCCTTGATTTCTTCTGTCTTCAGGAGCATCTGGTTTTGATAAAGAAAGGATACGATCGCATCTTCGGCATCCAGTTCCACCTTAAAACGGTTTTTTAAGAAGTCCAGCCAATAGCCGAATTCCTGGGTGTGATCCAAGTGTTCAACGGGGATTCCGGTCTCCAGCCCCATCTGTTTATAGGTTCCGGGCTGTTGTCCTGAGCCTTTGATATAATCCAGGACATGAGCTATCTGATGGATCAGGGTGGAATCCTGGATTTTGGGTGTGATGGCCAGATAGAGATGATTGGGGTCGACTTCTCTGGTTTTATGGACATTGACTATGATACCGGCACTGTTGGTCAGGGTTTGAACCGGTATGTCCTGGCCGGAGAACCCTAAATTACGATAGTCCCCCAAGTTTATGCATTTAATGCTCAAAGAATTATTCAGCAACCCTTCTTGGGTTAAGGCTTCGACCATTTCTTTGGAACGCCCGTAATCAACCTGGGGAAGGTTAAAGATCTGTTGCCCGGCCTCATGGTGTAAGGGCTCGTTTTTCCGTAGAAATAATTCCCCTTCCCGGCCTAAGTGGCATTTCTTAAATTTTTGACCGCTTCCACAAGGGCAGGGATCATTACGGCCGGCCTTAAACATTTTTGTTCCTCCGGATGGATATTCTTCCATTACTCCTAAAATCCTTAATCTTCAATAATGTCGCACTTCAAGGCGTCATAGGACCAGACCGGCAGGGGGCCTTCTTCGCCATTTGACGGGTTATATCTGTGCCGGTAGGAAGCATTGGCTTTCATAGTCTTCATGGTCCAGTCCCAGCCCCGGACAAAATAAGGACATTCATCATTGAAGCAAATATACTGAAATTCCGTCCCCCAGGTGGAAGCCGCGGGGGTCTTCCATTTTTTCATCTTCTGCCCGCAATGGGGACAGGTGGTTTTTTTTTCGTCCATTATTTGGCTACCCCTTCTATTACAATCTTGATACCTTGGTCTCGATGTGTTTTTAACATAATGGGTATTCTTGATTTTGTCAAGGATGGACCGCTCCAGGAGCGTCTTAGCTCCTAAATTTAATCCTTTAAGCTTGACAAAGTCTTCATCGGTAATTAGATTTAGGATAAATTTTCGCCCAACATTTTAAGATTTAAGAGTTTAACATGACTATAGTTCTGACCCAAAGGGGTCGTTCCGTTTTAAATGCCATAATCCGGGATTATATTGAGACGGCCGAACCGGTCGGTTCCCGGGCCATATCTAAAAAAAACGATATCCGGTTGAGTCCGGCCACTATTCGAAATATCATGGCCGATCTGGAAGACATCGGGTTGATCACCCATCCCCATGTCTCAGCCGGTAGGGTACCCACTGAAACAGGGTTGCGTTTTTACATTAATTCCATTCTGGAACTCCGCCCTTTGGCCGAAGCAGAAAAGCTGAGGATTCAAAATTACTTAAGAGAAAGCAACCAGGAAGTGGAAGAATTGTTAAAAACCACTTCCAAAATGTTAGCCGTTGTGACCGAACAGGCAGCCGTTGTTTCCCGGCCCAAATCCTCGGCAACCGTTTTTAAACATATAGAATTTATCCGCCTGCGAGACAATCTGGTATTAATGGTCCTGGTTACCGAAGCCGGTTTAGTCCAGAATAAGATCATTGAAATCGAGGATAACCTGTATCAGCCCGAATTGGATCGATTAACCCAGTACCTGAATGAATTACTCAGTAACCTGACTCTGGAACAGGTGAAACAAAAAATATTGGATGAAATGAAAAAAGACAAGGATGATTTTGATGCCTTGTTGTCCAGGGCCCTGGAAATTTCCAACCAGGCCTTTGAGGAGGAATCGGTAGGTGAGGTTTATATTGAAGGCCGGACCAATCTGATGCAGTATCCGGAATTCAGTCAGATCGAAACCTTAAGGGATCTTTTTAAGGCCTTTGAAGAGAAAAGCATTTTAATCCGACTCTTGGAAAAAAGCATTAATGCCAGCGGTATTCAGATCTTTATCGGTTCGGAAACCCAGATCAATGAGATGGGAGGGTGCAGCGTCATCACCGCCTCTTATACCAAAGGAGATTATCCCATAGGAACTTTGGGGGTCATCGGGCCGACGCGGATGAATTATGATCGGGTGATCCCGATCGTCGACTATACGGCCAAGATGGTCAGCAAAATTTTGGAAAAGAAGATCTGATTCTTAATAAATTAAAAAATAAGATAATAAAGTGAGGGAAACCCTTTGACCCATATCAAGGTAACGGAAGAACCAATCAAACCAAAAAATACGGAAACAACGGAAGGGCCGGCGGACCCGGCCGAAAAAGAAAATAAATCGGATTTGGAGACCAGGTTTCAAGAAAAAGAAAAAGAGGCCAAAGATAATTACGACCGTTATCTTCGCTTATCGGCCGAGTTGGACAATTATAAAAAGAGGGCGGAAAAGGAGAAAAGCGAGGCCTACAAATTCGCTATTGGAAATCTATTAAAAGAATTGCTCCCGGTAATGGATAATCTGGAACGGGCCATGGAACATGGCCGGGAGACGGAAGACCCCAAAGCCCTTCTTGAAGGAGTGGAGATGACCTACAAGGGGTTTTGGTCGGTCCTGGAAAAACACGGGGTTACCCAAGTTGAGGCCCTGGGAGAAGAATTTGATCCCAACCATCATGAGGCGGTCATGGTTCAGGAGGATGCCCAAAAACCACCCGGTGTGGTCATAGCCCAGTTGCAGAAGGGTTATCGTTTACATAAACGTCTGGTCCGGCCGGCCATGGTGGTCGTTTCCAAGAAACCGGAAATTAATCCCGATGAAGACCCCGAGGCCTAACCTTAGAAAAAAGACCGAATGGTTTCGGTTACGATTTATATAATCAAAGGAGGAAAAGATGAGTAAAATTATTGGAATTGATCTGGGGACCACCAATTCTTGTGTGGCCATTATGGAAGGTGGAGACCCGAAGGTGATTGCAAATGTGGAGGGGAGCCGTACCACCCCCTCGGTCGTTTCCGTCACGGACAACAATGAACGGCTGGTCGGTCAGGTGGCCAAACGACAAGCCATTACCAATCCGACCAATACCGTCTATGCGGTTAAGCGGCTGATCGGGCGTAAATATGATGCCCGAGAAGTCCAGGATGATATCCATATCCTTCCCTATAAGATCATCAAAGCCCAGAATGGGGATGCCCATATTGAGATCCGGGGGAAAGAGTACAGCCCGGCCGAGATCTCTTCTATGATTTTGACCAAGATGAAACAAACGGCAGAAGAATATCTTGGGGAAAAAGTGACCGATGCGGTCATTACCACACCGGCCTACTTCAATGACAGTCAGCGGCAGGCCACCAAGGATGCCGGACGGATCGCCGGTTTGAATGTTCAGCGGATCATCAATGAACCGACGGCAGCCGCCTTGGCTTACGGACTGGATAAAAAGAAGGATGAGAAGATTGCCGTCTTCGATCTGGGGGGCGGGACCTTTGATATCTCCATCCTCGAAATCGGGGAGGGGGTCTTTGAAGTCAAGTCCACTAACGGCGATACTCACCTGGGCGGGGAAGACTTCGATTTAAGGGTTATTGATTATCTGGCGGCTGAGTTCCGAAAGGATCAGGGCATCGATTTGAGGAGCGATAAAATGGCCCTCCAACGCCTGAAAGAGGCCGCGGAAAAGGCCAAGATGGAGTTGTCCACTTCCATGGAAACGGACATCAATCTCCCTTTTATTACTGCCGATGCCAGCGGCCCCAAACATCTGAATCTGAAACTTTCCCGGGCCAAGCTGGAGATGCTGGTCGAGGACCTCATTGAAAAGGTGGCCCCACCCTGCCGGATGGCCCTCAAGGACGCTGGACTTACGGCCGACCAGATCCAGGAAGTCATTCTGGTAGGGGGCATGACCCGTATGCCCAAAGTCCAGCAGAAGGTCAAGGAACTCTTTGGCCGGGAACCGCACAAAGGAGTAAATCCGGATGAAGTGGTGGCCATCGGGGCTGGTATCCAGGCCGGGGTTTTAAAAGGGGATGTAAAAGATGTCCTGCTCCTGGATGTGACCCCATTGTCGTTGGGGATCGAGACTCTGGGCGGGGTCCATACCAAATTGATTGAGAAGAATACCACCATTCCAACCCGAAAGAGTCAGATCTTCTCTACTGCCGGAGACAATCAACCGGCGGTTTCGATCCATGTGCTCCAGGGGGAACGGGAGATGGCTGCCGACAACAAGACCCTCGGGCGTTTTGAATTGACCGGTATCCCACCCGCCCCCCGGGGCCTGCCTCAAATCGAAGTCACCTTTGATATCGATGCCAACGGAATCGTTCATGTGTCGGCCAAGGATTTGGGGACGGGCAAGGAACAGTCCATCAAGATAACGGCCTCCAGCGGATTGAGCGAAGAAGAGATCAAAAAACTGGTCAAAGATGCCGAGATGCACGCCGAAGAGGACAAAAAGAAAAAGGAGCTGGCGGAAGCCCGCAATCACGCCGACACCCTGATCTATTCGACGGAAAAAACCGTCAAGGAGTTGGGAGACAAGGTAGAAAGCGGCCTTAAAACGGAAATCGATACGTCCATAGAGCGGTTGAAGAAGGCCATGGAAACCACTGATGCCGGTGAAATAAAGCGGCTGTCGGATGAGTTGACCCAAAACTCACATAAACTGGCTGAAAAGATGTATTCCCAGGCCAGCCAGCAAGGGCCCGGCGGCGATGCCGGACCGGAGCACGGGGCCGGTCCATCGGGCGGAAAGAAGGCTGATGAGGATGTGGTCGATGCCGATTTTGAAGAAGTAAAATAAGTTCCCTTTAACCCATTACCTTAAAATCCCCTGTTGCTCCATTATCCGGAGTGGCAGGGGATTTTCGGTTTTGGCCGGACGGGGCTTGATCTATAGAACATATTCCCATTCATCAGGTGGCAGACGCCACCGAACATTTTTTTTCGATCCACATGGGACCAACCCGCTACAAGGGCTGCAATTCGCGAATCCAGTTCTTCATTATAAGTCATAGAAGACTTCTTTGATTACAGGTATAAGGTATAAGGTGCAAGGCGTAAAATCAATTAGGGATGTTCTGGTCTCAGACCTTGGACCTTGAACCTTGGACCGTCTTTTATTTTAACGTGATCGCCTTCTCCGGACACATTTCCTGGCAACAGAAGCAGGTAATGCAGGTGTCGGCGTCTACTTGGGGCAGGTTGTCTTCGTTCAGGACTAAAGCCGAAACCGCACAATGATCGATGCAGGTGCCGCAGGCGGTGCATGCTTCCGGATCGACCTGGGGCCGCAGCCGGGTCCGGCTTTCCATAAACTCTCTCACAGCCGTATTGCCGGAAACCGCTTCGCCGCCAAGGGGAGGGAGTTTGAAGCCGGGAATAGGTTTCATCTCTCCCTCGACTTCAATCGACGACAGGTCATAGTCGCCTAATCCCGTCTCCCTGGCCTTTTGCAGGAACCGCAGCAGTCCTGGATCGCAACCCATCATATAGGCCATAACCGCATCCAGGGCCACGGCATTATCGGAGGCCAGAATCAGGCCGATATCCCGGAGGTCCGGTGAAGCCGGCCCATTGCCCTCCATCCCGACCACGGCATCTATGATGAACAGGTCAGGCACCCGGAGCCGAAAGACGTCGACCAGCAATTCATGGAACCGTTTCGGTCCGCCGGCGGCCTTGTGCAGGTTGGCCTTCTGGGCCCCGGGTAAAAACCCGTAGCTGTTTTTAATGGCTCCGCTGATGACGGTCAGGCCATGGGTCTTGAATTTCGGCAGACTGATAATGATATCCGACTCCAAAATAGCCGTGGAAAGGCTCACCTTGGCTATGAACTCGGGATTGAAATCGACGGGCCGGGAATCGTTTCCGATGTTCTGATAGTAACCTTTGGCAGCTTCCATCAGGCCTGTTTTTTTGAAGGAAGCCTCGTTTTCTCCGTAGCTGAAAACCCCTGGATTGTCACCCACTATAATGGAAGCGGTACCCATGGATTCCACCTTTTCCACCACGGCCCGGAGGACGGCCGGATGGGTGGTGATGCCTTCCCTGGCCTCCGAGCCCCGAAGGACATTGGGTTTGATCAGGACCTTTTTCCCCGAAATATTCAAAGGGAAAAG
>CAZVHO010000220.1:0-7033 GCA_964627515.1 uncultured Thermodesulfobacteriota bacterium | reverse complement strand
CCTGCTCTTCTTTAACCCTGCCGGAAGATGTCGGCTTAGGGGCGTCAAAATAACTGGAAGATATTTTTTTATCCAACCTAAGACCCAATTTGAGATCGGAATCCACCTTGGTCTGCAATCGCTCCACGAACTTCTCAACTGGTGGAATCTCATCGTTCTTCCTGAAGGCCTCAAAAAGGGCGTCTATGGTCGAGGAGTATTTGTTGGTTTGGGAAAGGACCAGACGATTCCCCGTAAGTTTCAGATCGTAAAGGAGGAAGATGGAGGAATGATTGGGGTCGTACTGAATAGATCCGAGACGATATTTAACTCGAAAGTATTCAAAAATCGGTTCCTGGGCGACCCAGAATATCTTCCGTTTCCATTTCTCAAGTATTACGCCTTTGTTGAGAATCTGGGTGAATGTCCTCTTCCATATATCATAGGTATTTATGCCGAAATTGTAGGTGGCCTTAGGGGTTAAAGTCCCTGATTCCATCAAGTCTTTGAACCCTTGGACAAGCTTGCCGGTGCTGGTGGTTTGTCCGGTCTGGAGTTCGATTACTGCAAAATCTTCTACCACGGTGCTGAGAGGCTTGTGTTTGACCATTACAAAGTCGAAGTTGCCGATCCCGGGAAGACCGACCTCACTGAAAACGAGGATATTGTGAATCGAGCCAAAGTGGGCCTTGGCGATATCCCGAAAGATGAGGCCCCTCTCCAGAAACCTGCGGGGGCATAGCGCAATCTCTTTGCCATCGGTGTGGGCGGTGCATACGCCGAAAGGGTAGCCAACCAGTCTGCTTTTTTTATAGCACACCGAGTGATGAAACGGGCAGTGATGGTTTTTCTTGGCGGATTTTGCCTCTATAGAAGCGTCTTTCCAATAGTGTCCGAATATCTCGGAAGGGTATTTGGCCATTAAGTTAACCTTTCAGAAAATTCCCCCAGGTTTTGGCAATATCTTGCTCAGATAAATCCTGTTCGAGAATCCAGCCCATCATGTTCCCGCAGGCTTTGCCAAAAGAATAGCTGTCAAAGTCTTCTATCGGCTCAGGTTCTTGCCATTGTTTCTTTTTTCGAGGCCCCCGCGGCCTCAGGACCAGTATGGTGTCATGCTTCAGGGCCCGTAAATTCATGATGTGAACAGAAATTGGATTCTCCGAATGGACAACAAAGGCGTTGGTCAAGAGGAAGCGGGCCTTTTTCAGGGCTATGGTAAGTTGCGCCCAGGCATTCGGATTCCAATGGTGATAAGTAAAGATAAGCCGGCCATGAGGACGTTTTAGAACCCGATTACATTCTTGCCATATTTGGCCAAGGACGAAACCAAACTTGGCTTCATTTTCTACCGATTCGGCAACGGCCGAGGACTGGGTCACATATTGCCAATTGGATTGGTCCGGAAGAAAGGTTTTAAGCCAGCACCGGAAAAAATGGGACAAATCACTATACTGAACGCTGTTAAAATAGGGTGGGTCGGTCACGACGAAATCCACAGATCTTGATGGTAAGGGCATTTGGGTCGAATCGTTCTGGCTTATGAGAAACATTCTTCTCTGACCCGAAAATTCAGAAAGAGAAGAGGCCTCCTGGCCCATGTCGATCTCGTTTTGGATGGTCGTCTTTATCCATTGGTGGTTGGCATAGCGCCGTTCAATCGGAGCTTTGGCCCATTCCCCGGCGGCGGCGATCCTGTTTTCAAAGAGATTCCCGAGAGTACCGGAGGTATTGCGGGGAAACAAGGGGTTGTTTTCAAGTGCCGTATAGGGGAAAGAATAGGCATGGTGGGAAAAAACGTGCCTGATAGCCCCAGGCCGTCTTTTATCCACCCCTTTGTAGCCACAGAGAGCGGCATTGAATTCCAGAGAGGTTGATAATAATAAGCTCATCCAAAGGGCATGCTTCTGCGAGATGGTGGCCAGGATAGCCTGAGACTCGGCAATATAGATCAACTGACGGGGGAAAAAGAGTTCATAGAAATAATGAACATTCCTGTTTTTCAAGTCATCTGACTTGGGACCGTTTGGTATCTCAAAGTTACCGGTTGGAAATTGGATATTTTTGCCTACCCAACGTTGGGCGGATAGAAGAAGTTTAATATCCTGGCTGTCGAGGGGTTTAAAAAAATTTTGATGAACAGGGCAATACCCGGCGATAACCAGAGGGACATAACGTTCGGGAAAGGGAACCGAAAGCATCTCTGAGGCTTTTCCGTTAATACCTTTCTCCCGAGCTTCTTCCTTGGTCATTATCTTCCAGGTTTTTCCCGTTTGATCGATTTGTCTTGACGGATAGAACTCGTCGAGTGTTCTCTGAGTGTCATCAGACTCCTCCCGAAGAACAAACGAGTCAACGACCAAAACTTCGTCAGAGTCGCACCATTTTCTTAAGCCATATAAGGTGAACTGCAGATCAGCACTGCGGCGGCAGGTTGGGCAGGAAGTCTTAAAATACTTGGCGATTCGCCTGGCCAATTCCTTTTCGAAAGAGCGGTAGACTTGTTGCTTTTCAGAGAGGGAGATGCCGGAGAGGGAAGCCTTGGCCTGCAATACAGGAATCGGATCGATGTCAAACCCGATTACATTGGCGCCCAGGCGGATCGCCTCATGCAAGGTGGTTCCGCCGCCTATCATGGGATCAAGAATAGTAACCCCCTCTAACCCCCCGGCACTGTAATAATCCCTTTTTGAGATATCCGGTACGAGTTGCTTTAAAATATGGCGAAAGGTGGTCCCGGACCGCCGTGCCCACCATTTATGCAAATAGGTATTGGGCCTGAAAAGGTGTTTGTTAAAAGACTCAATTGTTGCCAGTCTATTGGCATCTTCCTCCGGAAAAGTCGTATCTATCGGCACAGTCTTTTGAAGACGTGCTTGCGTATCAGGCTCGGAAAAAAGAAGAGCCAGTTGTGTCGCATCCATAAAGAAGATTCCTGATAAGATCGGTAAAATGACGCCGCCCTGGAGCGAACGGCGATTTGGTATTGTGTTTGTCAGTCTGATCGAATTGTCATAAGAACTTGAATTTACGATGATGATTATAAAATGGGGAGGGGTGAATAGTCAAGAAAAGATATAGGCTTGGTTTTCTAAACGGGGTCGGACCCAATGCCGTTAACTTAAGGGAGATTTCATTTCCAGACCGTCACCCCGGCGAAAGCCGGGGTCCAGAAAAGCTTAAAAACCTGGATTCCGGCTTCCGCCGGAATGACACCAAGAGTTTCAAATCGTGAGAACACAAAGGGACATCCATTACGTTCAGTTATTCTATGATCCTTCATTACCTCAAAGGCCATAGCCCCCTGTTATTCCAATCTCCAGATGCTTTCAAATAGTTATTGAATCTAGCGTGACTTTATTACGACCCTATGACCGCAAATAACGGTTGGTATTAATATTGCTATCGGCCAATAGCAAGGTCAACCGTTCGGGTAAATCCGGCAGCCGAATTATTTTTTTCATCTCAGGATAGATACCCTGCTGTTTTTGACGTTCCGCCTTTAACTGGTCCACCACCATGAAACTGTCAATTTTCGCAAACCGCTCTTCTAACGTGCGGCAGCCATCAAGAAGTATCTCTACATATGCCGGATTGTCCAGATTCTTCACCAAAGGGGTGTCCGCAAGCAGGAACGTAAGCGTTTTGTTCAAAGATATCGAGCCGCTTCGTTTACGATGGCTGCGTTTTAAATCCCGAAAAAATCGTTCCAGGATATTATTGGTACGTTGGGGCTGGATGTTGATCTGACCGGTTGAGGTATTTATGGTGATCGGATCGGCAAAAAGCTTATCCCAGTATTTATCGATTTGTTCGATCATCTTATGGTAGTCTTCGTCTTTTGCTATTTTCTTGCGAAAGCGTTTAACTTCATCCTCAATGCGTTTTATGTGACCTTCCCGACCGTCATCGTTTAAACCTTGTCCGCCTTGCGCAACAGCAATGCCGAGCGCCTCGCGAAGTTTTTTAAAAGTCTGTACCTTTTTTTTCATCTGCATTGCAGCTTTTTTTAACTGTGGGTCTTCAACGATTTTGGTAAGAGGCCCCCATAACCGGGACAGCACACTGTTCCGGATCAGTCTATTCTTGACGACGTCGTGCAATACTCCCAACCGTTGATAAAATGTAAAATTTTGGCAGTCAAAAGGAAATCCGTATCCATCAGTGTCAAGTGTCCAATGAACCATTGCATAGGCCGCGGCGGCGGGCGTTTTCTCCATAACCGCGGGATCAATACGACCGCTGTCGATACCGTTAACCAACGTGTAAACCGCCTGCTCATCAACTTTTTTCCCAAGGCTTTGAGCTTTTGTCGCAGCAATGGGCGAATCTTATGCTTTTTAAATCGGTTCCTGATGATGGCGTACTCTTTTTCAAACAAGTCCTTGCCGATGTCGCGTAAAAAATGGGAGTGGCAAATAAAATCCGGAATACCTTTAAATACGGCTTCCACGGCGGATAAAATGCCTTTGCCCATATCATGGACTAACGCAATCGGATCGCCGTATTGCCGTCTTATTTGACGCAAAAAGGGGATGAGTAACTCAGCTTTTTTCGAGGGCAGCTTGATGTTGTCCAAGACAATCTGGGCAATGCCGTCTATCCCGGTAAAAAGATGCGGGCTATCGGCTTCGCAGGTTCCGTCAATGTGCAGAATGTATCCGCCTCGTGATACCATCGCTTGTTTTAATCGCCGCCGGCTCTGATGGTGCGCTATCGCAAGATAGGCAATAAATTTTTTGCCAAGATAACCGATCTCTCGCAAGGATATCAAAACGTTTTTTTTGCCCAACTCTTCTACTATTTGTTGCTCGCCACGGCTGTGGACAAATAGTGCATATCCAACATAAACCAAAACATCGTATCCATAGGTGCATCGGGTAGGTGTCAAGTCTCGCAACTGCTCGCTATGATAGACCTCGCCGTTTCCGTTTTGTAAAATCGTCTCTTTGGCGCGAAAAGGCCCAATATCCAAGGTGACTACATTTTTTTCACGGCTTTTGAGCACTTTTAAATCACCATCGCATCCACCGATCCTCGGGCAAAAGTGGATCGTGGGCGCTTGTTTGAACAGGTTCATGGCGCTATGGTCTTTGGCTATCTTGTCTATATACCCCTTAAGACACGTTACGGCTTTGTATCCAAAGTTTTTTTTAAAAGGTCGTGAACGTCCAAAAACCTTTGAACAAAGGCCGGCTCAACGGATACCCCTTGATCAGATACACACTCTGAAAGCTCTTCAACGCCAATGCCCGGATGCTTTATCAACTGAACCAATATTACTACCGCTTGCGCATCCGTCGGAAAAGCGATCGTTTCCCATCGCTGCTTTTGCCTGGCGCAAATCCCCGGCATGTCCGACAGATAAATATAGCGCCCCTGATGCTTTTCTCTTTTTACGCCAGGCACATCCTTGAATTGCGATAGAAAAGAACTATTGGGTACAAGATCGACAAGCTCGGCGATTTCAGCAGCGCTCAGACCTTTTGGCGAATCGGCGATTAGTGCCACAATGGTCCGCTTGAGATTGCCATGCCTCGAAAAAAGGACCGCTTGATACCGCCATAAGCCATTTTGATCGAACACCGGGATCCGCGGCAGGGTATAGTACCGTCCATTTTTATTGATACTGGTATAGGTTTGCCAATGTTTCAGCCGCCGCCTTGCTGTAATCGCCGAGCAGTGGATCAGATTTACAAGTTGCTCAATAGTGATGATTTTTTGCCGCCTGAAAGTTTCAACCACATGAGTTTCATCCATATATCACCTGATAAAGTATGCGCTTTATGGTTATTTTTGCGCATACTTTATCAGATTTTTATACTCAACGCAACCTATTTTTGACGTTTTTTACCGTCCAGGCCCGGCAAACCAGTCCCAAAGGATCTGATCTTTATAAAACACATACTTGATCACCAATAACATTGTAACCCCAAAGGCTTTAACAATAAGGCAGTTACTAATTAAAAGGAGATTTCATGCGAAAAGTTCGTTCTCCCTTGACTTAGGAGGGCACTAACGTTATATAATGCTTGGCCAGGCAGCGCTTCGCGCCGACCCCCTGGTCGAAATCATTGCGGCAGGCTTTTAACGCGTTGATCAAACATGGAAAGGTAGGAATTTGTTAATCAAGCCGGATTGCATCCCCTGTATTTTAAAGATGTCCACCTCGGCCATCAGAAAATTGACCGATGATGAGGCGGTCCTTAAAGAACTGACGATTAAAATACTCCAAATTCCTGCCTTGCGGGGTCTTGACTGGGATCTCACCAGTGCGGAAGTAGTTGAACCGGTTATGGGGAAAATTAGTGAGACCTTCCGGGATCCCGATCCGTTTAAAGGCTTAAAGGCAGAACAAAACCAAAAAGGGTTGGAACTCTATCCCCATTTAAAGCGATTGGTTCAGGAATCATCCGATCCCCTTTTCACCGCCGTCCGGCTGGCCATCCAGGGAAATGGTATCGACCTGATGGTCTCCGATCGTTCGATAGAAGTTGAAAAAGTCCTCGACCAGGAGTTGCAACAGCCGATAGACGAAACATCCTTCCTGACCTTCCGGGATAAATTAGAAAAAGCCCGCCTATTACTCTACTTAGGGGATAATTCCGGAGAAATCGTCTTTGATAAGGTCCTGATAGAGACCATCAGGACCTTATACGATCTTGAAGTCTTCTTTGTGGTCCGGAGTGTGCCGGCCTTAAACGATGTCACTATCCGGGAGGCCCAAAGTGTAGGAATGGACCGCCTGGCCACCATCATAGAAAATGGACTGAAGGCCCCTGTGCCGGGAACCCTCTTGTCCCGATGTTCTGCCGAGTTCAGGGATCTGTTTCAGGATTCCGATTTAATCATCTCCAAAGGGGGAGGTAATTTTGATACCCTGGAAGGAGAAAAGAATGACTCCAAAGCTATAACCTTCCTGCTCCTGTCCAAGTGCCTCCCCTATAGTCGCTATTTTCAGACCGGGATGTACCAACCTATTCTGGCTAATAGGTTTTAAGTCGAGTAGACCGGTTTCTCCCGATACTACAGGTTGAAGTTTGTTTTCTCGGTT
>CAZVHO010000219.1:0-7106 GCA_964627515.1 uncultured Thermodesulfobacteriota bacterium | reverse complement strand
AAAAAAATCATTATTGAAAAAAGAATAGGGCTCCATTTTCTCTTACAGCTTTTTTTCATCGTTAATACTCCTTTTTCAATTCTTCTTCCGGCGGAACCACAAGCTGAAATCGTCGAGCAGGGAATAGACCACCGGGACCACCAGCAAGGTCAGGAAGGTGGAGGTAATGAGGCCTCCGATGACGGCCCGGGCCATGGGGGCCCGCATTTCCGCCCCGGCACCCAGAGAAAGGGCCAGAGGCAGCATACCGAAGATCATGGCCAGGGTGGTCATCAAGATGGGACGCAGCCTGGTCCGGCCGGCAGTAATAATGGCTTCTTTTCGTTCTATCCCTTGCGAACGGAGGACCTTGGTATAATCCACCAGCAAGATGGCATTCTTGGTAACCAGGCCCATTAACATGATCAACCCGATAAGGGACATGATGTTAACGGTGTCCCCGGTCAGGGAGAGGATACCGGCCATACCCACCAGGGAAAGGGGCAGGGAAAGCATAATGGCCAGAGGATCGATAAAGGATTCAAACTGGGAGGCCAGAATGAGATAGACAAAAAGGACGGCCAGGATCAAGGCCTCGGCCATATAACCGAAGGATTCCATCATATCTTCCCCCTCACCGGAGAAGACCACTTGATAGCCCGGGGCCATTTTCAGGCTTTGAGTCGCCTCCTTCACTTTGGCCATGGCCGTACCCAGAGGCAGGTTATCCAGGTTGGCCGAGATGACGACTTGCCGGGAAAGATCCTGACGGTCGATCTCCGAAGGGCTGGTGCTCCTTTCATAAGAGACCAGTTCCCGGAGGGGGACCTGGGTGGGTAATTGTCCCGGTCTTTGAACGGTCATCCGCAGGCGGGCGACCTGGGCCGGGTCTTCACGCAGGTCGCCTGGAAGCCGGACCCTCAGATTAACGGCATCACCGTCCTGGTCTTCATAAGTGGAGACGGCCTTTCCGCCTATCAGGGCACCGACGGTACGCACGATATTGGCCGTCATCAACCCGGTATCCACGGCCCGCTCCCGGTCCACCTTAAGACGGTATTCCGGGATATCCTGCTCTAAAGTAACCTCTAAATCGACAATCCCGGGGATATGGTAAATTTTTTCCTTGAGCTGGGCGGCATATTTTTTGAGCAGGGTAATATCATCTCCGCGGATATTGACTAAAAGGGGCTTCCGGTTGTCCATCCTCCCGGCCTCCATGATGGAGGGGAGGATACCCGGAACGTTTATGAGCTGTTTTCGGACCTCTTCCTGAATCTGGTGTTGTTTTCTGGTTCGTTCTTTGCGTTCTTTCAACTTAATATACATCTTGACATCCCGGACCGTGCCCGTATCACCGGCCCCGATAGTGGTATAGGTATGCTTGATTTCGGGGATCTTTTTCAGGACCGCCAGTACGGCTGCTACCCGGCCCCGGCTTTCTTCTATCGAGGCCTCCGGTGCGGTTTTGAAATCCAGTTGGAATTCCCCGGCATCAAAGGTGGGCATGAAAGAACTCTGCAGATTGAAGAAGAGGGCCAGCCCTCCGAAAAAGGAAAGGGTGGTGATCACCATAACGGATTTTCTGTGATCCAGGGCCCAGGCAACAATCAGGCGGTAGCGATCGGCCATTTGATCGAACCAGTGATTGAAATAATCCAACAGGCGGGCGATGAAGTGACGCCGGCCTTTGCGTTCGATGTCCGGGTCAAACCATCGGGAGGAGAGCATGGGGTCCAGGGTGAAAGAGACGAAGAGGGAAACCATAACGGCAAAGGTTACCGTAATGCCGAACTGGAAAAAGAAGCGGCCAACGATCCCTTTCATGTAGGCCACCGGGACAAAGACAGCCACAATGGAAAAAGTAGTGGCCAACACGGCCAGTCCGATCTCACTGGTCCCCTCCCGGGCGGCCGTAAAATGGTCCTGGCCTTTTTCCAGGTGGCGGACGATGTTTTCCCGGACCACGATGGCGTCGTCGATCAACAGGCCGATGGCCAGGGACAGGGCCATGAGGGTCATGACATTCAAGGTCATGCCCATAAAGTTCATGACGATAAAGGAGGAGATGACCGAAATGGGCAGGGTCAGGCCGGTAATCACCGTAGAGCGCCAGGAATTGAGAAAACAAAAGACGATCAGGATGGTCAGGATTCCGCCCAGGATCAGGGTCTCCTGCACATCATGAACCGAATCCCGAATCATTACGGATCCATCCCGTACCACCTCGATGGTGGTGCCGCCCGGCAGCTCGGGTTGGAGTTTGTCGATGGTTTTTTTGACCCGGTCCACCACCTCGACGGTATTGGCCCCTGATTGTTTCAGGATATCCAGGGCCACGGCCGGAATGCCGTTGATCAGGGCCAGGGAGCGCTGTTCTTCGATGCCGTCCTGGACCTCGGCCACCTCGCTCAAAAGGATCGGTCGGCCGTTGCGTTGGCCGATGACCATGGATTTAAATTGTTCCACCTCTTCCGGTTTCCCGGAAATACGCAGGGTAAATTCAGAACCATTACGGTTAAGCCGGCCCAAAGGGGTGTTGACATTTTCCGATTGCAGACCGGCCATGACCTCATCCACCCCCATATTCAAGGCCTCCAGACGGACGGGATCAATCCAGACATTGACTTCTCTTTTGGAGGATCCGACCAATTCGACTTTGCCTACTCCGGAAATGTTTTCAAAACGTCTTTTGACCTTTTTTTCCACCATGGTGGTCAAGTCCCGCTGAGAAAGTCTTTCAGAGCGAACGGCCAGGGAAACGATGGGCATGGATGCGATATCCAGTTTCTGAATGATCGGTTCTTCGATATCCTGAGGCATATCGCCCCGGATGGTGTTGATCTTGGCCCTGGCTTCCTGGGAGGCCTCGTTGATTTTTACCTCCAGTTGAAACTCGACGACTACCTGGGAGAGGCTTTCCCGGGAAATGGAAATAACATGTTTGGCACCGGAGATGCGGTTGACCACCTCTTCAATGCGTTTGGTGACTTCCCGTTCCACGGTTTCCGGAGAGGCCCCGGGAAATTTGGTCACAATAGAAAGGACCGGGATTTCCACATCCGGAAACATATCGATTGCCAGGCGCCGGTAGGAAAAGATCCCCAGGGTGACCAGGGCCAGCATCATCATGGTGGCGAAGATGGGCCGTTTAATGGAAAGGTTGGAAAGAAACATGATTTAGTTCCCTCCGTTCATCCGTGTGATCTTGACCCGGTCACCATCCTTGACGTTGAAACCTCCCCGGGTGATGATCTGTTCTCCCTTTTGAATGCCCGAGACCACCTCCACCCAATCTCCGGAAAGGCTTCCGGTCTGGATGGCTTTACGAAGGGCCAGGTCCTTTTGGACTGTAAAGATTTCCCCTTTCTTGGCCCCCACGTCCCAGGACAAAAGGGCTGAACGGGGGATTTGGAGCACATCTTGTCGCTGGCCGGTAATAACCTTGCCTTTAACATAGAGACCCCCTTTAAGGATTTCAGGACTGTTCGGGACCTCGGCAATGACCTTGACCGACCGGTCGGCCTCGTTGACCGCCGGATTGATGAATTTGATTTTCCCGGAAAAGGTCTTCCCCTGGAAGGCATCGGTGTAAAAGGTCAGGGGCTGCCCCAGCCGGAGCCGGCCCATTTCGATGGAGGGAACGGTAACGGTCAGCTCCAGCAAACGGTTGTCGACGATCTGAAACATGATCCGCTGTGATCCGGGTTCACCCACCAAGTCCCCGACATTGACGTTGCGCGACGAGACTATGCCATTCATCGGAGAATAGATCACCGCTTTGGCCAGACGGGTCTGGGCATGGCGGAGATCCTTTTCGGCAGCCAGCAGTTGGGCCTTGGCCGCAGAGATGCGGGCCGCGGCGGCTGACTTTTCGGTCTGGGCATCGTCGAGGTTCTGCCGGGTGATCAACCCGGCTTCTTTGAGGTTTTGGGCCCGGGTAAATTCCCGTTCGGCCCGATTTCCGGCCACTTCGGCCTGCAGGAGGTTGGCCTTTCCCACCTCAACGGCGGCCTGGGCCTTTTGGACAATAGACTCTATTTCACGGGAATCCAATTTGGCCAGAGGGGTCCCCTTTTTAACCCCAACCCATTCGTTCACATAGACCTCGGTTACAATCCCGGCATATTCGGACTTGAGATTGGCCACGAACTTAGGGGCCAAAGATCCTACCACCTCGATCCCCTCGACAAGGTCTCTGGTTTGAACCTCGGTCGCCTCTACGGCCATGGGGGGACGGGCGGCCTTCTCGGCCCCTTTGGTTTCTTCTTTGGATTTTGAACATCCCCAGCATCCGACCCACAGGGCAGCCAAGACAGCCCCGACTACCAATCCCCGTTTCATCACTGTTCCCCTTTCTTTTTGCTCTCCCGTCTGGAAATCCCTTCGAAAATCAAGTTGAGGACCCGGCCCAATCCCGGACGCCCCATCCCCAACTCGGGATGCCAGAGCTCGATTTCTATGGCCACATGAACCGCTCCGATAATGGCCCAGGTCATTTCCAGCACATTTCCATTTCGAAATTCTTTTTTCCGAATGCCCTCTTCGACCAGGCCCTTGATCACCTCATGAAACTTGAAATGAAAGGCATCGAAGTCAAAAAAAGGGGCCCCTTGCGGAGGTCCGTAATAGATGGAATAACCTACCCGGGCCACCTCAATATGATCTAAAAACAACCCAAAAACCTGATCAGAAAGGTGAAGCACCCTTTCTTTGACCACACCGGATTCTTTTCGGGCACCATCAAGGAGGGTGTCGAATCGTTCCCAGGCCCCCCGCATGAGTTCCAGATAAATCCCTTCCTTGTTCGGGAAATAATAATATAGCACCGGCTTGGTCACCCCGGCAGCCTGGACGATTTCCCTGACCGTGGTGGAAGCGTATCCTTTGCGGGCAAATAATTCGGTGGCTCCGGCTAAAAGCCGTTGCCGGACCGCCCCGTCGGTTTCGGAGCCGGTTTGTTTTTTCTTTCCGGGCATTAGTGCCCCCCTTTTTTTACTTACCGGTAAGTAGACTTTCAGGGCGGATTTGTCAAGGAAAAATTTCCGATTTAAAAAATAATTGGCTAATCTATTGGATTCTGATAAATTAACTTACCGGATCAGATGATGAACACCGGCCGAAGGAACTCCTTTTCCATAGCCAGGAGGATATGTTCCCATGGTGCCCGATAAAAAATTTAAAGAAGACTTACCCAAGGATATAAAGGGACTTGGCCGGGGGATTGTCGAATGGGAGGCCCTGGAAGATCGATGCCGGGAAGCGGAAGCCGCCCTGCGGGAGGCCGAGGAAAAGTCCCGGGCTATTCTGGAGAATCTTGAAGACGGGTATTATGAAGTCGATTTAAAGGGGACATTTATCTTTTGTAATGAGGCCTATGCCGACATAATCGGGATCCCCAGGGAACAGATCATAGGGAATACCTACAAAAAGGTCGGGAATCATGATTCCCAAAGGACCTTGCAAATTTTTAACAACGTTTTCCGGACGGGTATTCCAGTTAAGACCGGTAATCGAACAGTGACCAGACCGGATGGCTGCCGGAGGGAGATAGAGTATTCCATTTCTTTGATTAAAGATGAAAAGTCCCTGCCTGTCGGATTTCGGGGGATTGTTCGAGACGCCACTGAGAGAAAACAGATTGAAGACCATCTTAAAGAACTCAATTCGTTGCTGGAGGCGACCCTGGAATCCACGGCGGATGGGATCCTGGCGGTGGACCACCAGGGACGGATCGTTCGTTATAATCAAAAATTTGTTGAGCTCTGGGCCATACCCGATTTCATACTGAAAACCAGGGATGACAGCCAGGCCCTGGCTCATGTTCTGGCCCAGCTCAGAGATCCTGATGAATTTATAAAAAAGGTAAATGCCTTGTATGCCCACCCGGAGGCAGAAAGTTTCGATGATATCGAGTTTAAAGACGGCAGAATTATTGAACGCTATTCTAAACCCCAGCGAATTGAAGGGAAAAGCGTTGGCCGGGTCTGGAGCTTTCGGGATGTAACCCTCCGCCGGCGAGCGGAAGAGATCCTCAAAGAATCGGAAGAACGGTACCGGATAACAACCGAATATTCCAAAGACGGGATCGCCATGGTCAAAGGGGGGATCCATATCTATGTCAATCAGAGCTTCGCTGAAATATTCGACTACGAGAGGGCCGATGAGATCATGGGAAAACCCATTTCCCAGATGATCCACCCCGATGACCGGGAAAGGGTTCAAAGGATCAATGAAACAAGACAAAGGGGCGAACCGGTCCCGGAGAAATATGAGTTTAAGGGTATCCGAAAAGACGGTGAGCCGCTTTACCTTGAGGTCACGGCCAGAAGGATCGTCTATCAGGGGGAGGCGGTTTCCCTGGTGTTCATGAGGGATATTACCGAAAGAAAAAAGGCCGAAGAACAACTGCGAACCTTGAGTCTGGTGGACGATCTGACCGGCCTTTATAATCGCCGGGGGTTCCTGACTCTGGCCGAACAGGAATTGAAGATGGCCAACCGGTTGAACCGGGGGGTATGCCTCCTTTTTACCGACCTGGATCATATGAAGGAAATTAATGACCATTATGGACACCAGGAAGGGGATCGGGCTTTAATGGCCGTAGCCAATATCATCAAAGAGACTTATCGTGAGCCGGACATCATCGCCCGGATCGGGGGGGATGAATTTGTTATCCTGGCCTTGGAGGGGGACTCTGAATCCAGTGCCGAGAATCTTTGCGACCGTTTATACCGTAATCTGGAATTTTATAACAATAGCAGAGGGGGAGATTACGACCTTTCCCTGAGCATAGGCGAGGTCCGTTATGATCCTGAACACCCGACAAACGTTGAAAAATTGATCGCCGAGGCGGACAAACGGATGTACGAACAAAAGAACCAGAAACGGCATCTCAATATTGATCAGCATGAAAACCAAACCAAAGATATTTGAAATTCTGGAATCCAGAAAGAAGCGATCATTAAACGACGCGGAAAATCAAGCCCTGCTTATAAAAATTGGGACATAAAATTCTTAGAGCAGGCTTTATAAGCGACCAAAAGGAGAACCTATGAAAATCGCCATAAGCGGAAAAGGCGGGGTAGGCAAGACCACCCTGGCGGCCTTTATTATTAAAGCCTTCA
>CAZVHO010000218.1:0-7253 GCA_964627515.1 uncultured Thermodesulfobacteriota bacterium | reverse complement strand
CCCTATTTCAGAAGGAAAGGCGACACCGCAAATCCGGTTTCGAATTACGTCTTCATCGCCTTCCTGATCGGAGTCCTTTACCTTTTTTATCTGATAATCCGCCCTTTCCTTTCAGACATCTTTATTGCCATCGTAATGGCCATGGTTTTATATCCCTTCTATTCGATGCTTCAAAAGATTTTCAGGGGGAAGAAAATCTTGTCGGCCTTATTAACGATCCTTCTATTAATCCTGGTCTTTCTTATTCCTTTTTCTTTATTATCCGGGCTGATCACCAGTCAATCTTTAGACTTTTATCAAAAGATATCCGACGGACTCAAGGACGGGTCCCTGAAAAAAATAATCGATATAAAGTTGCTCTCTTTCAACCTTCTTTTCGAGCGATGGCAGATAGATTTTCAGTCACTCCGTGTGGAAGAATATGTAGGGAAGTTTCTTAAGACCTTTTCGGAATTTATTTATACCGAAATGACTACCCTGGCCAAAGGCGTGGTCGGCATATTATTTGATCTGATTATCGTGCTGTTTATCACTTTTTTCCTGTTGATCGACGGAGAAAAATTTCTGCGCGAAATAAAGGTATTCAGTCCCCTGGAGGTCACCCATCATGAAAGGATTGTACTTCAGTTACAACGAACCTTAAAGGCCACCTTAAAGGGCTCCATTATTGTCGCCCTGACCCAGGGGTTATTGGGGGGCATCGGGTTTTGGATTTTCGGCATCCCCTCATCCGCTTTTTGGGGGGTCTGTATGGTTTTCAGTTCCGTCATCCCTTTGGTGGGGACCAGTATACTTTGGGTTCCGGCAGCCATTTATCTGGCTTTTACCTCTTCCCTCTGGATGGCCATAGGTCTGGCGCTCTGGGGCACCCTTATTATTTCCGGAGCCGATAATGTCCTTCGCCCCCTGCTTCTTAAAGGAGAGGCCAATCTGCATCCCCTGCTCACCTTTCTGAGCGTTCTGGGCGGGCTCATTTATTTCGGCTTTCTGGGTTTTATATTGGGACCTATCGTCCTTTCCTTTTTAATGACTATGTTTGAAATCTATAAAAAAGAATTTTTGATAGAGCCGCCGGATTTGGACGCCGATGAACTCGGATCGGCAGAAGGCCGATCGTGCAGATTACCATGATTTTGAATATAAAGAAACGTTATCTGCGGGAATCGGCGAAAATCTGCGTCCTAATTTGAAAGGGAGATTATACGTATGAAACAAAAAATTCCTCTGGGTTTTATTGGCGGCGGCAACATGGCCGAAGCCTTGATTAAAGGCCTTTTGGGCAGCAAAACCATAACGCCGGACGATTGTTCGGTCTGCGACCTGATCGAAGAACGGCTGGCCTATTTGCAAAAGACCTATAAGGTTAAAACGGTCAAAGAGTCCCCTCAAGTTATTGCCTCATCCCGGGCCGTTATCCTGGCGGTTAAACCCCAAAACGTGACCCAGGCCTTATCCACCCTTTCCGCTATCTGGTCCCCGGAAAAAATCCTTATCTCCATTTGCGCCGGGGTGCCTATGGCCTTTCTGGGCCAGTCTTTTTCGAAGACCCCGAAAATCATCCGGGTCATGCCCAATACCCCGGCTTTGGTCCTGTCGGGTATCAGTGCCTTGTGTAAAAATTCGGTGGCCGGGGAAAAGGACCTGGTTCTGGCAGAATCCATCTTTAAAGCCATAGGAGAAACCGTTCGGGTGGAAGAGCCCCAGTTGGATGCCGTCACCGGCCTGTCCGGCAGCGGACCGGCCTATGTCTTCACTATCCTGGAAGGGCTGACCGAGGGCGGGGTAAAAATGGGCCTGACGCGCCCGGTCGCCTTAAAATTGGCAGTCCAGACGGTCTGGGGTTCGGCTCAAATGGCCCGTCAGATGGATTGGCCCCTCAGCCAGTTGAAGGAAATGGTCACCTCTCCCGGAGGGACCACCATACATGGTCTTCATGTCCTGGAAAAGGCCGGATTCCACGGCATTTTGATGGATGCCGTAGAGGCCGCCACCCGGAGATCCAAGGAACTCGGTGAAATGCTCCTTAAAAAATAAAAAACGTATCCGATTATTCCCAGAATTCTCCGGAGGGGCCGGCTTAAAACCGGCCCCTCCGGCGATTTTCAAAGGCGATGGAGTATCCGGAATTTATTGAATACGGGGAAGGAGCAATCAACAATTTTTCGTCATTTTTAACCAATTTTTGTCATAAAATTTC
This sequence comes from uncultured Thermodesulfobacteriota bacterium, assembly GCA_964627515.1. GTDB lineage: Bacteria > Desulfobacterota > RBG-13-43-22 > RBG-13-43-22 > RBG-13-43-22 > RBG-13-43-22. The sequence continues at coordinate 5,056 of CAZVHO010000218.1, read as the reverse complement.
TTCAACCAGATCCCCTCTTTGTTTGGCTCTTCTTAACTAATTAATATTTTTAATTATTTTTTTATTGGATCCATTATTTTTTTTGGTATCTATTTTGCATTTATAAAAAGTGAACCGAATTTTTAAAAATAACTATTTGAATTAATAAGGCAAATAAGCAAGGAGGTGGGAAAACCAAAAAAATTCGTCAGGGGGAATTAAAACGTTAACCACTAAGCATTTTATTTAACGTATTAAAAAGGAGAAAGATCATGTTAAAAAAATTCAATAAAAAGAGAAATCAAAAAGGTTTTACCCTGGTGGAACTGTTGATCGTCATTGCCATCATCGGCATTCTGGCCGCCATCGCCATCCCCCAGTTCAGCTCTTACCGGGTAAGGGGTTATAATACGGCCGCCAAGTCGGATGTCAAAAATGCCTATACTGCCTCCCAAGCCTATTTCTCGGATAGTCCGGCGGGGACAGTAGATTCTTCAGTTCTTACCGGTTATGGGTATAAAGCAACGACCAATGTGACTCTGACAGTCGGCACTGGAACAATGGCCGGGTTATCCATGACCGCTTCCCACAGCAGCGGAGATACCACTTATACCGTGGATAACCAAGGGGCAATAACACCGTAACCAAATCCTGTCCCACAAATCCTCCAACCCATCCCTGGACAGGACATGGGGTTCTGTCCAGGGATGATTTTTTGCGGATGTTCTGAAAGAGAGTTCCCCATTTGTTCAATCAAAGTAAATCGGAGTACCCTGAATATGAGGAAATCTTTCTTAATTGGAAAAAAATACTCCCGGCTTTTTTTTTAATACTCGCAACTTCTTTTATTACCTATTATCCTGCCCTTTATAATGAATTTGTCTGGGATGATACTTTTATCCTTAATTACTATCTTCATCATTTACATTCTTTTACCAACCTTTTTGAACCTTATTTCCAGCTCTACTCAAGGCCGGTTACCAGCCTTTCCCTGCTTTTGGATTACTCCCTCTGGTACAAGGATCCGGCAGGGTATCACCTTTCCAACCTGATCATTCATGGCGCCACCGGGATGCTTTTTTTTGTTATTCTTTCCATTCTGAAAATACCTTATCTGTTCTCCCTGAGCGGGGCCCTTTTATTCATTACCCATCCCATCCATCTGGAAAATGTGGCCTGGATTGCCGGCCGAACCGATATGCTGGCCACCTTTTTTATTCTCCTTTTTTTCCTTTCCTTTTATCTTTGGACGGAAAAAATGGATCATACCCTTTACATCCCCATGATTCTTTTCGGCTGGTTTGCCATCCTTTCCAAAGAAATCGGACTGGTCTGCCCATTTTTGGTTTTACCTTATCTATGGCTTTTTAAAAAATATCCCTTGTTACGCAAGGGCCTTCTCCTGTCGATTATCCTTTTGGTTCCACCCCTCATCATAAAAGCCTGGTCCATGAATTCCTATTCGCTGACCGCCAAAATTTCAGGAGACCCTTGGGGTCTTGTCATTAATGTATTCAATGCCCTTGGATTCTATATCATCAAAACGGTTTATCCTTTTCCAATCCAACCTGTTATTCCGGAAGTCCCTGTTTCCTGGTTCTTTTTTTTAACGGGGTTTTTTCCCTCTTCTTTTTTTATTTATTATTTCTTAAGGGGAACCAACCCATGGGGAAGGTTTGGGGTGGCCCTTTTCTTCTTATCCATCCTGATGGCCCTGCCCCCGGTATTTACCAACCTTTCAGCCACCCCTTTAGCCGAACGATATTTGTATTTGCCCTCCCTGATCTTCATCGGTCTTCTTATCGGTTTTATTCAGCATTACATTTATCCCAATTTAAAAGACCGCCGGCGGGGCTGGCTCTATCTCTTCTTCTTGGCCCTTATCTTCTTTAACGGCTGGGTATGTTTTGTCTGGTCTCCCACCTGGAAAAACAATCTGGTTTTCTGGCACCAAGTCAAAAAACAAACCGGCTATTGGATGGTCGACCATCAATTAGGCGTGGAATATTTAAGAAAAGGAGATCTCAACCGGGCGGAAAAGCATTTAGTCCTGGGTTATATGAACGGGGGTAATCAATATCCCATTCATCAGGCCACCTATTTTGAAAACCGGGGGGTAATTTTTTCCAGAAGAGGCCAACTGGATTTAGCCGAACCCTATCTCAAAAAATCCGTTCTCCATTCCGCAAATCCTTCCAATCTGAACAATCTGGCCATATTCTATCTGATGCGGTACGCCAGGGATCCCCAAAAGGATAAGGCCTGGCTTGATCTGGCCTATCAAAATTTAAAAAGGGCCTATGGGGCCCGCCCTTATGATCTCGACATCCTGCTAAATCTGGGGATGGTCTATACCAAATATGGAGACATCCAACAGGGACTCCGGTTTTTCAATCGGGTTTCTGCCTTGGATCCAAGGTCTCCGCAAGGTGGAAAGGCCATGGCCTGGTCCTTTTCGTTGGAAAACCTGGAAAAAAAACTTTCCCCATAAAAAAGACTCAATCTCATGAACATTTCGCATCTTTTATCCAACTCTCTAAATTTTATAAAGAAATATCAGGTCCCATTTTTCTTTTTCCTGGTCTTTAACCTTTATCTCTGGAAGGTATTTCCAGATATCTTTTGGGTGGATAGCGGAGAATTCACCTTCCATTCCCTTTTTTTGGGCATTCCTCATCCTACCGGGTACCCGACCTATATACAGTTATTAAAATTATTCAGCCTGTTTCCTTTCGGATCCCCTTTTTACTGGATTAATTTCTCTTCCGCTCTTTTCGGATTTTTTTCACTGATTTTATTATACAAAATCGTTTTTCATATCACTGAAGAAAAATTCCCCTCCCTCTTCACGGTCGTTGTATTTGGATTGTCTCCAACATTTATGTCCAAAGTGGATACGGCCGAAGTCTATACGCTCCAAATTCTAATCCTGTTGTCTGTTGTTTATCTGTTTCTCTCCTGGATGGCCACCAAAGATAAGCGAAAGATCGTTATCGTCGCCTTTCTGCTGGGTCTGGGGATTACGAACCACATGACCACTATTCTCCTTATCCCGGCTATGGGGATTATTTTTTTTATATGGAACCATAACCATAAAGATACCGCAAGAACCTTACTTCTATCCGTGCCTTTTTTCCTTCTCGGCTGCCTGCCCTATTTGTTTATCTTTTCCCGAAACGATCTTCCTGCCCCTATAAATTTTGCCAAACTGTTTGGAATCGATTTTAAAACGATATACGGCTGGTACTGGTTATTAAGTGGTGAACTGTTCCGATTCGAGATGATGCCGGCTTCCATATGGAATTACCTGAAAGAGATAGGATTCTTTGGTTATCTTCTTTTTAAAGACTTTTATTATCTTCCCACCTTAATTGGAATTTTGGGACTCACCGGCCAGGTCCGTTACGACAAAAAAAAGTTTCTTTTTTTGTTCAGTCTTTTTATCTCGCTAACCGGATTTTTCATTTATTACCGGATTCCGGATATTCATGATTACTATACCCTGTCTTTCGCCCTCTTTTCCATTTGGATCGGGATCGGCGTACATCGCCTCATGGAATATTTTCAATCTTCTACTAAATTGATCGGGGGAAAAATGGTTTTCCTGGCCTTGAGTTTTTTCTGCCTTATTCCTCTTTCGGCGATTCTAACGGAAAAAGAGTCCGGCACCAAAGAATACGCCTTGGAATACGCTCATAAGATGTTTGCCGTCTTGCCGGAAAATTCCATTCTTTTCACCACCTATACCGGGGGGAACACCCTATTATTGATGCAACGGTTATCAAACATAAGGCCCGATATCACCATCTTTGATTATGGAGTTTTCTCATTAAGGGAGCGATTCGACCTGGCTAAGAGATTCAATCCGAAGGAGGACCTATTCATAAACAGGATTCACCTGAATTTTAGAAACAAGTTATTACCTTATATCAATCAGGAATTAGATAAAAGACCGGTTTTTTTCAGCCGCGATGAGCCTTTCTTATACAACTTGTTTTTACGGAAGAAAATGGACGAAGGATTCTATGAAATCAGCCGGAAACCATATCCATTGACTGTATCTCAAATTCCTCACACCGCTAAACCGGTCTCGTTAGACTTTGACCATCAATTCTATCTTCTCGGCTATAAATTTTCTCCGTCCTCTCTGATGGAGGGCGAACAATTTTTTGTTGATTTTTACTGGCAGGCGGTCCAGACGATACCCAAAGAAATTATCGGATTGCTTTTCTTCAGTAAAGAACAGCACAGGGCCTTCGCGAATTCCAATAATTTTTTTGTTGAGTTCTCCCTGGGTTCTGAATTATGGCCACCGACAAAATGGAAGCCGGGCCAAATGATTCAAGACCGGTTCCAAATCAGCGTCAATCCGAACCTTAGAAAAGGAGACTACTTCATAACCCTGGCCTTAATTGAAAAAGAATATTTTCAAAACACCCTGTTTAAAAAAATCAAACCCGATTTTTATCCCATAGGAAAAATCCAAATCAATGAAAATCCAAAACTCAATCATTATTGGGACGAATAGCCACCGGAAATATCTTTTTATCCTTTTGTTAATGGTCCTGTCAGGAATACTGTCCCTGGGAATAAGGGCCTGGTGGGGAAGCGCAACAGAACTTAAGGAAGCGGAAAGGGCCTTAATAAAAAAGGAATATCCTTCGGCGATCATTCATTATGAAAAAGTCCTTTTCTGGAATTTTCCAATTTTTGGATATAAGAATATGGCCGAGACGGGGATTAAAACCATTACCCAAAGGGTCGACACCGAAAAAAGAGCCCTTATTACTTCCTATGCCCGAGACGCTTTGGCCTTTGCTTCAGCCAGTACCCAGGGATTTTCCAGAGACCGAACCTACTTTCAAGGGAAGGGGTTACCCGATCCCCTCTGGTCCGCCGTCGTCGGGATTTCGTTGTTAGCCTGGATCGGTCTTACCTTATTTTTGATCGCTTTTATATTTAATGATAAATTGGTCATTCCCAATAAGACCCTTTTCTTTATCACCTTAACCATTTTAGTACTTGTTTTATTCCTCTGGATCTATTCGATGCATCGGTTGTAAGACTTCGATCATTT
>CAZVHO010000217.1:5004-7287 GCA_964627515.1 uncultured Thermodesulfobacteriota bacterium | reverse complement strand
TTCTCCAACAAAGACGTCTTGCCGCTGTTGGAATAACCGACAACAGAGAGGATCAAGGGCATAGTTTTCAACTCCTTTTGGTAAGAAAATTTAGTCTCAAGTTGCAAGATGCAAGTTTACACGTCAATTAGGATATAAAAAATCTCTTTTAATCTATTCGTTTTTTCCGGTGAAAAAACGAATCAGAAAATCACTATCCTTCGGGGACAGGTCAAACCTTTTGCCGGCCTCTTCAATGAGATCGATCAAGGTCGGTTTGGGGATTAACTCCTGCTGTTCGTTTATCCATTGTATGGCTCTTCGCAGGATCTCTCCTTCGGGCAGTTTAACGGTCATGATTATTGAACACCTCCTTAAATCCATCAATGATTATGGACTTGTAAAAAATCCAACAAAGATGACAAACTCGCAAAAAGTCGTCATTCCCGCGCAGGCGGGAATCCAGGCCGGGCCTAACCAATTAATCCGGCCTTTGGCGGGACTGGATTCCCGTTTTCACGGGAATGACGAATATGCGCGCTTTCGGGCTTTTTACGAACTTGTCAAAGATAGAGGATGGTCTTATTTTTTATTATTTTATACTTTTTCCTTTCAAACGCAAACTTAAAAAACAGGGTTGAAACCAGCAGGTCTCCTGAAACAATTTTGGGTTGCCTTTGCCCTTGATGTGGGTTAATCTCCTTTCAAACGCATCTTCGGATGGATGATACAGGGAGGACATGATGGAAAAAAAACTGCTTCTGGCCTTAGACGGGTCCAGGAATTCCTTGATGGCCCTGGATTATGTAAACGATCTGTTTCGATCCTGCCCGGAGGTAACCCTGGTCTTGTTCCATGTCCTTCCGCTCATACCTCCCATTTATAAGGAAGAGGGTCTGCTGGATCCCATGGCCCAAAAATATCTTGTCCAGTGGAAGAAAAAGCAGCAGGAGGCCATCGAAGGGGTCCTAAAAAAATCGAAAGATAAGTTGATTAAATCCGGTTGGCCCGAATCCCGGGTTCAGATTCGGGCACAGGAAAAACGGATCGGGGTAGCCCGTGACATCTTGTTTGAGGCTCAAAAAGGCCTTTACGATGCCGTTGTCATCGGCCGCCGCGGGTTAAGCAAAGCCGTTGAAGTTTTTTTAGGCAGTGTTTCCAACAAGGTTATTCAAGGGGCCGGGGATTTACCGGTTTGGGTGGTTGGGGGAAGGATCATCAACCCCAGAATACTGGTAGCCGTCGACGGATCTGAAAACGCCAAACGGGCCGTGGACCATCTCTCCTTCATCCTTGGTTCCCGTACGGAAGAAGCCATAGAAATCCTTCTGCTGTATGTCTGGCCGGGATTGATCACCCTTTCCGGCCCCAGGGTCATTCCCAACCTTTCGGCCTTTCCAATCGGCAAGGAAAAGGTTGAAAAAAGGATAACCCCTTTTCTGGATCAATGCCAGGCCATGCTCCTGGAAGCCGGATTATCTCCATCTCAAATAAAAAGAAAAATTTGTATGAAATGTTCCGATATCGGCAAAGCCATCCTTTCAGAAGCCGAAAAAGGAGGCTACGGGACCATTGTGATAGGCCGGAGAGGGATTTCCAAGACGCAGGAATTTTTCATGGGCAGTGTCTCCAACAAAATCCTGCAGCAGTCCGGAGATAAGTCGGTATGGATAGTCGGTTAATGGATACTAAAACCCCGTTAGTCAAAAAAATATTCCTCAAGATACCTCCCCCCAGTCTGAAGGACAATACAGCCGAACTGGATCGATTGAAAAGACACATTAAAAATGAAACCGGAATAGAATCCCTGGCCATCCCCTTCGGGCAAATCCCTGCCTGGGTTTCCCTCCTTCGGGAAGCCGAATATCAGGTCACCGCTACGATTGCCATGACCCCTCCTTTGTGTTCCCTCTTCAACCTGGAACACGGTGATACCAGCCGGAGAAATTTCGGTCTGGCCGTTGACCTGGGTACAACCAGAATGGCCTATCAGCTTTGGGATCTGGCGCAAGGAAAGTTATTAGCCGAGACCAGCGGTGAAAATCCTCAGACCCGTTTAGGTGCCGACATATTGACAAGAATTCATTGGGCCGAATCTCCGGGTCATCTCAAAGAATTGCAGACCAGCGTCATCCATGAAATCAATCAAATCCTCAAACAACTGGGGAAGGCCTGCCGGATCTCTCCTCAAGAAGTCACCGCCCTATCCCTGGCCGGTAATACCACGATGACCCATCTCTTCCTCGGGCTCAATCCGGCCTCGATCTGCCGGGAGCCCTATATCCCGGTTCTGAATACAGTTGA
>CAZVHO010000217.1:0-4904 GCA_964627515.1 uncultured Thermodesulfobacteriota bacterium | reverse complement strand
GATCTGACCGCTGAACTGTTTATGGCCGGCCTGCTGGATATCCGCGGAAAATTCAATAGAAAGATGCCGACCGACCGATGGATTGAAATAGAGGGTCAACCGGCTTACCTGCTGGTTCCCAAAGAGGAATCGGCCACACAGCAGCCCATTGTTCTGACCCAGGTGGATCTGGACATCCTGCTCCGTTCCAAAGCGGCCATGTATACCATATTGACCACTCTGGTCCAATCCGTGGGTTTTACGTTAAATGACATCGAACAGTTTTTTGTGGCCGGAGCCTTCGGCAATCACATCGATCCCCGCCGGGCCATTATTTTGGGCCTCCTTCCGGACCTGCCTTTGGAACGCTATATCCCCCTGGGTAATACCTCCCTGAAAGGGGCCGCCGATGTGCTGTTGGATTATCAAAAAATTGAAGAGGTGAAAAGAATTGCCTCTAAGATCACCTATCTTGAGATGAATGTGAATCAGGATTTCATGAACCGCTTCAGCGCCGCCCGCTTTATCCCCCATACCGACCCCAGCCTGTTCCCATCGGTTAAGAGGGATCCGTCCTGATAATTTTCTGAGGGCTTAGTTCGAAAATAAAGTTTCAAGTTGCAAGTATGAAAAACCTTGAACCTCGTCCAGGGTTTTCACTTTGAGCTTTGAGCTTTTTTCTTGGACCTTTTTCATGATTCCCGGGACTTTTTTAAGACCTGGCTGTCCGGGATAAACAGATAAATAATCCCGGACAAACCTATTCCTGCCGCACACAGATACCAGGCCGGTCGAAAAGCCTCCGGCTGGTTCAAGCCCTGAGGACCGGCCTCGACCACCAGGCCCATGGCCTGCATGAGAAAAGCCGCGCCCAGCATGGTAAATAGATTCACTCCGGTCATGGCCGTGGCCATAACCTCAGCAGGAACCAGTTCCTTGATATGGGAATACGTAATCTGCCCCGGGGCCGAGGCCAGACCTATGGCCAGGAACCAGAGATAAATCCAGACCGCCGGGATTCCCTTTGGTAAAAAGGCCAGGATCATGATTAATAAAGCCATCACCCAAAGAGAAGGGATGATGACCTTGTTGCGGGATCGGATCAAATCATCGCTGATCCGGCCGAAGAGGGGTAACCCGATCATTAAGCCCGCCCCCATTAATAAGAGGGCATTTCCGGTGGTCAGGATATCCATCCCTAACCCGTTCACCAGATAGGGTCCGGCCCACAAACCTTGCAAGGCCATCACAAAGCCGTAACGGAAGAAAGCAGTTAGGCCGATACCCCAAAAAACCGGAAAGCTTAAGACGGTCCTCAATCCTTTAAAGGGATTCCTCCTCGTCTGATTTGAAACCGGCCGGTCAGGAGGTCGATCCCGTACAATCAGGAAAAAGCCTATTGACAGAAGGACGTTGATCCCCGCAAATAACAAAAAACTTTTTCGCCATCCGAGGGTTTGGGCCAGGAAGGCCAGGGGGGTTGCCGCCAGGAGATTGCCTAAGACCCCTATGGACCCGATGATGCCGTTTAAAAAGGCAAAGCGATTCACCGGAAACCATAAGGCCATAAGGGTCAAGACTCCCATAAGATTACAGCTCATCCCGATTCCCATCAGGACCCGGGCCCAAACACATTGGGCGACAGTCTGGGCCAGGGCAAAGAGCAAGGCCCCGGCCACTCCAAGGATATTTAAGAGGGTTACTACAACCCGGGAACCGAAACGGTCCAGGGCCAGCCCTAAGGGCAACTGGCAGATAGCAAAAGCATAGAAAAATACGGAAGATAACAAGCCCAACTGGGAGGTAGTCAGGTTCAGGTCCTTGATCAAGTCCGGGCTGATAACGGTAGTGGATACCCGGTAAAACATAGACAGGACAAAAACGGCGCATCCTACCCAAAAAATGGCCCAGCCCCGGCGTGTATTTGCAGACGGATTAATTGAGTCCCTCCTGATTATTATAAGAGTAAGGATTTGATGCGTGATTGATGGATACCTGCTCTCCGCCTTCGGCGGATGCTGGTCTCAAGAAAACGGATGCCCGTTTTCTTGAGAAATAAAAAGTATTATCCGTGTTTATCCGCGAAATCCGTGCCAATAAAATTTTTCTTTCACTTTTTTTCAAAACCCTAAAGTGTTATCAAAATTTTCATTCCAGTCGAATTATAGTAACCCCTTCACCGCCCTCCGGGCGGTCCCCTTTTCTGAAACCTTTCACCAGAGGGTGTCCGGTTAAATATTCCCGAACCGCCCTGGCCAGAATCCCGGTGCCCACCCCATGGACGATAAAAACTTCCGGCAGGCCGGCTAAAGAAGCATGGTTTAAAAAAGGTTCTATCAAAGGAAGGGCGTCATCCACCCGCTGGCCGATCAGGTTGATACGGGAAGGAGCCGCCTCCCGGGAGACCAGCACCCCGGGGATGGCCTTTTTGGCAATATCCGGGGAACCTTCTCTGAATCCAATGTCTGTAATATGGACCTCGATCTCCCTCCCCTCGGCCCGGACCCTTAAACGGTTCTGTTTCAACAAAACAGCCAATACCAGGGCCTCACAGCCCAGGGACCGGATAAAAACATGATCGCCTTCATGGAGAGACTCTATGGCCGGGCTGTCCTCCCTCAGACCTTTGGCTTCCCTTAGTTTCTGAGTAATGGATTGCTCTTCTTCCCTTAATTTTTGGAGGGCTTGGCGCCGATCGGCCTTGTCTTTTTTTTTGATCTCTTCCAGCCATAAATTCATCTTGCCTTTGGTCTGACCCAGGATTTCCGCGGCCTTCTGATAGGCCTTGGCCAGGATCTCTTTTTGCCGATCTTCGGTCTCTGTCAGGAGCCTCTTTATTTTGCGATTTTCCTCAGCCACGAGTTCCTGTTGCTTAGTCAAATCCTCAAGCCCTATTTCGTATTCCCTCCTTTTCCGGTTTAAATCCGCCACTAATTGCTCAAAGCCTTCTTCCCTGCCGGATAAAAGTTTTAAGGCCGTTTCCAGGATCGATTCCGGCAAGCCATACTGCCGGGCGATCTCAATGGCATGGGATTGGCCCGGCTCGCCCATCCGCAGCCGATATAAAGGGCTCAGGGTCTCCTGATCAAATTCCATGGAGGCATTGACCATCCCCTCCGTGCGATGGACAAATCCCTTGATCTCCGTCAGATGGGTGGTGGCCAGCACCAGTGCCCTTTTGTCCTGGAGATTTTTCAATACCGCACAGGCAATAGCCGCCCCCTCCACCGGATCCGTACTGGTCCCCAGTTCATCCATCAGGACCAGGGTCTTTTCATCGGCCCGGTTCAATATCCCGGTAATCCTGGAAATGTGGGCCGAAAAAGTGGACAGGCTGCTTTCAATGGATTGTTCATCTCCGATGTCGGCCAGGAGGTCATGAAGCAGAGGAAAACGGGAGGCCGAATCGGCCGGTACCGGCAGACCGGACAAAGCCATAAGCAGGAGCAGTCCAGTGGTCTTAAGGGCAATGGTCTTCCCGCCGGCATTGACCCCGGTAATGACCATCACCGTATCTTGGTCTCCTAAATCAAGATGCAAAGGGACCACCTCTTTTCCCGGGCCTTTTCGTTCGAAGGACAGGGCCAGAAGGGGGTGGCGGGCCTTGACCAAACGGATCGTGCCCCCTTCGTGAACTTCCGGAGGCTCCATATGCAGCCGGTCGGCCAGATCGGCCAGGCAGGAGAGGAGATCCAGGTGAACCAGTATCTCCTGATCGGCCTCCAGATCGTCGGCCCTTTGGCGGATCATGGTGGAGAGTTCCCTGAGGATGCGGATCTCTTCGGCCTTTTGTTCGGCCATCAGGTTCTCCATTTGATTGGCCAGGCTGATGATATTCAATGGTTCGACAAAGGCTGTTTCACCGGTCCGGGAGACATCGTGGACTACCCCCGGCACCTGGGTCTTGGAATCCATGCGGACCGGGATGACCCACCTTCCGGACCTCTGGGTAACAAAATCATCCTGTAAAAAAGCGGCTACCCGCGGCTCTCGAATGATCTCTTCCAGCTTCCTGCGGATCTGGGCCTCCAACTGGCGGATCTCCCTCCGTAATTCCATGAGCCAGGGAGAGGCCTGATCCAGGATGTTGCCTTCCGGATCCAAGGCCCTTTCCATGAAGGTCAACAGTTCAGGGAAATCCCTTAATTCCCGGGTCAGGATCTCTAATTCCGGAAAGTATTCAGCTTCCCGGACTTGTTTGGGGATGTCCCTGGACATGCGTAACAGAGGGTTAAAAGCGGAAAGTTCAAAAGATTCCAATACCGCCCCTTCGGGCCGGGCCCTGTCCAGAAAGGATTTCAGATCAGTAAAAGAATAAATGCCCAGGGGATTTCCCTCGGCCTTCATATTGCGTAATTCTTCCACCAGACGCTGCCTTTGGACAATAGGAGGCAGGCTTTCAAAAGGGCGGATATCCAAAACGGCCTGCCGGGTCGCCGGGCAATGGGCCTGTTCAGCCAGAACCCGCAGGAGTTTGGGAAATTCTAAAAGTTCAAGAGCATTTTCAGTTATCATGGGTTTTTCCCCTTTATAAAAGCCTGTAACCTTTTTTCTCTCGCCCGCTCCCTTGGGTCGTTCGAGCACACAGAGCGCACGAATAAAAAGGATTGATTTTTTATGAAAAATCGGTGAGAGGCCGATTTTTCATAACATCTCAGACCTTCGGCCAACAAGTCGTTATCCGCGAAGCGGCCGGATTCTTTTTGATTGCCGACCTCTTAACGGCAATCAAAAGTTTTTCTCTGTGTCTCTGCGCGCTCTGTGAGAGATTGTCTTTCATCTTTGGTTTCGGCTATGCTGCGCTGTATGGGTCTATAAGAAATTATTCTTTAACTTATGCTTGCCTAAATCTCGATCTTTCTGTAAAAATACTATGAAATAAATTATCCGGAAAGGCAACAGGAAAGCCTTATTAAACCCTCATG
>CAZVHO010000216.1:5526-7339 GCA_964627515.1 uncultured Thermodesulfobacteriota bacterium | reverse complement strand
GCCTTTGGTCAAAGCCGGTTGGGAGAAGGGCTGAAAGTCCAGATAGAATTTGTCAGTGCCAACCCCACCGGTCCCTTGCACATAGGGCATGGCCGGGGCGCCGCCCTCGGTGGCGCTTTAACTGAATTATTGAAGGCCATAGGCCATGAAGTAACGACGGAGTACTATTTAAATGATCTCGGCACCCAAATGGAAACGTTGGGTCGTTCCCTTCAGGCTCGATTTAAGGAATTACAAGGGGAATCCTCTGGTTTTCCGGAAAACGGCTATCAGGGTGCTTATATAAAAGACATCGCTGCCGAAATAAAACAGGAAATTTCCAGCGGGGCCTTGGCAGGGCCTGTACCGGACCTGTCTTTCTTTTCCCAATATGGCCGTACGGCCATCTTAAAAGACATTCAAGAGGACCTGAAAAATTTTGGAATCCATTTCGATTCCTGGTTCAGTGAGGCCAGTTTAGTTAACGAGGGAAAGGTTGAGGCCCTGCTCCAGGAGATGCAAGACAAAGGTCTTTTGTATCAGGAAGGGGGGGCCACCTGGTTTAATAGTAAGTCTTTCGGAGATGAGAAAGATCGCGTGGTAGTGCGGGCCAATGGCGCCTTGACCTATTTCGCCTCGGACATGGCTTATCATTTACAAAAATTCAGCCGAGGTTATCATCGGCTGATTGATATCTGGGGGGCAGACCATCATGGCTATGTCCCCAGGCTGAAAGCTGCTCTTCAGAGTTTAGGGAGGGACCCTAATGACTTGACGGTCATCCTGGTTCAACTGGTTACCTTGATCCGGGAGGGCAAACCCGTCGCCATGTCCACCAGGGCAGGAGAATTCATCACTCTAAAAGAAGTCTTGAATGAAGTGGGCCGGGATGCAGCCCGCTATATTTTCTTGACCAGGCGATCGGACAGCCCTTTGGATTTTGATCTGGACCTGGCCAAAAAACAGAGCAACGAAAATCCCGTTTTCTATGTTCAGTATGCCCATGCCCGGGTTTGCAGTGTCTTGGGCGTAGCTCAGTCACAAGGATTTAACATAAACGACCTGGATTTAAAGACTATCCATCGATTGACCTTGCCCGAAGAGAGAAGGATCTGCAAACATTTGATGGAATATCCGGAAGAGGTCGGGCAGGCGGCCATGAAGTTGGAACCCCACCGGTTACCTTTTTACTTAGGGGAATTGGCGGCCCAGTTTCATTATTATTATAACCAACACCGAATCCTCCTTGAGGACCGTGAACTGAGTCAGGCTCGCTTAATCCTCTCCCGGGCCATAGGAATAGTAATAAAAAATGCTTTACATTTGTTGGGAGTTTCCGCCCCGGAAAAAATGTGAGGGATAATGAAGCCGCAACCCTACAATCGAAAAAAACGATTCTCTTTCGAGCTGAATAGAACCCAGATGGTCATCAGTATCGCCGGAGCCCTCTTCATCTTGTGTTGGGTCTTTATCTTGGGAATCATTGTCGGTCGTGGATACGTTTCAGACACCATAAGCCGGGCCTTTAGCGATCAAATCCAGAAACTTCAACAAGAGAAAAAGGCCCTGATGGATAAATATCTGGCCCAGGAAAAAAAAGGCGATGGTCCTCAGGCGGAAATCCTTAAACCCCAATTGGATTTTTATGATAAGCTCTCCCAAAAAGATTCGGGAAACACCCTGATGACGGCTCCCACGCCAACCCCTAAACCCTTATCAGGAGAGGGGAAAGCCGAGGCAACCAACAAAACCGCTTCGCCGGAAACCCAAAAGGAGTCCAAGGAAACGCAGCCGGAAGCCAAGATTTTCAAAGAGGCGACGGCCCCAGGGGAGA
>CAZVHO010000216.1:0-5426 GCA_964627515.1 uncultured Thermodesulfobacteriota bacterium | reverse complement strand
TTTAACAGATGCCCAACTCCAGGCCAGGACCGCCCAGTTTAAGGAACAATTGGCCCGGGGGGCAACCCTGGACGAAATCCTTCCCGAGGCCTTTGCCGTCGTTCGGGAGGCCTCGGTCCGGGTGCTGGGGATGCGTCCTTTTGATGTCCAGGTCATTGGGGGAATAGTCCTCCATGAAGGTAAAATCGCTGAAATGAAAACCGGAGAAGGCAAGACTTTGGCCGCCACCCTCCCCGTCTACTTGAACGCCTTGACTGGTGCGGGCGTTCATGTGGTGACGGTTAATGATTACCTGGCCAGACGGGACAGCGAGTGGATGGGAGGGATCTATCGTTTCATGGGACTTTCTGTGGGGGTCATTGTTCATGATTTGGATAAGGAAGGACGAAGGACCGCCTACGGCTCGGATGTGACTTATGGAACCAATAACGAATTCGGATTTGACTATCTCCGGGACAACATGGAGTTCTCCCTTTCCGATTATGTGCAGCGCCCTTTTAATTACGGCATTGTCGATGAAGTAGACAGTATTCTGATTGATGAGGCCCGTACCCCGTTGATTATCTCCGGACCGGCGGAAAAATCAACCCGTATGTATTATGACATTAACCAGATTATCCCCAGGTTGCACAAAGAGAAAGATTATACCATTGAAGAGAAGACCCGGACCGTAGTCTTAACCGAGGCCGGGATTGCCCATTCAGAAAAACTATTGAAGGTGGACAATCTTTATGATCCTCGACATATGCTTTTAGTTCACCATATCAATCAGGCCCTTAAAGCCCATGCCCTATTCAAGAGAGACGTCGATTATATCGTCAAGGAAGGCGAAGTCATCATTGTGGATGAATTCACCGGCCGTCTGATGCCGGGACGTCGATACAGCGAAGGACTTCACCAGGCTTTGGAGGCCAAAGAGGGTGTGCGCATCGAGAGTGAAAATCAGACGCTGGCCACCATCACCTTTCAGAACTATTTTCGCATGTATAAAAAATTAGGGGGAATGACCGGAACGGCCGATACCGAGGCCCCGGAATTTAAAAAGATCTACAACTTGGAAGTGGTCGTCATCCCCACTCATAAAAAAATGATCCGGGAAGATTTTCCGGATGTGATTTATCGAAATGAGTTGGAAAAATTTCAGGCCATCATCGAAGAGATCAAACGACTGCATACCAAAGGTCAGCCGGTTTTGGTGGGAACGATCTCCATTGAAAAATCCGAAAGACTGGCCAAAGTGCTTTCCCGTGAAGGGATCAAGCATTCGGTCCTGAACGCCAAAAATCATCAATTGGAGGCGGAAATCGTCTCTCAAGCCGGACAAAAAGGGGTGATCACCATCTCCACCAATATGGCCGGGCGAGGGACCGATATCGTCCTGGGAGAAGGGGTCAATGAATTAGGAGGTCTGCATATTTTAGGTACCGAACGTCATGAATCCCGTCGCATCGACAACCAACTCCGGGGGCGTTCCGGACGTCAGGGGGATCAAGGGAGTTCCCGTTTTTATCTCTCTCTCGAGGATGATCTCCTGCGGATCTTCGGCTCCGATCGTATCGCCGGCCTGATGGGGAAGATGGGCATGGAAGAAGGAGAACCGATTGAACATTCCCTGATTTCCAAGGCCATCGAAAATGCCCAGAGACGGGTGGAAGGACACAACTTCGAAATCAGGAAGCACCTCATCGAGTATGATGATGTCATGAATCAACAACGCGAAGTCGTCTATGGGCAAAGACGCAAGGTCCTGGAAGGTAAAGATCTAAGAGAAATGATCCAGGGAATGACCGATGACCTTCACGATGGAATTATAGATATCTTTGTGAGCGAAAAAATTTCCCCGGAAGAATGGGACCTTAAATCCCTGTCTGACAAGCTATTTCAACAGTTCTCTGTTAAGCTTTCTTTCGATGGGCAGGACCCCCTGCCCGAGCCCGAAGACCTGAAAGAACAGATCCGGGATCAGATCTGGTCGACCTATTTGAAAAAAGTCGAAACCATCGGTCCGGAAGTCATGGATTCTTTGGAACAGATGGTCATGCTGGAAACGATCGATGTCACCTGGAAGGATCATCTCCTCAGCATGGATCACTTAAAAGAAGGGATCGGCTTACGGGGTTATGGTCAGCGGGACCCGTTACGGGAATATCAGCGGGAAGGTTATGAAATATTTGTGGATATGATCGAACGGATCAAGGAACAGACCATCGCCAACCTTTATCGTCTTCAATTGGCCCGTGAAGAGGACCTCCAGCCCTTGCCCGAACGATCGGAAAGGCCTATGTTCTTCAGCCATGGCGGAGAGGAAAGCGCTGCGCCCAAGAAAAGAGAAGGAAAGAAGGTGGGAAGAAATGATCCCTGTCCCTGCGGAAGCGGAAAAAAATACAAAAGGTGTTGCGGCCAAAAATAAACCTTTCGGGGTTCCAGGTTTTTTGGCGGCCGCCACAGCGGCTGAAATTAAAAAGGGGAACTTGCGTCCCGATTTGGGTTTGATTTTTTCAGAAGTGCCGGCGGTAGTCTCCGGTGTCTTTACCCGCAATCTGGTAAAGGCCGCACCGATTCAAATCGACATGGAAAGGATTGCCCAAAAAACAGGCCGGGCCATCCTGGTCAACAGCGGCAACGCCAATGCCTGTACCGGCCGGACCGGGCTTAAAGAAACCCAAAAATTCTCCCGACAGGTTTCTCAACTCTTATCCATCCCGGATTCGCAGCTTTTTCTGGCCTCCACCGGGGTGATCGGTAAAAGACTGCCTGTATCCCGCATGCATAAGGCCATCCCTGCTCTGATTAACACCCTGTCACCTCAAGGACTGCCGAAAGTGGCCGAAGCCATCATGACTACCGATACCTTTCCCAAGATAGTTGCAAAAGAACTGATAGTAATGGGGAAAAAGGTTCATATGGTGGGCCTGGCCAAAGGGGCCGGTATGATCCATCCCAATATGGCCACTATGCTCTGTTTTGTGCTCACCGACCTGACGGTCTCCCCTGCCCTGCTGGACCAGTTTTTACAAAAATCCACAGATCATTCCTTTAACCGGATCACGGTGGATGGTGACACCAGTACCAACGATATGGTCCTGGTCATGGCGAACGGACTGGCAGGAAATCCCATTTTGAAAGATTTTAACAGCCAGGGTTCCCGGGCTTTCGGCCGGGCCTTGGATGGGACTTTATTAACCCTGGCCAAGATGATTGTAAAGGACGGCGAAGGGGCAACCAAGAACGTGACTCTTCAAATTGAAGGGGCCAGGTCCGAAGAAGAGGCCAAAACCCTGGCTATGACCGTGGCCACCTCTCCTTTGGTGAAAACAGCCCTTTTCGGACAGGATGCCAATTGGGGAAGGATCCTGGCCGCTTTAGGAAGATCCGGTGTTCCATTCGATCCTGATAAAGTGAATATTTTCTTCGACGATCTGCTGGTAGTCAAGAATGGAATCAGTAAAGGGGCCAGGGCAGAATCTTTGGCCGGCCGGGTTTTAAAAAAACCGGCCCTGACCATCCGAATCGATATGCATCAGGGAAAAGTCATAACCCGGGTCTACACCTGCGATCTCTCCCTGGATTATGTGCGCATCAATGCCGACTACAGGACCTGAAACCGCAGAGGACAGAGAGCATGGAGCAGAGGGCATGGGGTTCCTTACTCTATGCCCTCTGCCCTTTGCTCTCTGCCTTCTACCCTATGCCCTATGCTTCTTTTTAATTCATGACCATCTCCAAACTCCATAAACGCATCCGGGTGGCCCGGGGAGAAATCCCGGCTGACCTGGTCCTTAAAGGCGGCAGAATCGTCAATGTCTTTTCCTGCGAAATCCAGGAGGCTGATGTAGCCGTTTGCGAAGATCGTATTGTAGGGCTCGGATCGTATCAAGGGCGAGAGATTATGGATTGCCGTAATCGTTTTATCTGCCCCGGTTTCATTGACGGACACTTTCATATTGAAAGTTCCCTGCTGACCCCCGCCAATCTGTCCCCCGCCATTCTCCCTCTGGGGACAACGACCCTGATTGCCGATCCCCACGAAATTGCCAATGTCCAGGGCTTGAGTGGCATTGAATTTATGTTATATAACAGTCACGGCCTTCCCCTGGAAATATATTTCATGGCCCCTTCCTGTGTTCCGGCCACCCATCTGGAAAGCTCAGGGGCCGTTTTAGACGACAGAGATTTAAAAACCTTGAGTCGCAACCCCAGGATACTGGGCCTGGCAGAAATGATGAATTTTCCAGGGGTCCTCTTCGGGGATCAGGAGGTTTTAAAGAAATTGATCTCCTTTCAAAAAAAAATAAAAGACGGGCATGCCCCCCTTTTATCGGGAAAAGATCTTTGTTCCTATGTAACAGCCGGGATCAGGTCGGACCATGAATGTACCCGATTATCGGAAGCCCGGGAAAAACTCGCCTTGGGCCTGACTGTGATGATTCGACAAGGGACTCAGGCCAAAAATTTGCGAGATCTTCTTCCCTTGGTCCTTTCTTGCAATGCGAGGCGATGTCTGCTGGTTACCGATGACCGGCACCCGGAAGACCTCCGACAGGAGGGCCATCTTGATTTTGTCCTCCGGCAGGCGGTAGGGATGGGATTAGATCCCATTCTGGCTATTCAAATGGCCACCCTGAATCCGGCCGAGTACTTTGGTCTTCGTCATCTGGGGGCCATTGCACCCGGCTATCAGGCCGATATTTTGATCCTGAAATCGCTGTCCTCCATGGAAGTGGAAGCAGTCTTTAAAAAAGGAAAACTGGTGGCCCGGCAGGGCCGCTATCTGGGAGAGCCTCCCCGGTCCTCTCAACCCGGTGAAATGGCCGGCATAAAGATAGGAAACCTTTCCCTTGAAAAATTTCAAATCCCCGTCCAGGGGGAATGGGCCAAGATCATCGAATTGATCCCGGATCAAATCCTGACCAGAAAAATCAGGCAAAAAGTGCAGGGGGAAAAAGGCCTGGTGGCCTTCAAGCCCCAAGAAGATATCCTCACCCTGGCCTGTGTGGAACGGCATAAAGGAACAGGCAACGTAGGATTGGGGTTGGTTAAAGGCTTTGGAATTTCCAAAGGGGCACTGGCCTCTTCAGTGGCCCACGATTCTCATAACATCCTGGTCGTTGGTCGAAAACCCGAAGAGTTGTATCTGGCTGTCAAGACGGTTGAAGAAATGGGCGGCGGTTTGGCAGTCGTTGTTCAGGGAAAAGTAGAAGCGAGACTTCCATTACCCATCGCCGGGTTGATGTCCGATCAATCCATCGAGACGGTTATCCATCAGCAGCAACAGTTGCTCCAGGCCGTGCAGTTAACCGGCTGCCGCCTGAAGAACCCCTTTATGGCCCTTTCCTTCCTGGCTTTGCCGGTGATCCCGGAATTAAAAATTACCGATCAAGGGCTGGTGGATGTGAACCGGTTTGAAATAGTGCCGCTGTTTGAAT
>CAZVHO010000215.1:0-7387 GCA_964627515.1 uncultured Thermodesulfobacteriota bacterium | reverse complement strand
ACGACCTCCAAGGCATTGAAAAAATACCCTATTTCAACCTTGGACGTATCCGGTCCATCGGATCCGTGGACGATATTCCTTTCAATACTTTCGGCAAAATCCGCCCGGATGGTCCCGGGATCGGCCTTGGTATAATCGGTAGCCCCCATCAATTTTCTGTTTTTACCAATGGCTCCTTCTCCTTCCAGGATCAGGACCACGCAGGGTCCGGAAGACATAAAATCGGTCAGGCTGTCAAAAAAAGATTTTTCCCGATGAACGTCATAAAAACCCTCGGCCTGTTTTTTGTTCATGGAGATCAATTTCATGGCCTTAATCTTCAACCCGTTCGCTTCAAAACGTTTAAGCACCTCCCCGATCAGCCCTTTGGCCACACCGTCGGGTTTAATGATTGATAATGTTCGTTCCATCCGTTTCTCCTTGATTAATCGAAAATTTTTATTTTAGAACTTTATCGAATAGTTCCCTTGACTGTCAAGGAGTAAATGGAACTTGCCCCCCTTCACTTTTAACAACCTGGTCCAAAAAGATTCCAATAATCAGGGAGGGAACCAGCAACCAAAATAAATTTGACAAGATCTCTAATAGTAGCTTATGAAAGATCTATTTCTCAGAATAATAATTTAAGAATCTTTGACATCGAAAAATCCAAAACAAAGGGGAATGACCGAATGAATCTGGCCGAAAGGTGGAAACGGATCGCATCAAAAACTATCGGGTCTTTCCGAATCTTTTCCATTCGGGAGGATCGGTATCAATTACCCCGCAATCATCGGGAAGCGCCCTTTTATATCCTGGAGAGCAACGACTGGGTAAACGTGATTCCCATCACCGAGAACGGAGAAGTGGTCCTGATCCGTCAATTCCGTTTCGGCACCGAGGAGGTTACCCTGGAAATTCCGGGCGGGATCGTCGAACAAAACCAAACCCCATTGGAAGCAGGGCAGAGAGAACTTCTTGAGGAGACCGGTTTTACGACGGACCAGTGGGAATATCTGGGTTTTGTTCACCCCAATCCGGCCTTTTTAAACAACCGCACCCACAGTTTTCTGGCCCGGGGGGTGAAAAAAGTGGCTGAAATACGTCCTGAAGAGAGTGAAGAATTCGAAATGCTTCAAGTCCCTTACCCGGAAATAAAGAATTTGATCGCCCAGGGGACCATAACCCATTCCCTGGTGATCTGCGCCTTTCATCTGTACGAGCTTGGCCATTTAGTACGAAAATAAATTTTTGGCACGGATTTCACGGATTACACGGTTAAAGCCATGGGGTATCCCTTGATCCCGCCTCTGTGGAATTGTGTAGGGGCGGGTTTAATACCCGCCCTTACGACGGCGGTATTTTCATGATTCGTGGTGTCCCAAAGGGGCATGAGGGCTCAGTTTCCTGTTTTGGGGACGCGGCGATCAGCCGTAGGTCTCTCCAGCCGTTTCTCCGTCTATTCTTTTTTCTTCAGCTAATCTGTTGATTAAACGCCTAAAAATGATCCAATAACGTTTTCCAGAACCGACTTGGGCAGACTCACGAGCTCGTCACAATGGATACTGCTCTCGTGCTTTAATCCTTCATTTACACCAACCAGTACTTGAGTGAAAAAACCGTCATGAATTGAATAAATCGGTGCACAAATGACTGTAGAAAAACGGGAATCAATGAGAACTTGGCGGCTTACCACAACAAAAGCTCTTGATTTTTTTTAATCTTTGGCTGAATACTTTGTCAAGAAAAAAACTTTTTTCATAAATTTTTTTCTTGACAAAAACTTTTTCCTTATATATTTTAAGCCACGCTGGACATCAGAAGGCCGCCGGACCAAAGTAAAAGAATCATTCCGTCATCAACAGTACCTTGGAGACGATATGCCTAACACCCGTCCTGAAATCCTGATAAAGATTGAGAACTCGCTACGGGCATTTAATGAGGCCGAGAAAAAGGCTGGGGAGTTCATCCTGTCCAACGCCCAGCGAGTGGCTGACATGACCATATCCGACGTGGCCCAGGAAAGCGGGGTCAGCGAATCCACCGTATTCCGCCTCTGCCGTGGCCTCGACTTTCCGGGTTTCCGTGCCTTTAAGCTGGAGTTGGCCCGGCAAGGAGCCGTTTCCGTAGAGCGTCCGTTCGAGCCGATTTCAACAGAGGACGACGCGGAAGCCATCGCCTATAAAGTCGTCAACAACACCATTGAGTCCTTGCAAGACACGTTGCAGATACTGGACTATCAGGAACTGGAACAAGCCTACCAAACGCTGAAAAAGGCCCGCAGGGTGCTGGTTATAGCGCTTTCGGTGTCACGCACCACCGCCATCTTCGCGGCCGACAAGCTCACCTTTGCAGGCCTTGATGCCCGATCCGAGGTCGACATTCATTTCCAGGCCATGCACGCGGCAACTTTGGGCGAGGGGGACGTTTTGCTGGCCTTTTCCCGCTCGGGAGACACCCGTGACATTATCGAAGCGGTGCAGGTGGCCAAAAAAGCCGGTGCCACTACCATAGGCGTGGTCAACAACCCGCGCTCATTCTTCGCTAAACTGGTCGATATTCGCCTGGTAACCAAATCCAAAGAAACCCGTTTCCGCAACGATCTTCTCGCCTCACGCATTGAGCACATGGCGGTGGTAGATGTGCTGTTTACTATGCTGGCTTTCCGAGACCCTGAACGGGCCGCCCAACGCATCCGCCCCATGCACGACGCCGCGTTGAGCAAGCAGTATTAGACCCGTCAGAAAAGACGGGAGCAACAGGAGCTATTCATGACCAGACAGGGCTCAGCAACGGCAAGATCTGTTTTGGATGGAATGTCCGCCAACCCCGCCCTGTCCCTTTACCGGCGTATTGCGGAAGGCATCCCCTGGTATGTGTGGTGGTTGGCTCCGTCGGTGATCATCTTGGCGACGATTACCATCTTTCCCTTCTTCTGGATGATCTATATGTCTTTCATGAAAATCCAGCTTCAGCCGGGCATGGGAAACCTTTTCGTTGGGCTGGCCAACTGGATCAAGATGTTCGAGAATCCCAATATCTCCCACGGTTGGATGCTGCTGGCCATCTACATCTTGGCCTGCATGGTGTTGCAGATGGGGTTGGGCCTGGGAATCGCGCTGCTGATCAACAACATGAAAGGGGAAAGCTTCTTCTCCACGGTTTTCCTGATTCCGATGATGGTCGCGCCCGTGGTGGTCGGGCACCTCTTTAACCTGCTGCTCAATTCGTCCTATGGACTGTATGCCTGGATCCTCAATACCCTGGGACTTTATTCGGCCGGCAGCCTTTTGAGCAACCCCAAAACGGCTCTTTGGGCCATTGTGGCCATGGACACCTGGGAGTGGACGCCACTGATCATCCTGATCGTATCGGCCGGCTTAAAAAGCGTACCCCGCGAAACCATCGAGGCAGCCCATGTGGACGGCTCAAGCCCCCTTCAGGTCTTCTTCCAGGTCACTTTGCCTTACATTAAACCGGCACTGGTCATAGCCTTCCTCCTGCGTTTCATGGACTGCATGCGATTCATCGACCTGATTTTGATCACCACCCGGGGAGGCCCGGCGGTGGCCACCAAAACACTGCCCTTTTACTTGTATACCAAGACTTTCCAGGAATTTGACATTGGCGTCGGCGCAGTCATGGGTTTTACCCTTCTGGTCATCATCATCATTTGCGCCATGCTGACAACGACCATCCTGCTTAAGGAGCCGGAGACGGAACGTGTATAATAACGTAATACGTAAAACAATCAAATGGGCGCTTATCCTGACTTTTTTTCTCTGGACCATCATCCCCATCCTGTTCATGGTCTCTTCATCCTTCAAGGCCACCGGGGATATCTTCGACCTGCCTCCCAGTGGGGACTGGGCCGGAATCTTGAAATTGCTCTTTTTCTTTAAGGCCTCCCTGGCCCAATTCCAGGCCATGTTTATTGAAGGGCATTTCTTAAGGAACGTCGCCATCAGCTTTTTGGCCACCGCCCTCTCGGTGCTCATTTCGGTTCCTTTGGGCCTGATGGCCGCCTACGCCCTTTCCCGCGGCCGGATTACCGGGAAAAAACACCTCTATTTCTGGATCATTTCCACCAGGATGGCCCCGCCGGTGGCCGTTATGATTCCTTTATACGTCCTTTGGCGAAGCTTCGGTATACTCCATAGCCTGCCCGGCCTGGTCATGGCCTATGTCACCTTCAACCTGCCCTTTTCCATCTGGCTTCTGCGCGGTTTCATGGATTCCATCCCGGTAGAGCTGGAAGAAGCCGCCTATGTGGACGGCCGGAGCCGGGTAGGCGCCTTCATCGATGTGATTTTGCCCATGATAAAGCCTGGTCTTGGCTCAACCATCGTCCTTTGCAGCCTCTTTTCCTGGAACGATTATCTGTTCGCCATGGTTCTCGGCGGGCATGGAGCCAGGACGATCCCCGTGGGCATCGGAGAATTTGCCAGCGCCTCGGGCATTCTCTGGGGTGAGATCATGGCCGGCGGTCTGATTATGATCATCCCCATGGTCATCCTGGGGCTGGTCATTCGAAAATCCCTGGTCACCGGTCTGACCATGGGCGCCATGAGAGGATAAGGAGTGTAACAATGGCACAGGTTATTTTAAATAACGTACAAAAGAAGTATGGCAAGGTGGATGCGGTCAAAAACCTCAACCTGGAATGCAAAGACAAGGAATTCCTGGTCCTGCTCGGTCCCTCCGGGTGCGGCAAATCCAGTACGTTAAGGATGATTGCCGGCTTGGAGGAGGCCAACGCCGGGGACATCCTGATCGATGGGGTCCGGGTAAACGACATTCATCCGTCCAAGCGTGATATCGCCATGGTCTTTGAAACCTATGCCCTCTATCCACACAAGACTGTTTTTGAGAATATGGCCTATCCGCTGCGGGTTCGAAAGACGAGCGAAGGGGAAATAAAATCGCGGGTTCAGCGAGCGGCGGAGATTTTGGACATTGGAGCCCTCCTGAAGCGCTATCCGCGCCAGCTCTCCGGAGGGCAGAAGCAGCGGGTGGCCATCGGCCGGGCCATTGTGCGCAACCCGAAGGTTTTCCTCATGGACGAGCCCATTTCCCACTTGGACGCCAAGCTTCGAAGCCACATGCGCGTTGAGCTCAAACACCTCCAGAAAGAGCTCAACCAGACCTTCATCTACGTCACCCACGATCAGACCGAAGCCATGTCCATGGCTGACCGCATCGCGGTAATGCATTCCGGCGAGTTGCAGCAATTCGGCACTCCGGATACGATCTACAACCAACCGGTCAATTCCTTCGTTGCGGGTTTCGTCGGTGATCCACCCATGAATTTTATCCCCTGTGTGCTGCAATTCGAACGAGGCGGCTGGACTCTGAAGCACGATGCCTTCCTGCTCAGGCTGGATGATTCAATAACGGCCAGGATCAAGATCAAAGGCGAGACTGCCAATAGTCACCTGGAGGTCATTTTGGGGATTCGCCCCGAGGCCATCTCTTTGAAGACGAAAAAAAACAAACCCGAAGGAATTCCTGGAAACATCTATATTACCGAGCCGATGGGCTCTTATACCATTGTCGATGTCCAGGTGGGCACAGAGAGGCTACGGGTAAGGGCCGACGCCCACTTCCAAGGTGACGTCGGAAACAGGGTTTTTGCCGAAATGTCCCCGGAAGATTTTCATCTGTTCAGTGTGCGTTCCACGTGTTCGCTTCTTTAAAGCGTTGGGTCTTTGTCGCGACAGAAGGGCCGCGGCTTGTAAGTGATTAAACAATCAACAGTTAAAGGAGGATTAAGATGAATCGTAGAACATTTCTAAAGATGAGTATGGCCGTTGCCGGAGCCGCTGTGATGTCCGACGCCAAGTCCCTCTTTGCCGCCGACGATCCGAAGAAGTGGCGACAGTTTGAGGGTGAGACCATTCGGGTCCTGACGGAAAACACACCGCCGTCGCTGGGAATCAAAGGAGCTCTCGATGGGTTCACCAAGCTCACAGGCATGAAGGCCGAGTTGACCCTGGAAAACATGGATGCCTTAAAGGAAAAGATGCTCCTCGACCTGCAGGGCGGCAAACCGGAATACCATGTCAATTATGTTCAGTGCCGCCCCATAGGAAGCGTCATGTACCATTTCTGGGAGCCGACCAACACCTTTGTCAACCTGAAGACCGGAAAATCCCTTCATGCAGACCTTCCGGACGTTCCGGACTGCCCCAACGGCTTATACGAGGCCTTCATGCCCATGCACGTGGAGAGCAGCAGCATCCAATATGACAAGAGCATCTGGTACGGCCTGCCTTACGATACGGCCCAGGGCATCATGTTTTACCGAAAGGATATCTTTGATAAACACCATAAGAAATACGAAGATCAGACCGGAAAGAAGCTGATGCTGACACCCAACACCACCTGGGAGGAATTATTCAATCAATGTGTCTTCCTGAAAAAAGCGGAACCGGGAATCGCACCTTTCGGCCTGCATTACGGAAATGGCTGGCCCATCATCTCGGAATTCAATAGCCTGGGCCTGGCCTACGGGGTAAAAAAGGACGGTTTTGCCGGCATCGAGAACCCCTTTGTCGGCAAAAAGAACCCCGGTCCGGTTTTCTCCGAAAAATCGGACTATGAGGCCGGCCTCCAGGCCCTGGAGTTTATGAAGAAACTTCGCGAGGTCATGCATCCGGATGTCGTGATCTGGGAATGGGGCGGGCTCGGCACAGCCTTTGCGACCGGAAAGATTGCTATGATGCGGCAGTGCGGCGAATTTGTTCCGTACATCGAAGACCCCAAGGCCTCCGTGGCAGCCGGAAAGACCGGATACGCCGTTGTTCCAAAGGGGCCTTCCGGCATCAATGCCTATGAGATGGGGTGCGCCTCATTGGCCATTCCCAAAGCATTGCCGATGAAGGAAAAAAAGAAGGCCTGGCTGTTCATCCTGTGGGCCACCGGTCCGGAAGCACAATGGACCGCCTTCGAAAAGTTCTACGGAACGCCGGTCCGAAAATCGGCTTACACAAAAGCCCGGAAGCTCGGCTGGCTGGATGCAAATCCCAAATTCAAGAAAGCCCAACACCTGCGGATTCAGGAAATCGAGCTCACTAAATATATTGCCGGGTTCACTCCGGGCCCGAAGATCCCCTACTACAACGAATACCTGGATGTGGGAGGAACGGAGCTGTCCAAGTGGGTCACCGGCGAATATAAAACCGCTAAAGAAGCTTTGGATAAATATATTCAGCGGGTAAACAGCCTGCTGCCGAAATAACCTCCCCTCCTCCAGCCCCTCCCCTATGGGGGGAGCTTTTGGTTCCCCCCATGGGGGAGGTTAATGTGGGGTGAAGGGCTTTATTGCTTGGATAGGGGGTAAAGGGCCATGTCCAACTATTATATCGGATTCGACTGCGGAACCCAGGGAACGAAAGTGGCCATATAT
>CAZVHO010000214.1:4883-7402 GCA_964627515.1 uncultured Thermodesulfobacteriota bacterium | reverse complement strand
AAGGAACCCTATGAAAGAATTCGATTGGAGTCAAGCGAACCGGGAGACCAGGCGTCATGTCTTCCACTATACCTGGAAAGATGTGGTCTTGTATGCCCTGGGCATCGGCGCCCGGATTGACGAACTCCCTTTTATTTATGAAAACGCCGCTGATGGATTGCAAGTCTTCCCCAGCTTTGCGGCCATCGCCGCCGGTGGACTGATCCGCGATTTCGCCGAAAAAGTGGAAGGCAACCGGTTTCTGCACGGAGAGCAAATGGTCCGCTTGCACCATCCTATTCCCCCCCAGGGAACGATCATCACAACAGGTCGGGTAGCCGATGTCTTCGACAAAGGCAAGGCCGCGGTCATCCGTTTCGAATCGGAAGGCCATACCGAAGAGGGAACACATCTCTTCGACGTGGAACATATCGCCTTTCATGTAGGCGGAGGGGGGTTCGGCGGAGACCCGGGACCCAAAGCGGAATCTTTGGCCCCGCCCGAAGGCATTAAACCCGATTTCAGCATCTCTTATAACATTCCCGAGAACCAGGCCGCCCTGTACCGGTTAAGCGGAGACCTGAACTTCCTCCACCTGGACCCGGAATACGCTAAACAAGGGAGTTTTCCCAAACCGATTTTGCACGGCCTCTGTACTTACGGCCATGCCACCCGGGCTATCCTGCAAGGGCTTTGCGCCGGAGAGGTCAAACGTTTCCGGGCATTCAAGGCCCGCTTCTCCGAGGTGGTCTTTCCGGGCGATACCCTGACTACCGAAGGCTGGCAAATCCAGGAAGGGCGATATATCATCCGGGTCCGCACCGAACGGGCTGTTGTCATCAACAACGCCTACGCCATGGTTGCACCCTGAATATTTTCCTGATAGTTTCTAACAGAGTTCAGGAAAGCCCTTTTAAAATTCCCGTGCTATATTCTGTTTTATAAGGTAAGATACCTCAGGAAAACTGGGGTAAGGCCCAAGCGGCCCAATGCCCACTGCTATGGTTTTAGTTTTTATATTGGAGTTAACCCATGAACGAGAGAGACTTTTACACCGAAAGCCCCGTAACCAAGAAGGCTGCTAACTCTTGCCCGAAGTGCGGGAAGGTAAACGACTTCCCGGTCCGCTGGCTGCGGCGTACTAAAAAGAAAACCCTGCCGCCCGGAGCCGGCGACCTTGACCGGGCCAAGTTCGCCAAAGCCCGTGATTATCTGGTGCGGGTGGATGATTTCCTCACCTGTCCCAATCCACGCTGTCGATACCGGTTTGAAATCCCCAACGACCAAACCGTCGCTTACCTCTAAAAGTACCGGTAATGGCACCCTGCTTTAGCCGCTGATCGAGGGTAGGTGAATGTAAAAACGATGATTCAATTTTTAAGTGTCGGTCTTGTTCTGGGCTTGTCTGCCGGCTTTTCCCCCGGACCGCTCCTGACCCTGGTCATATCCCAGTCGTTGCAACATGGAAGTAAGGAAGGGATTAAATGCGCCCTTGCCCCGTTTATCACCGATCTGCCGATCCTCCTGCTGTCTCTTTTAGTGCTGACCCGGCTATCGAATTACCGGCCCATCCTGGGGATGATTTCAATCATCGGATCCCTGGTTGTGCTGGTCCTGGCTTATGAGAGCCTGAAAATTAAAAAATTTAGCCAATCCGTTCAAGATACGGCGACACAATCCTTTTATAAAGGAGCCATGGTCAATGCCCTCAGCCCCCATCCCTATCTTTTTTGGTTAACGGTCGGGGCGCCTACCATTCTGAAGGCCTGGTCGGAAAGTCTTTTTAGCGCGATTGTGTTCGTAGCCGGTTTCCTGGGGTGTCTGGTCGGTGCCAAAGTATTTTTGGCGGTATTGTCGGGAAAGTCCCGAAAGGTATTAAGCGATAGGATCTATCGGTATGTAATGAGAATTTTAGGTGCGCTTCTGGTGATCTTTGCCTTCTTGTTGTTCAAAGAGGGAGTAGATTTATTAGGTCTCCTGCCCTATTAAACTGCCTCCGTCCCACGAAAATCGGAAGACCAAGTCAACCACCCTGGCGGCAATGTAACGAAAGAAATTAGCAGGACACCAATGAAAATTTTTTATAAATTATTGCTATTAACACTGGCCCCTTTAACCATGACCATCGTGTCTATTCTCCTGGTAAATTGGTATTTAAGTGAATCGATTATCGTCTCGCAGCTCAATCAAAGCGCCCAAAAGGAATTGGGCTTTTATACCGAGAGGATAGATACATTCTTCCGGAATAAAGTAGATGAACTAAACAGCTTAGCCGCCTCGCCGGTTGTTCGGCAACAAAGTCTTGCCAAGACTCTTAAGTATCTCGACCGGGAACAAAAACGACTTTCAACCTTCATTGAAGGCTTGTATTACAATGACTTAAACGGCCTCGTTCATGATGTTTCAGGCAAAACTTTCAATGTGAGAGACCGGTACTATTTTCGGGAAATTGACCGGGGCAAGGTAGTCATTACCAAGGTGATTCAGAGCCGGGCAACCGGGAAAGCCATTGTCTTGGTTCTGGTTCCCATATTCAATGA
>CAZVHO010000214.1:0-4783 GCA_964627515.1 uncultured Thermodesulfobacteriota bacterium | reverse complement strand
TTAATCCTCCTCATCGCTTTGGTCGTCGTATTTTTTATCACCTATGGGCTGAACCGTGTTCTCCTTAAACCCATTCAAGACTTAATAAAAGTCCATCGTCAATTTGGTGAAGGTAATCTTTCGGTAAAGGCCGTTTCCGATTCGAAAGATGAGATCGGCGAATTATCCAAGTCTTTTAATGAAATGACCGAGTTAGTGACAAAGGAGCTTTTAAACCGCAAGAAGGCCGAAAAAAAATACCGCAGTATTTTTGAGAATGCCATCGAAGGGATCTTCCAAAGTACTTCTGAGGGATATTGGCTTGACGCCAACCCTGCCCTGGCCAGGATGTATGGCTTTGAATCTCCGCAGGAATTAATGGCGACCGTTAAGGATATCAAAAACCAGATGTACGTCAGTCCCGAAGACCGGACCAGGTTTAAAAGGCTCCTGGAGGAACGAGGTCTGGTATTAAGCTTTGAGACCCAACTATACCGCAAAGACGGAAGTATTTTGTGGATTTCTTTGACTGCCCGGGCCGTCAAAGATAGCGGCGGTAACATCCTCTATTATGAGGGTACCGTGGAAGACATCACCGAACGGAAACGAGCGGAAGAAGAAAAAACAAGACTTGAATCCCAGCTCCGTCAAGGCCAGAAGATGGAGGCTATCGGCACCTTGGCCGGCGGTGTGGCCCATGACTTCAACAATCTCCTGACTACGATCATCGGATATGGCAACATTTTGCAGATGGATATGGACGAGGATGACCCCCGTAAGCTTTACTTAGACCAGATCCTCAACGCCTCGGAAAAGGCGGCCGGGCTTACCCAGAGTCTGCTGGCCTTCAGCCGGAAACAGGTAATGGAGTTGAAACCCCAGACCCTTAATACTATCTTAAAAGGGATGGAAAAACTCTTGAAAAGACTTCTCACCGAAGACATAGAATTTCAGGTGGTCCTGGCCGAGCCCGATGTATCCGTCATGGCCGACGTGACCCAAATAGACCAGGTATTAATGAACCTGGCCGCCAATGCCAGAGACGCCATGCCAAAAGGTGGAAAGCTCCTTATTGAGGCCAAGGCGGTTCGACTGGACGAGGAATTTATCCGGGTTCAAGGCCACGGGGAACCGGGAGTATATGCCTTGATCTCGGTCATCGATACGGGGATCGGTATGACTGAAATCATCCGGGAGAAAATTTTTGACCCCTTCTTCACCACCAAAGAGGTAGGAAGGGGAACCGGCTTAGGGCTCTCCATCGTTTACGGCATCATCAAACAACATAACGGCACCATCAACGTCGAAAGTGCGCCCGATAAAGGAACCGCTTTCAAAATCTATCTTCCGACGGTAAAGGTCCAAGCCGAAGGGACAAAACAAACTTCGAAAGACCTGATAAGCGGCAAAGAAACCGTCCTGTTGGCGGAAGACAATAATGAAGTAAGAAAACTGACTAAAGAGGTGCTCACGAGACAAGGATATACCGTTATCGAGGCCAAAGACGGGGAGCAGGCCGTCCAACAATTCATAGAGCATCAAGAGGCTATCGACCTTCTTCTCCTTGATGTGGTTATGCCCATGAAAAACGGGAAAGAAGTCTACGAGGAAATCATCAAGTTTAAACCGAAAATCAAGGTCCTTTTTACCAGTGGCTATACCGGAGATGTGGTCATCGACAAAGGGATTTATGATGAAACCGTCGATTTCATCTCCAAGCCCTTATCACCGAAGACATTGTTGCTTAAGGTAAGGGAGGTATTGGATAAATAGGCCGGGCAATACTAAATTGCAACCAAATAGATATTGGTAATGTTCAACCTGAAATCTTTGAATTGGATGAAAAGTATTATTCACAAAAGCATCAATTGATGAAATATCCCGACTTTTTGCAAAAAACTCCCTGGACCCTGGTGGCCATTTTTTTACTCCTTTCTCTGGGAATTACCCTGGCTGGATATCTATATTACATAGAGCAAAAGGAGCATTTTAAAAAAGAAAAAGGCCAAGAACTCTCGGCTATTGCCGATTTAAAGGTCAATCAAATCGTCAATTGGCGCCGGGAGCGTATGGGAGACGCCAACCTGGTCCTGGGGAATTCTATGATCGGCAGCAGGATTCAACAGTTTCTATCAAGAGAATCCACCCCTGCGATAAAGGAAGAGATCCAGACCTGGATATCCGCTCTGAAACACAACCAGTATGATAACATCCTTCTTCTTGACTTAAAAGGGACGGTCCGTTTTTCAGTTCCCAAACTGGAGAAGGAAATTGGTCCCTATGCCCGGCAGTTGGCCCTGGAGGCCGTCAAAACTAAAATGGCCATTCTTTCCGATCTTTATCAAAGTAAAATTTCAGAGGCCGTCCGGCTAAGTCTGCTCGTTCCCATTCTTGCCCGGAAGGGTTCCTCCGTACAGACGGTTGGGGTACTTCTCATCAGAATCGATCCTTACCGCTTTCTTTATCCCTTTATCCGGTCCTGGCCTATTGCCAGTCGGACCGGTGAATCCATCCTTTTTTGCCGCCAGGGGGAGGAATTTGTTTTTTTAAATGAATTACGCCATTATAGGGAATCAGCCCTGTCCTTTAGGTTATCTACAGGAGATAGAAGGTCTTCCGGGTTATGGTCCGTCTACCAGGGAGGGGGTGTTGTTGAAGATCTGGATTACGGAGGAAAACCGGTTTTATTAGCCGGACGGTCCATCCCGGATTCCCCCTGGTTTTTGATTGCCAAGGAGGATGCCGAGGAGGTCTATGCCCCTTTAAAGGAACGGGCCTGGATGGTCGCCCTCTTGATAATCCTGATGATCCTGGCAGCCGGGGTAAGCCTGGGGCTTATCTGGCGTCATCAACGGTCTGTTTATTATCGGAATCAATATCAGGGTGAACTGGAGCGTCAGGCCCTGACCCAGCATTATCTTTATCTGACCAGGTATGCCAATGACATCATCCTCCTCACCGATCAGGGACATCAGATCATCGAGGCCAATGATCGGGCCTTATCCACCTATGGCTACTCCATGGAAGAAATCATGGGACTTAAGCCCAAGGATTTACGCTCCTTAGAGTCTCAAAAACAATACGAACAAGACATAACCCATCTTGAAGAGCAGGAGGGTATGATTTTTGAAACAGTTCATCGGCGTAAGGATGGAACCGAATTCCCGGTGGAGATCAGCTTTCGCTCCATGGACATCGAGGGCGTGAAGTACCACCAGGCCATTATCCGGGATATTACCAACCGCAAGAAAGCGGAATCCGCCCTGGCCAATGAAAAGGAACGGCTGGCCGTGACACTCCGGTCCATTGGGGATGGCGTGATTACAACGGGCATAAACGGAAACATCATTTTAATAAACCGGATCGCCGAAGAATTAACCGGTTGGTTCCAGGAAGAAGCCGCCGGCCGGCCTTTGGATGATTGCTTTCATATCATCAATGAAAGGACTCGGGAACGACGGGAAAACCCGGTGGAGAAGGTGATCAATACCGGGGGTATTGTGGAATTGGCCAATGGAACGGTGCTGATCAGCAAGGACCAACGGGAGCGGATTATCGCCGACAGCGGGGCCCCGATTCGGGATCAAAAAGGGGAAATCCTGGGGGTGGTCTTGGTTTTCCGGGATATCACCGAGAAAATCAGACTGGAAGAAGAACTCGCTAAAGCCGAAAAGCTGGAATCCATAGGCATCCTGGCCGGCGGTATCGCCCATGACTTTAACAACATCCTGACGGCCATCATGGGAAACCTGTCCCTGGCCAAGATGATGCTCCCCTCCGAAGACCAGGTATTCGAAAGATTATCGGAAGCGGAGAAGGCTACCTTGCGGGCCAAAGACCTGACGCAGCAACTCCTGACCTTTTCCAAAGGAGGGGCCCCGGTCAAAAAAATCGCCTCCATTGCCGATGTTATCAAAGAATCGGCCTTATTCGGGTTAAGGGGGTCCAAATCAAGATGTGAATTTAATCTCGGCGCCGATTTGTGGCCGGTCGAAATCGATGTGGGACAAATCAGTCAGGTTATTCAAAACCTGGTTATGAATGCCGATCAAGCCATGTTGAACGGAGGATCGATACAAATCAAGGCTCAAAATTGCACATCAGACCCAAAAACTTCCGACCTTGCCGAAAAATTTATCAAAATTTCAATCTGCGATGAGGGAAAAGGCATCCCCTCCGACATATTGCCCAAGATATTTGACCCCTATTTTACAACCAAATCTAAAGGAAGCGGCCTGGGTTTGGCCACGGTCTATTCCATTATCAACCGGCACGATGGGAATATTACCGTAGAATCAAAGGTCGGCCAGGGGACCTGTTTTAATATTTATCTTCCCGCTGTTCCCGGCCCCTGGAAGAAACAAGCGGTCTTGGCTCAAAAAACCCTGCCGGGTTCCGGGAAAATATTGGTAATGGATGATGATCCTCTGGTCAACCAGGTAATAACCGACATATTGGGAAAGTTGGGCTATAAGGTAGAAATAGCCTATGACGGCCGGGAGGCCCTGGGAAAATATAAATCGGCGAAAAATTCCGGAACCCCTTTTGATGCCGTTATCATGGACCTGACTATCCCCGGGGGACTGGGGGGAAAAGAGACCATTGAAAAATTACTAAAAATCGATCCCCGGGTAAAGGCCATCGTTTCAAGCGGTTATTCCGGTGATCCGGTTTTATCCGAATTCGAGAAGTATGGATTTAAGGGCAGAGTCACCAAGCCCTTCAGTATCGCCGCCTTGAGTGAAACCCTCTATCAGGTATTAAACCCTCAGGGTCCCGGGGGGCAGCACGAAGCGTGAAAATA
>CAZVHO010000213.1:0-7438 GCA_964627515.1 uncultured Thermodesulfobacteriota bacterium | reverse complement strand
GGAAAAGGCGGGGTAGGCAAGACCACCCTGGCGGCCTTTATTATTAAAGCCTTCAGTGACCGGGGGCATAAAGTGCTGGCTATCGACGCCGACCCGGATGCCAATCTGGCCAGCGCCCTGGGCTTTGAACACCCGGAGGCCGTGGTCCCCATTTCGGAGATGAAGGACTTGATCGGGGAACGTACCGAATCTCAGCCCGGTTCCTACGGGACTTTTTTCAAATTGAATCCCCATGTCAGTGACCTGCCGGAAAAGCTTTCCATGCAGAAAGGGAATATCCGTTTAATGGTTATGGGGGGGGTTAAAAAAGGGGGGGGCGGCTGCATCTGTCCGGAAAGCGTCATGTTAAAGACCTTGATCACCCATCTGATCCTGGCCAGGGATGAAGTAGTGGTCCTCGATATGGAGGCCGGTATCGAACACCTGGGCCGGGGCACGGCCTCAGCCGTGGATAAACTGATCGTCGTGGTGGAACCCGGTAAGAGGAGCATCGAAACGGCGCATCATATCCAAAATCTGGCCCGGGATATCGGTCTGAAAAATATCGCCCTGGTGGGCAACAAGATCAGGGGTGCTCAGGACCAGGAATTTCTCCAAAAACAGTTGCCCGGTTTTACCTTTCTGGGTTTTCTGCCCTATGACAACCAGATCATCGAGGCCGACCTGGCCGGACAGGCCCCTTTTGACAGGGAACAGGGCCTGGCCAGCCAGGTGGGACCGATGGTAGAGGGGTTGATCCAAGGATAGGCCGGGCAATCCAAAGATATTTGAATCTATATCACTTCCACGTTCAGTTTGGTAACCCCTTTTTTGATGAAGCCAAGCTGTTTGGCCAGGGCATAGGAGACATCCACTTCCCGTCCCTTGATATAGGGTCCCCGGTCATTGACCAACCCTTCGGCAATTTTTCCATTTTCAGGGTTAACCAGCCGCACCTTGGTCCCTAAGGGCAGGGTTTTATGGGCCAGGGTGTTCTTGTACATATCGAACCGTTCGCCGCTGGCGGTGATTTTGTTGTGATGTTCCGCCCCATACCAACTGGCCGTCATTTCCCCGTTTATTTTTGATTCAATCGCCTTGGAGCGAGAAGGGTAAATCAGCAGTTTTTGGCCGGGCAGAATCAGATTGGGGTTGGAAAGACCGTTATCTCTGGCGATCTGATAGGGGTTTTTTTTAAACAGATGCCTCCCGATTTTCCAAAGGGTGTCTCCTGGTTTAACAATATATTCTATCGGTTTATCTTTTGTTTGTTCCCCGGTCGCGGAGTCTGCCTCTAAGCTGGATTTTAATACCTCGGAAAAATTTTTTTCAGAAGACTTCCGGGAGGAAGGTTCGATCCTGGTTCCGGGATCGAGCTTCACGATCCTATTTTGGATATGGTCTATTTCCATAGGCGCCTTAATCTCCCTTCCCGCTCTTTGGTCAAAAATTTGTCTTCTGTCAACCCTGACGGATTCGTATAAACTCGTCATTCCCGATTCCGTCCCATAGGGTACTACACCCCGGAGGGCGCAGGCGGGAATCCAGACCAGACTTAACCAAATAAAAACACTGGATTCCCGTTTTCACGGGAATGACGAAATTGGAGTCTTCCTTGCTTATTACGAACTCGTCAACTCTGACGGACTTTTTATGAGTCCGTTAATTGATGAATATGCAATTTTAATGCCCCCTATTGTTTTCTTCATGGATCAATTTTCTTTCATAGGCCTGGCGGATCATCTCCAGTAAGTCGTCGATATTCACCGGCTTCATGACATAATCAAAGGCCCCCAAATGCATCCCTTCCACCCCGGACTCCATGGAGGCGTGACCGGTTAAAAGGATCACCTCCATCAAGGGGTTTTTCTTTTTCATCTCCCGAAGGGTATCAAGCCCGTTCATGCCCGGCATTTTAACATCCAGGATCACGACATCAAAAAGGTGGGCGTTCATGAGATCAAGGGCCGTTTGACCGCTTTCCGCCCCGAAGACTTTCAGGTTACGTTTTTTAAACCGTTTCACCAGGGTTTCTCGAAAATCGTCTTCGTCATCCACGATCAGGACATTAAATGATTCAGCCATAATCCTCCTTTAAAAGGAAAATAAAGTTGCAAGTTTCAAGATGCAAGTTTCAAGTATGAAAAACGGGGTCAGGGGTCAGGGGGAGAATAAAGTTGCAAGTTTCAACTGAATAAAATCTTGGATCCTTGACCTCTGGACCCCTTGAATCCTTTTTCATCCGGAAATGAATGACTTCGGGATAGATACTATTTAACGGGCAAATATATGGTAAAAGTGGTTCCCAGGCCCAGTTCACTGGCCACCATAATCCGGCCCCCCAATTTTTCAATAATGCTGTAGACAATGGACAGTCCCAATCCCGTGCCTTGGCCGACCTCCTTCGTGGTATAAAAAGGGTCAAAGATCTTATCGATATCTTCCTTGGGAATCCCCGGACCGTTATCGGAAATTTCAATCCGGGCTTCATTGTTTTTTAAATGATATCTGGTCTTAATGCGGATTTCACCATTTTTGGAAATGGCGTCAATGGCATTGTTAATGATATTTAGAAAGACCTGTTGCAACTGAGAGGAGTCGCTGGTGGTCTCCGGAAGATCCGGTTGGGGGTCTATTTGAATATCAATATTTCGAAACCGCGATTCATTCTCCAGGAAATCCACGGTCTCGTTTAAGGTTTTATTAATATCCACTTTTTCCTGACGGGGTTCCATACGTCTGGCAAAACCCAGGAGACGATGGGTAACCTTTTTGGCACGATCGACATGGTATTCGATCTTGCGGACCGCATCTTCAAACTCTTGATAATTTGGATTCCCGGTAATATCCTCTTCCGAAAGGAGGTCTTTGATCCAGCCGGCCTTCTCTCCGATCACGGCTAAGGGGTTATTGATCTCATGGGCAATCCCGGCGGCCATTTTCCCCAAGGCTGCCATTTTACTGGATTGGATCATTAAATCCTCACTGATGGCCTTTTGCCGATCCACTTGAATCAACTGATTCATCATGGCCCGGGTGGTCAAAAGGGTTCCGAGGACGATAACCAGAATGCCGGCCAAAAACAGGGAGGCAGCAATAAATCGGGCCTTAAGCAAGGGGGTTAATTGTTCCCGAGGATCTTCTTTAATGACCAATATCCATTTGGTTGTACTGATCTGGGTAGCGGCAAAGAGCCCCTTTTCTCGATCAATCCGGAGTTCTTCGACCTGGGTTTCAATGGATTTGGAAAAATCCGGGGATTTCGGGTGCCCGAATATTTCACCGGAAAAACGCGGGGCGGTCTGCAAGATATTCCTTTTATTAATAATGAAGGCATCCCCCTTTTTACCGGTTTGGGCCGCCCGGACGATCTGGTCTATGATTTCGGAATTGATGGTCGCCCGGAGGATCCAGCTTTTGTCCCCTTCGCGGGTCATGACGGCAATAATAAAATGGGGAAATTTTCTGAACCCTAAAAAGACATCACTGATGTAAACCCCTCCGGACATGGCGGATTGAAACCAGTCTTCTTTTTGGTAATTGACCCCTTTCAGTTCCGGATAAGGACCGATATAAGCCAGATGATTACCGGACTGATCAATGATTCCAATATCAATATAGGATTTGGAACGGGTCTGCATGGTGTTAAATACCTTGTTTAAGTACGACTCGTCGCTCAATTGTTTTAGGGAATGGGTATGGGCAATGGTGACGAGTTGGGAAACCCGCTCGTCAAAAAAAAGATCGATAGAGCTGCGCCGATTTTCGACTAAGGTTTTTAAATTTTCAAAGATCTTGGCCGAGTAGGAGACGCTGAACTGGTAATAGATGGTAAACCCCAAGGTAAAAAGCGGGATCAGCGAAAAA
Organism: uncultured Thermodesulfobacteriota bacterium; assembly: GCA_964627515.1. Lineage (GTDB taxonomy): Bacteria > Desulfobacterota > RBG-13-43-22 > RBG-13-43-22 > RBG-13-43-22 > RBG-13-43-22. The sequence goes on along the minus strand of CAZVHO010000213.1, from coordinate 3,592 downwards.
CCGAGGGTCGTCAGAATGATTTTCCGCCATAATTTTTTATAGGTGCGCTCTTCCACGGGTTTCCTTAGTAAGAAAATACAGTTTCAAGATTCAAGATTCAAGTTTCAAGTAAGGCCAATTGGGAAAAAATCATTCGTATTTTTATCCTTCGTGTCGCCCCCTGGGGCATGAGGGTTTGAGGGTTTAATGAGAATCTCATAGCCTGATCATAAATCCCGGCTGAACGTTCAATTCCGGATCCACCAGGGCGGTCGAATGGCCTTCAAAGACCTCCCGGGCGGTTATTGAGGCAACAGGCCCTCCCCGGCTATTGAGGAGAGTAAGACCGGTTCCTGGCCGGATCCCTTGTTTGCTCCCCAACCCAAAAAAAATTTCGAAACCGTCTTTTTCCTTCCTGATCCGATAAACTTCGGCTTTTCCTTGTTCGGCCAGAAGGGTTTCTATTTTATGAGAAAGGAAGAATACAACCCCGAAGGTCACAGCAATAAAGGGGATAAAAAAAAGGGCGGCTCGCCAGGGATTAATTCCAAGGGTTCGAAGAAAAAAGGATTTTGATTTTTTTTGCAAGCTGGTCAGGTCGTTATGGACTTCAATGTGAAAAAGGGAAGCGGATCGCTCCCCTTGCCCTTTTTTGGACTGAACCGTCAATATATATCCCCCAGGTTCAATCCCGGGACCTAAGCTTAAAGTCCCGCTCCACATATACCCCCCCAACCAGAAACCGGTCTGGACAGATTCAAAAACAACCTGGATGTCCTTGGAGTTACTGCGATAGGTCAATTCGCCGGGATTTTCTATCTTTTCTGGTAATGGACCGCTGACGGCTTTATGGCTGCCGGGCAAACAGGAAAAATGATCGAGAGGCGTTCTGAATCGGGAGAGCAGGCCGTCCAAAACAGCCATCAACAGCAGGATAGACACCAGGGTGCCTATCCTGCCAATCCATTTACTAAATGTTGAGGCTTGTTTAACATCCATTATTTTTTAAAGATATCGGTTTTGGTAATATTCATGAATCTTCGGGCCTTTCCTTCTTCCTTGAAATAAATTCGGACCTCATCTCCGGCATCCCAGGTATTTTCCGGCAGGCCAAAGTATTCTTCGGGAATGGTAAAGGTCGTCAGTATCTGTTGTCTCTTGGAATAAACGGTTATAGCTTTCTTTTCCCGGTCAATGATGGGGAACTTTTTAGGTTTTCCTTCATCCAGGACCAAGGGGTTATCCTTGGCAATTTTTTCCTTTTGATCGATCAGGGTATATTGGATGGTTTTGAAATTTTGGGAAGCTGGATCAAAAATGACGATCTGATTATTCTTGGTATCCAGCTTGATTCTTAATCCGGCCTTTGGCTCCGGCCCCATTTCCTGGGGGTCGGCGGGCAGGGCAAAGGTAACCGGCGGCAACTGGCAGTAATCCGGATTTTGGGGATCAGCCTGCTTATCCCGGACCAGCGTTACCGTCCATTTGGTTTTGTCGAATTGTATTACCCTTCCCTGTTCGACCTTGCCCAGATCTCCACAACCGAGCCCTATCAGGATAGGCACCAGGGCCACTCCTATCATCCAGTAATATTTTTTCATAGGATTAACTCCTTTCCTAAATTTTCTTCTTGGCCAATTCTTGTTTGGCCCCTTGAATCATCTTAACTAAAATATAGAGGGATAAGGCACTAACCAGCCCCAGGACCAGGACCGTAGCGGAAACATCCAGGGGGGTCTTCCAGGCCGGTATATACCTGGGAAGGAGCTTCATGATAACTGAAATTCCGCAACCGATTACGGCCAATCCAAAGGCGATGCGAATCCCGTATCCTTTGATGTATTTCGTGGCCACGGTTCCGACCTGGGCTCCGATAGCCGCACCGATGAGCATGATAAGGGCGGCCACCAATTCGGTCCGGCCTTTAAAGGTGTAGGTGCCGGCGCCATAAAGTCCGGAAATCATCACTTCAAAAAGGTCGGTCCCGACGGCGATATGGGTCGGACAGCCGACAAAATAGATCAGTGCCGGCATGCGGATCAGCCCGCCGCCGATACCCAGGATCCCGGCCAACCAGCCGGTTAAAAAACTGACAAAAATCGGGAGCCAGGCCGTACAATAAATCTGGGCCTCCTTGAAGTGTATCATAGGGGGAATCTTTATTTTGTGCAAGGTTTTGTGCCATTCGATGCCCGTGGCCAAATTATCCAAATCCTTCCCCGCTGCCTTAAGCTCCTTTTCCTTCTTTCTTTTTTTGAAGACATCGGTAAAGACCATCCAGGCGATCAAGGCCAAAAGAATGATATATAACCATCGAACATACAAATCCACCTTGCCCAGTCGTTCGAACCACATGATCATCTGGGCACCAATCTCAAACCCGACCACGGTGCCGATGAGCATAATGAACCCTAATTTATAATCCACATTTCCGAATTTACCGTGACGCAGGGTTGAGATCAGGGATTTTCCGGCCATGTGGGCCACATCGGTGCCAATGGCGAAAGCCATGGGAAAACCCAGGATATTGAGGCCCGGCGTAACCATCCAGGCCCCGCCCATACCAAAAAAACCGCCGATTATGCCGACCCCCAGTCCCAGGATTACCAGGCCGGGCCAGAATATGGTCACTCCGGAAATAGGCATAAGAACATATAACCAATCCATTATGATATCCTCCTTGTAACTCTATCAAATTTTTTAATGTTCGGACAATTCCCTGGAAGTCAGGTCGATCCCGATACGTTTCATAATAAAATCGGCAATTAAACCAAGGATCAACCCGACCACCGGAATCGATATTACGGTGACGGCCGTAAAGTAGGCATGACTTTCATTATATAAGTTCGCCCACCAGGCTTCCCAGCCGGTTAACCTGCGGGTATCGGCCACAATGACTATTAAATCGGCCTTCTCCCCCGCAGCCAGGGCCAACTCGGGGATAAGCAGGGTTATGATTCCTGCCCAGCCGATTATTTTTTTCCAAAAAGATTCCATTAGTACCCTCCTTAAATTGTCTTTAGGTTTCATCGCACTCGCCTCAAGGAGACGAGAACAGCTATCGAATCACGGTCACGGTACAAGGGGCCAGGGAAACCACTTTAGCCGCCGTGCTTCCCATGAAGGCCCGCTTGAGGCCGGTTCGACCGGTACTCCCTAAAAGGATTCCGTCGCATTTTATTTCTTCCGCCTTGCGGATGATATTATTCGCCGGGTCCCTGCCCGTTTCCAGCACTGTTTCGACCTTAATGCTTTTCTCATCAAAAATAGCCTTGGCCTTATCCAGGGCCGTTCGGGCCTCGGCCTCCAATTTGTCTTGAATATTAGGGGGCATTTCATCCAGATCATCTCTGGAAAAATAAGCTACCGACATGATCATTACCTGGGCCCCTTCCTTTTCAGCCATTTCCAGGGCCCTTTTAACGGCTTTCATGGCTTGTTCCGAACCATCCGTGGCCACTAATATCTTCATGAACCCTCCTTTAATTTTTGTGTTTTGTGAACTCTTTCGCAATATCCATGCCAGTGAATTAAAGAGCCCCTTTTGGATTTCAGCTAAAAAAAACTATTTAAAAACAGTTAGTTAATAATTAATTGGCATTTTTGGTCATTC
>CAZVHO010000212.1:0-7469 GCA_964627515.1 uncultured Thermodesulfobacteriota bacterium | reverse complement strand
CCACAGGCCGCGCAGCCGCATAATTTTTTTTCTTTAAGGGTGTGGATTCCTTCCCGGGTCAGCAGAGCGACAATGACCAAACCGATGACCGGATCGGCCTGCCAAAGGCCAAACCAGTAATTGAGACTCAAACCGATGAGCAGGGCTACGGATAACATGGCGCAGGCCAGGGTTTGTTTGGAATCGGCCACCAGACTGGCGGTGTTCATCGACTTTCCGGTCCGGTATTTCAAATAAAATAAGACGGGCATTAGTATTATGGAAACAATGGCAATAATAATGCCCAAAAGGCTGGGGGACGGCTTTACGGTAAAAATTAATTTTTCCAGAGAGGAATAAAGGATATAGGCCCCTAAGATAAAAAAGGTATAGCCCACCAGGGTGATGGCCTTCTTTTCGATGCGTTCCTCTTCTTCCCCGGATAACCCTTTATGTCCGGCGAATCTCCAGATCATCACCCCTCCGGACAAGGATTCTATAAAACTATCCAACCCAAATCCGATCAGGGCGATGCTCCCGGCCAAAGATCCGGCCACGATGGAAACGACGCCTTCAAGTACATTGTAGCCTACGGTGAAATACGATAAGACCAAGGCCCTTTTATTTAAATTTGCCATGCCGGAACTCCTTTGAGGTGTTTCCCCGGTTTAAGGTCTAAGGTCCGAGGTTTAAGGTAAAACCGTATACCCTAAGCCGTGCACCTTATACCGTTCATTAACTTGATGGTATAGGAATTTCCTTTTTGGACGCAGATCGACGCAGATTGTCAAGATTTTGAATATAAAGAATAGTTATCTGCGGGTATCGGCGAAAATCAGCGTCCTAATTTAAACCCTTGAATCCTGGAATCCTCGGACCCTATTTTCGAAAAAGTATACCCCAAACTCGATTAAAACTTAAATGATATTCCCGCCAGGATGGAATAATAATGGTCCGCCCTGTTCAGCCCGAGATTCGCTCCGAGATCGAGGTTGATTTTTTCGGTTAAGGAATAGATAAATCCCCCCAGGATAAAGGCGGGATGCCTATTGGAAGACGGATCGGGGTTTCTTTCCGTCCCGATGTTGGCAACGGCCTTGAGATTTTTGGTCAGTTTTAATTCAGAGGCCAGGGAGGCATGCCAGATATCGACCCTTTCATCCACCCCGTTTTGATGTCTTTTATATCCCAAATTCAGATGAAAAGCCCAGGGTTCTAATTCTTTAGTACCGATGAAAAAGAAGCTGTAATTCACCTTGCCGGTTCCAAGTCCCTTGGAATCATCTCCGGTAGGGAGTAATATTCCCGGTTTTACAGCCAGGCTAAAACCATCTTTTTCATAAAAACGCCACTTTACTTCAAGGGAGGTGTCCGAGATCCCTCTTTCCGTGGTGGTCGTTCCGGAACCCTCCGTTTTGACCTGCAGATAGGGAACGCCAAGGACAACGTCCAATTGATCCACTATCCCATAAGACAGGACGTTATTGATCGAAAAAGTATCTTCTGTTAATCCAGACCCGTCGCTATGGCCAAATTCACTGTTCACTTCCAGTTGGAAGTTCCCCTGGCCCTGGGTTCCCGTATCATCGGTAATCAGGGGATGGGCGGCCAGGGCCGGGGTTGAACAAATCAAAACTAAGCCTGTTAATATTATAATCTTCATTACCATTTTTATCAATTCCTTTATTGACAGGACTGGCAATAACCGTAAATTTCGAATAGTAGCTTTTTAGTTCGAAAATGATTCCTCTGACAGATTTGTTTTTCGATTTTCCTTAAGGCCGGCTCTTCAAATTCAATAATTTTCCCGCATTTCAGGCAGATCAAATGATCATGGTGGCCCTCTCCGTCATGGACATGCTCATAATGGAGGTGCTTCTCCCCATGGATTACCTCTTTGATCAACCCGGCCTGGACCAGAAGGGGTAAAGTCCGGTACACCGTGGCCTTGGAGATTTTTTCCCCTTTCCCCCGAAGACGATAGGTCAGCTCATCGGCCTCAAAGTGGCCCTCGGTAGCAAAGATCTCCTCTAAGATCCGCTCCCGTTCCGGAGTCATTTTTAGGCCCTGCCCACCCAAATATCTTCTGAATTGCGATTTCGGCTTGATCATCCTCACCCTTTTATGCTGTTTTCATTGATAAGGCCCTGTAATTGAAATTGAGATTCAGTCTCAATAAACCAAAAATTTTTAACTATGTCAAGCATTATATTAAAATCTGTCAAAAAATTATAATAAATTTTCTTTAGAAAAAATTGACACCACATATGAAGTCATATAAAATAACTTTCTATGAAAAATAAATTACTCCTGAAGATACAAACCGGGAGAAGCAACGTCCGGATGGATGAATTGCTGAAGGTAATGGATCTGTTTGGATTTACTTGGAAAAGGACAAAACATGGTTATATTTTTTCCCACGACCAACTGAAGGGCATTATCATGCCCCACGTTCCGATTCCTCATGGACGGGAAAATAAAGTTTTGAGTCATTATGTCGATCTGTGCCTCCTGGCCATCGATGCTTTACGAAAAGGAGAGCAAAAATGAAAAAATTAACCACCTATAAATCATTCCATTATCGAATGGAAATAGAATATGATCAAAATGACCGTGTATATTTTGTCAGCTTCCCCGACCTTCCCGGCTGCGTGATGCATGCAGAAACACTGGAAGAAGCGGTAAAGGCTGCTCATGAGGTTAAGGACGAATGGCTGACCACGGCTTATGAGAAAGGGTGGAAAATACCGGAACCCTCACGCCATCAGGAAACAACCGGAAGGCTTACTCTGAGAGTTCCCCGGTATATCCACAAAAAGATAATGGAAACCGCAGAAAAAGAAGGGGTCAGTCAAAATCAATTGCTCCTTTCCTTCATATCCGAAAAATTAGCCTATCGATAAGCTGTAAAGCCAATACCGTCAGGGCGACCTCTGCCGTTACCGCCGGTGTCAGGTTGCTGAAATTGGCGGCAATCCAGGGAATAACCGAAAACAGCAGCACTACCATCTAATCCCATTTTTTTCTCCTTACTTTTGATTATCGGGGGGCTTGACTCCCGCCCAGAAAACAAGGGCCATGGCTGTTAAAATAGCCGAGGCGTTTATAAAAGATTGAGAAAAACCCAGATACTTGGCGACGATTCCTGAAACCAAAGGGCCGGTGGTATGGCCGATATCCATAATGGAACCGAGGATACCCATAGCCGAGCCGTAGGTTTCTTTCCTGCTGAAGTCGGCCACCAGGGCCGAAGTCGCCGAGGTCACAACCGATAAACTCAATCCGAATAAGATACTGAAAAGGAGCAAGGGGAAAAAGGAATTGAAAAACGGCAGACTTCCGATGCACAAAGCCCCCATTAAGGACCCGGCCAGAATTTGAGGTCTTCGGCCGTGGCGGTCGGAAAAACGCCCCATAACCGGCTTGGTCAGGGCCAGGGTAATCACCTGGGCCGAGAGGAAGATCCCCACTTCATAAGCACTGAGGCCGATTTTTATGGCATAAATGGGCAAGAAGGTTTCGAAGGTCCCATAGGCAAAAAGGATGGCGGCTTCCATCCCACTGGTCAGGGAAATTCCTGGATTGGCGATGACCTTTCTGAGGGTCCTCAGGGTCTGGACCAATGGCTCCCGGTCTTTTCCCAATGATGAAGGATCCGGTAGTTTAACGACAAGCAGAAAGGCCAGGATACCAGTCAGACCGCAGACCAGATAAACAGCCTTAAACCCCAAAGAAGGATTGAAGACCATAAAGCCGATCAGCCCGCCTCCGATGATCGGGGCCATAAAGCGGCCGATCAAGGTGGCCGTTGAAAACCAGCCCAATTTTTCCCCCCTTCCCTGATGGAAGAGGTCGGAGACCAGGGCCATGGCCACGGGGATGAAGATGGCCGTAGCCAGACCATGATAAAAGCGGACCAGGGCCAGTTGCCAGAGGTGGGCAACGATCAGATATAAAAAGGGGGCGGTTGAAAAAACCAGAACGGAAAAAAGGAGCATCCGTTTACGGCCCCAGCGATCGGAAAGCAAGCCGGCCGGGATGCTGGCCACTATGCCGGTAAAAGCCGATAGTGCGGCAATAACCCCGACTTCGGCCGGATCGGCCCCAAGAAAGGAGGCAAACAGAGGCAATACAGGGCTCTTGGATATGGTGGAACTGAAGATAGCCAAAAGCCCGGCACTGCAAAGCAAGCGGAAAGGGCTCATCGTTGTCTTCTTTTATCGGATTGGTGCACTCCTGCTTTTAGAGTACCAAAGAATGCTTTACAATTCATAGATTTTTTTTTAATATATAATTTTTTTAAAGTGATTTCCCCGATTCAAAACTCAAAAGAAAAGGGGACGGGAGAATTTTTTATGAAAAATTTAGGGAATATCATGAACCAGGCCAAGATGATGCAGAACCGATTGGCCCAAATCCAGGAAGAAATGGCCCAAAAGACCGTCGAGGCCTCCTCCGGGGGCGGGATGGTGACTGTTGTGGCCAATGGCCGTCAGGAGATCCTTTCGGTTAAAATAGAACCCGAAGTGGTCAATCCCGATGATGTCGAGATGCTTCAGGACCTGGTCCAGGCCGCGGTCAATGACGCCCTTAGAAAGGCCCAGGAGATGGTCTCTCAGGAAATGGCCAAGGTAACGGGTGGACTTAAAATCCCCGGGCTTTTTTAGTGATGGGGGTGTCCATATATCCGCCGCCTTTAGCCGCCTTGATCGCTTCCCTTTCCCGTCTGCCGGGATTGGGAGAAAAGACGGCCACCCGGTTGGCCTTGCATCTCCTTCGGCGCCCACAGGCGGAAGTCCTGGAATTGGCCCGTACCCTGTCCGAAGTCAAGGAAAAGATCCGTTCCTGCTCCATCTGTTTTAATCTGACCGAAGCCGATCCTTGTCCGCTTTGCCAAAATCATGACCGGGGTTCCGGGATCTTATGTGTGGTGGAAGGTCCGGGGGACCTGATGGCCCTGGAAAAGGCCGGCGGCATTAAGGGAAAGTATCATGTCCTGCAAGGGACCTTGTCTCCGATCGACGGGGTAGGCCCCAAGGATCTGCGGATCCGGGAGCTGATGGAACGGCTCGACCGGGAAAATATTTCCGAGGTTGTTCTGGCCATCAATCCGTCCCCCGAAGGAGAAGCGACGGTCTCTTTTTTAATAGAACAGATCAAGGCCAAAAAACCGGATTTGCGATTGACCCGGATTGCTTACGGGATTCCCATGGGCGGGGATCTCAAATACATGGATAACTGGACGATCAAAATGGCCTTAGACAGCAGGAGGGATGCATAACAGTATGTCGTCAGGTATGAAAAAAGGTTCTGAAATTATTATTGAGGTCTTGCTGGAAGAAGGGGTGGATGTGGTTTTCGGATTTCCGGGGGGGCAGATTATTCCTCTTTATGATGCCCTTTATGATTGCCCCATCCGGCATATCCTTACCCGGCACGAACAAGGGGCCGCCCATGCCGCCGACGGCTATGCCCGGATTACCGGGAAAGTGGGCGTCTGTATCGCCACCTCCGGACCGGGGGCGACCAATCTGGTAACGGGTCTGGCCAATGCCTACATGGACTCGGTGCCCATGGTGGCCTTGACCGGCCAGGTGCCTACTTCCATGATCGGCAATGACAGCTTTCAGGAGGCCGATATTTACGGTATCAGTATTCCCATCACCAAATACAATTACTTGGTCAAGGACATCAACGACCTGGCCAGGACCCTGAAGGAAGCCTTCTACCTGGCCCGCACCGGGCGACCCGGCCCGGTTTTGGTGGACCTTCCCAGGGATATCCAAGTGGGCCGGATCAAATACAAGCCCATTAAAGAGGTGTATCTTCCCAGCTATCACCCGACTATCAAGGGGCATCCCAAGCAGATCGAGGCCGCCCTCAAAGCCATCAAGGAGGCGGAAAGACCCGTGGCCTATGTCGGCGGCGGGGTCATTTCTTCCGGCGCCACGGAAGAACTGCGAACCTTTATCCGAACAGCCAATATACCCATCACCACCACCTTATTGGGGAAAGGGAGTTTTCCCGAAGACAATCCCCTTTCCCTGGGTATGCTCGGGATGCATGGCACGCGTTATGCCAATTACTCCATTTACCACTCGGACCTGATCCTGGCCTTGGGGGTCCGTTTTGATGATCGGGTTGCGGGCGATGTGAAAAAGTTTGCCCCCCAGGCCAAAATCGTCCATGTCGATATCGATCCGGCCGAAATCGGAAAGCGGGTCAATGTGGATATCCCCATTGTCGGGGATCTGAAAACCGTATTGGGGCAGCTCCTGGCAAAGGTCAAACCCCTGGAACGAAAGAAATGGTTGGACCAGATTGCCCAATGGAAAAAAGAATATCCTTTGCACTATAAAAAAGAAAACGGGCTCAAGCCCCAGTTTATTCTGGAATGTATCAACAGCATCAAAAATCGGGATGTGATTATCAGCACCGATGTGGGCCAGCATCAGATGTGGGCGGCCCAGTATATCCTTTCCAGGAACCCCCGTTCCTTTATTTCTTCGGGGGGATTGGGAACTATGGGCTTCGGATTCCCGGCGGCCATCGGGGCCCAGGTGGGCTGCCCGGACAAGACGGTCATCCTTATTTCCGGAGACGGCAGTTTTCAAATGAACATCCAGGAACTGGCTACGGCCCGCTGTTATAATATCCCGGTAAAAATCTTTATATTTAATAACGGTTACCTGGGCATGGTCCGGCAATGGCAGGAATTATTCTGGGATAAGCGTTATTCCCAAACGCATTTTGAATTTAATCCGGATTTTGTCAAGGTGGCCGAGGGGTATGAAATCAAGGGAAGGGTCGTTAAGTCATCGGAAGAGGTCCTGCCGGCCATTGATGAGGCCTTGTCCGTTAAGGAACCTTTTTTAATTGATTTTCGTATTGCTCCGGAAGAGAATGTTTCTCCCATGGTCCCGCCTGGGAAAGGGATCTGCGAAATCCTTGAGGAGTGTTGATTATGCGCCAAGTTATTTCCGTTTTAGTCCGAAATCATCCCGGGGTCCTTTCGCATGTGGCCGGGCTCTTTACCCGGCGGGCCTATAATATCGAAAGTATAGCGGCCGGAATTACCGAACGGCCCGATGTAACCCGGATAACGCTGGTGGTTTCCGGAGACGAGGCCGTTTTGGAACAGGTAACCAAACAGTTAAGAAAACTGATCGATGTCATCGGGGTCATTGATCTGAAATACTCGCAGTCCGTTACCCGGGAGCTGATTCTGATGACCATCTACCTTCCGGCGGAAAAAAGGGTGGAATTGGTTCAGGTGGCCAATTCTTTCGGGGCGTCTATTGTGGACATTTCCGATCAAACCGCCACTCTGGAATTCTCCGGAAACGAACGGCGGATCAACACCCTGCTCATGGCCCTGTCCCCTTTCAAAATCAAGGAAATCGCCCGTACCGGGCTGATCGCCCTGCCGCTGGAAAGTTCCATCGGGGACAGTCGGGAATTTTTGGCTTAGGAGTTTGAATTCATCTTTA
>CAZVHO010000211.1:2658-7504 GCA_964627515.1 uncultured Thermodesulfobacteriota bacterium | reverse complement strand
CTCATGAATCAAAGACAATTTTACCAAGCCATTGTTAATTCCCGAGCCCATTTATTGGAAAAGGCCGATCGTTCCCTTCACCTGCCCAGGCATCCCGATGCCGAGGAAGGGGGCTGTGGGGTCACCGGCTTTGCCTGTAATATCCCGGTAAGCGGCCGGCATATCTTCGAGCCCTCGGTTCAGATGCACAATCGCGGTAACGGAAAGGGTGGGGGCATTGCCGCCGTCGGCCTGGAGGCCGCTAAGCTGGGCGTCGATCAGGCGACTTTAGAATCGGATTTTTTATTGCAAATCGCCTTGCTGGACCCGACGGTTCTGAAAGAGTTGGAATCCCGGTATATCCGCCCCTATTTTCAGGTCGACCATGAGGCCTTTGTGCCCACGGTAAAGGATTTCAGGGAGGTCCCCGGACTGGAAATAGAACCTCCCCGGGTCAAACGCTATTTTGTCCGGGTTAAACCCGAGGTCGTGGAGGCCTTTCAGAAAGAAAGGCACCTGGAGAAATTGTCTCCTGAAAAGGCCGCCGAAGAATTCGTCTGTCAAAACACCTTTCAACTGAACCAGAGTTATTACAGCTCCCTGGGAGAAAAAAGGGCCTTTGTCCTTTCCCACGGCCGGAATATGATGATCCTGAAGATCGTCGGTTATGCCGAACAGGTCACCCAGTATTATTTATTGGAAGATTTTAAGGCCCATGTCTGGATCGCCCATCAGCGCTATCCTACCAAGGGAAGGGTCTGGCATCCCGGCGGGGCCCACCCCTTTATCGGTCTCGATGAGGCCCTGGTCCATAACGGCGATTTTGCCAATTACTATTCGGTCAGCGAATACCTCTATCAGCGCAACGTGGTCCCCCTGTTTTTGACCGACACGGAGGTCTCCGTCCAGGTCTTTGATCTCTTAAACCGGGTCTATGGTTATCCCCTGGAATACATCATCGAATCCCTGGCCCCGACCACGGAAATGGATTTTGATAATCTGCCTTTGGAAAAACAAAGGATCTATCGCCAGATCCAGACCACCCAGATCCATGGGTCCCCTGACGGACCCTGGTTTTTCATCATTGCCCGTAATCTTACCGGCCAGAGGTCTTATCAATTGATCGGCATCACCGATACGGCCATGCTGAGGCCCCAGGTCTTTGCCCTGCAAAAAGGAGAGGTGGAGATCGGCTTGGTCTGTTCCGAAAAACAGGCCATTGACGCCACGCTGCAAAGCCTGGCCCGGGAAGATCCCCGTTTCGGGACTGTGGCCGACCGCTATTGGAATGCCCGGGGCGGAAGCTATACCGATGGCGGGTCGTTCATTTTTACGGTGAAGGAATCCGGGCCCGATCAGTGGAAGCTGGCCTGTCAGGATAAATTCGGGCGGTCCGTCGACGTCCCGGCCGGCCGCACCCCTTATGATTTTCGTATTGAACTAAAAACCTCCCCGATAACCGGGGGTGTTGAAAAAAAGATCAAAGAGGGGTTGAAAAAAGGAGAGATCGCCTCATTATTTTTTTCTTTGCAGAATTTTATTTCAGAGGGGGATTATGCTAAGTTCGGCAGTCTTTTGAAGCACCTGGAACTCTTAGCCCAAGAAGAAAAATTAATGGAAGGGGTTATTGAACTGCTGACCCTGCTCCTGGACCGCCGTTACCCGACGGGGACCAAACGGCGCCGTTCCCTGCTGCAAATGGTCAACCAGTCCCTGGAGAATATTTTTGAGGCCCTGCCCCTTTTGAATGAGGCTTCCGGAAAATTATTTTTCCGGATCGATTATGCCCGGCGCCAAACCCTGCGGGCTCCGGCGAGTGGGGAAAAATTCCTGGTCATTAACGGCGGGCAGTTTCCACCGGAAGGGGAAGACTGCGATGCCCGCCTGGTCGTCAAGGCCTATGAGTTAGGCTGGAAACGGTTTATCGGCTATGCCTACAGGGGCCAAAGATTTTTGGGCTGCGGTTTAGGCCCCGAGACCCAGGGGGTGCGCATCGACGCTTACGGGAGCTCCGGAGACTACCTGGGTTCAGGGATAGACGGCCTGGAAATTCATGTCCATGGAAACGCCCAGGATCAACTGGGACAGATCCTTAAAAGCGGTAAAATAGTCGTCCATGGCGATGCCGGCCAGACTTTTCTTTATGGGGCCAAGGGCGGAGAGGTCTATGTGCTGGGCAATGCCGCCGGTCGGCCGCTGATCAATGCCGTGGGCCGGCCGAAAGTGGTCATCAACGGAACGGCCCTGGATTTCTTAGCCGAATCCTTCATGGCCGGCGATCCCCACAACGGTGGAGGTTTTGTGATCCTCAATGGCCTGACCGTGGATGGCCAGGGGAACATCGTCCCCCAGGAAACGCCTTACCCCGGTTCGAACCTTTTTTCCCTGGCTTCGGGCGGGGCCATCTTTATCCGTGATCCTTATCAGAAGATCGTGACCGAACAGCTCAACGGCGGGGAAATCGTTCCCTTCTCCGAGCAGGACTGGCAGCTTATTCTGCCTTTTCTTCAGGAAAACGAAAAGTTGTTTGGTGTTTCCATCGAGGACCATCTGTTGACCGTTGACGGCCGGAAACGCACCCCGGCAGAGGTCTATCGCACCGTCCAACCGGCCAGGCAGACGGTTCTGGCCAGCGGATTGGAAGAGTGGGAGTAAAGGAAAAGGCAGTTTCTCGCCCACTCATTTCATTCGTTCGAGCTCGCAGAGTTCTCAGAGAAGATCTTTGCGCGGTAGCGCCTGATTGGTTTTTCTCGGCAATCTCTGTGTACTCGAGCGAAGCGGGCGAGAGAAAAACTCTCTTGACTTGTCCGTGTCGGTCAGTGTGGGTCCGTGGCTAATAATTCCTGCCTTTAAACCGGGCCATCCGCGCCAAAAATATCCTTCTCCTAATTTTTCCATTGACATTACCCTAAAAAGTTGATTTTATTAGTTTAACTTATATAAAATAATCCTATCTTACATAAGAGGCCAAGAGGACCAGAAAATAGGTTATATGAATAACGGGGGCCTTAGATGAAAATAAGACCAAAATCACAAGACAAACAGAAAGACCAGCGAAGCGTTTTGCTCAGAGAAAAAGCGGTCAGCTATAAAGTGGCATTGGTGAAGGAGGAAGATATTTTTCCGTATGCAAGCTTTGAGGTGACCAACTTCCGTTGTTTTAATTACCTTAAGATAGAATCTTTCAGCCGTGTAAACCTGATAACGGGGCTAAACAACAGCGGCAAAACCAGCCTCTTGGAAGCCCTGTTCCTTCATGTAGGCTCAAGAAATCCAAGCCTGGCCCTGATTGTCAATGGCTGGCGAGGCCTGAACATTATCAGCGAGTCGGCGGAGAATCAATGGGCCTCCCTTTTCTGGCAATTTAAGGATTCAAAATCTATCAGGTTAGTTGGAACAAGTTCTAAAGGAATGAATCGCTCATTAGAAATCCACATAGTCTCGGCAGGTTCCATATTGAGAGGAGAAAAAGCACACTCTGACCCGGCCGAGTTGATCAGCGGTCCACGGCAGAACATTGTCTTTGAATACGTCGATGAGGCAGGGAAACAGTATAAAGTGAAGGGCGTGCCGGTCTTCGTCAAAAAAGAAAACATGATGACTTATGAACTCAGGATGGAACCATCTTTACCACGCGCTTCCATGACGGGCATTTTTGTCAGTGGCAATACCGGAAGCAACCTCGACGAGGAAATACAACGGTTCAGTAATTTAAGGAAGAAAGGGAAGGATGGGATTGTCCTGGCGGCATTAAGAATTATTGAGCCTCGCCTCGAACGGCTTGAAATCCTTACCTACCAGGGCCTCAGCATGATACACGGCTACCTTAAAGGGTATGACGAACCGATTCCTTCTCCACTTCTTGGTGACGGTGTCCGAAGATCTTTAGCGATCTTGCTGGCCCAGGGTGCGGCTGAAAAAGGAGTGGTGCTGGTTGATGAAATCGAAAACGGGATCCATCATTCAGCTATGAAATCGTTGTGGGGTGTGATTGCCGAGGCTTCGAGGTCATTCGATTGCCAGGTTTTCGCGACTACCCACAGTGACGAATGCATTCGCGCCGCCCACGATGCCTTTAAGGAAAGTACATCCTATGATCTGAAGCTTTATCGCCTGGACAGGAAAAACGGCTCCATCCAAGCCGTTATGTATGACGAGGAAATACTCGATGCGGCCTTGTCGATTCCACTTGAGGTAAGGGGATGGCCGGAAGAATAATCATTTGCCCCAGATGTGATGAAAGGATCGAAGAAAAACTCAAGATCGTGAAGCCGAAGCTTCTGATCGTTGAAGGCAGAGACGAGGAGGAGTTTTTTGATGCCTTTCTTGAAAATCTGGAAATCAGTGATGTCCAGGTGGCAGGCGTTGGCGGGAAAACGAAAATCAGATCTAATCTGAAGGCATTGAAAACTACCGATCCTTATTTTGCACAGGTGACCTCTCTTGGAATTATTCGGGATGCAGACGAGGATCATCGGGCTGCCTTTGTTGCCGTTCAAGATGCCCTGAAGGCCGCCGGACTACCTTATCCAAAAAGACACCTTGTCTCGACAAAAACATTGCCAAAAGTGACGGTAATGATTCTTCCGCCAGAAGCCTCGCACGGTTCCCTTGAAGATATCTGCCTCGGTTCAGTTAAAGATGATCCCGCCATGTCCTGTGTGGATGACTACTTTGGCTGTCTTGACGCGAAGGGAATTGATAGACCGGTCAAAGACTTTGTCAAGGCAAAAGCAAGAGTCTTTTTGTCGTCACGAGAGGATCCAACATTAGCCCTCGGAATTGCAGCGAAGAAAGGGTGTTGGCCATTTGATGCCGCCGGATTTGACAGCGTAAAGGAATTCTTGCGATCTCTATGACCAAGACA
>CAZVHO010000211.1:0-2558 GCA_964627515.1 uncultured Thermodesulfobacteriota bacterium | reverse complement strand
CGAGGAGTTTTCGCCCGTCGTCGGCAAAGGGAGCTATCCGGATTATGAGTAAAAATGATCCAACAAAAACACATCGGCAGATGGTTAAGGAATGGAAACGCGAGCCAGAATTCAAGGCGGCCTATGATGAACTGGAAATGGAATTTACTTTGCTGCGGGAACTTCTGCTGGCCCGACAGCGAGCCGGCTTGACTCAGGCAGACGTGGCTCAAAAGATGGGGACGAAACCACCGGCTGTGACTCGGCTGGAAACAACTTTATCGGATAATCGGCATTCACCGACCATTGCGACATTGAAGAAATACGCCCGGGCGGTTGGCTGTAAGCTTGAGGTTCACCTCGTTCCGTCCGAGACGATTTAGCCACCATGAATACACTCGAGCCTTTCAGAATGGTGAGGAGAATCTTTTTTCTCACTGGCAAGGGACAGCCATCTGCCTCGACGATCTGCGTATCCCCTCTTCCAACAGACTGGAAGCGTTGCCAATGTTTGATCCGTCTTTTGATCCGGGTCGGACCACCCAGCGGGTTGAATTCTTAATGAATTGTATAAAAGATGAGGGTAAAAAGAGGCTTAACGCGTCCTTTTTGCCCCTGAAAAGAGGCTTTTAAGGGGGACATCGGCCGTGAGCCAGCGATATTTTGTAATAAAAGGGGATGTTCGCAGAGATTACTTTAATTTAAATTACCTTTGATCTTAACTCTTTAAAACCCCAAGGGATATAACCTATACACATCAATAATCCACCTGCTGTGCTTATTAATTCAATTTCCGGATTATTCAATAGCAACAATCCAATAATAATTGAGATGCCTTGGTATTTGTGGATTACCTGTTCTTTCATTAACCCAACCGTTTGAATAATTGCGCCCAAAGGTAATAACGGTAACAACCATAATAGAAAAAGCAATCCGGCTTTATCTACCAACACTTGTAAGGAAGGAATTAAATTTATTCATGGTTCCCATCATGGCCACGATGATAACCGGGACAGAAAACATAACGATTAAATGGCCCAGGTGATAAATCAAGTTATTATGAAAACGTTCTACCAATTGTTGGGATGTCTTCAGCCTATTCATTTGCAGTAGATTCGGATGCATTAAGAATCCTACTGATAACATCAAAGGGAAAACGATTAATGATAGTGCAAAAGCACTCTTTTTTAAATTTTGAATTGTCATGAATAGGTTCTTTCAAAAGTCTAAATTATGCAAAATTATAACCCAATAGGTCAGCCCCGCCCGGGCGGGGCTGACTGTTTAATGGTTTCAATCTATTGTCAGGCAGGATGCCTGACCTATTTTAACCAAATTTAAACATTCGCAAGAGGGTCTTATAAAAGTTACTCAGACAGGATAAAATCCACTGCCTTTCTCATCTCTCGGACAATAGAGACTCCACTAAACTGATCCAGTAGCCGGCTCCGGCTGAAAGGATACGGTCGTTAAAATCGTACCCCGGCTGATGCGGCAGTCCGTTGGGCCGGGGCTGGCCGGCACCGATGACCATGTAGTCGCCCGGCACGGACTCCAACAGGAAGGAAAAATCATCGGAATTCATCACCGGTGAAATATTGGTATACACACAGCCGCTTCCAGCGATAAGGGATGCAGCTCTTACGGCCTCTGCCGTTTCCTTTGGGCCGTTGACGATAGCCGGGCAGCGCCGTTGGTATTTCATGTCCGTGCCGATACCCATCGATACCTCCAAACCCTTCAACACCTCTTTCATCCGGGTTTCCACCAGGTCCTGGATGTGCGGCTTAAAATGCCTCGTGCAGCCGCGCAGACAAACCTTATCCGGGATCACGTTATAAGTCGTACCGCCTTTAACCTCGGTGACACTTAAAACCGCCGATTCGAGAGGATCGATATTTCGACTGATGATACTTTGGAACATGACGACGGCCTGGGAGGCGGCTACAACCGGATCTCGCATATTACCGGTCAGACCGCCGGCATGTCCCCCAACGCCCTTTATTGTTATATCAAAAACGTCAAAGGCCGCCAGCAATGGACCTGAGCGTGTGGCGAAGCTGCCCTCGGGAAAGGTCGGAAAATTATGCAATCCGAAGACGGAATCCATGGGAAAACGTTGAAACAGGCCATCTTCCACCATGGCCCGGCCACCGGCTCCCGTCTCCTCCGCCGGCTGAAAGATGAAGTTGACCGTGCCGCTGAACCGACCTTTTGAGGTCAGGTGTCTGGCTGCCCCGAGGAGCATGGCCATGTGCCCGTCGTGTCCGCAGGCGTGCATTTTGCCCGGCACCCTGGATTTGTATTCCAAGTCGTTTTCCTCCTGAATGTCCAGGGCATCCATATCGGCCCGCAGCCCGATGGCACCCGACTGACTTTTGCCACGGAGGAGTTGGGCAACGATTCCCGTCCCGCCGATTCCCCGATGGACATCAAGTCCAAAGGACTCCAACTGCCCGGCCAGGAAATCGGATGTTTCCCTTTCCTGAAAGGCGATTTCCGGAAAGGCATGGAGCTGGTGTCTCCAGGCCGTCATCTCAGCTTCCAGATCGTATGGGTCCTGACTAATTTTCATTAAA
>CAZVHO010000210.1:2627-7537 GCA_964627515.1 uncultured Thermodesulfobacteriota bacterium | reverse complement strand
TCTCCACTGTCGTGCCATATTGCCAATAATAGTTGACTTAAAAATCTTTGTCAAGTTTTATTCACAGATCAAGGTTTGACCCCAATTACAGCGCAAAGGCGAAACCCCGGTTGCGAATTCCAATACCGAGAGAGCAACGTCTTTCATCCCGAAACCTTTGCAGGTCCGGGAAAGGTCTCCCTCTTTGTCCCAGTCCATTCCTCCAAAGACGATTTCATCTGGTGTACCGGTAAAGCGTCAGCCCTGGCGTCTGTGGGAAGACGGCTATGCCGTTAAATCAGATTCTCCGGAATGGGATGCCGCCATCGCCGAACTCGCTACGGAGATTAAAACGCGGCATCACTCCAGAAAGACGCTTAAGACCTACGCCCATTGGTCACGCCAATTTCAGCGTTTTCTAAAGAATAAATCGCCGAGTTCTCTGTCATCGAAGGATGTCAAGGAATATCTGACCCATCTCGCTGTTCAATGCCGTGTCTCGGCATCCACTCAGAATCAGGCTTTCAATGCGCTCCTTTTTCTTTTCCGGCAGGCACTCAAACAGGATTTCGGAGATTATAAGGACGTTCCCCGTGCGAAGAAATCCAAATATATTCCGGTAGTCCTTTCCCGAAAGGAAATAGAGACCGTCCTGAAGCACCTCTCATATCCTTATGATCTGGTGGTCAAATTGCTTTACGGTTGCGGGCTCCGGTTGTTTGAATGCCTGCAACTGCGGGTGAAGGATTTCAATTTCGAGGCCGGAATACTCACCGTTCACGGAAAAGGGAAAAAGGACCGAACGGTCCCCCTGCCGGAGAGGATTGTTCCGGAGTTGACTTCCCAATTTGAGGTTGTGAAGAGCCTTCATGACGAAGATCTCGCGGCGGGATATGCCGGAGTGTTTCTCGATGACCTGCTTGAGAAGAAGTATCCCTCTGCCGCGAAGGATTTCATCTGGCAGTGGTTCTTTCCGCAAAAGACTCTCACGCAGGTTTCAGCGGCCCGAGAACTGCGGCGATATCATCTGCACGAGACTCATGTCCAGGATGCGCTTTACGAGGCCGTCCGCCGGGCCAGGCTCACCAAACGCGTCACCTCCCACACCTTTCGCCACAGCTTTGCCAGTCATCTGCTCCAGGCCAATTACGATATTCGTACGATTCAGGAACTGCTTGGCCACAGCGATGTAAGGACCACCATGATTTACACCCATACCGTGAAAAGCGTCACGATCAAAGAGGCCAAAAGCCCCCTGGATTTTTCGTGATTTCCTTTACCCTCTCTCCTGGTTGTGATATACAGTATCGAAAACCAGGATAAACCCTCATGCCCTCCCTGTAGCTTGGCCTCGGATTACCGATTTGCTCACAGATGGAATAGAGATTCCCAGCTTTCTTCCCAACAAAGACATGGGCATACTAAATGTTATATTAACAAGTCCAACAGTTCGCACACCTCCCTCACCAGGCCGGGACAGACTTTGCCGACCAATTTGTCTTCCTTGGCCTTTTGCCTCCCCTCCTCCGTGCTCAAGTCGGCCCCTAAAAGCCCTTTACAGAGGGTGGTCCCATGACGCGCCTCGAAACGCTGAAAAAGTTCTCTCACCTTACCATACGATAATTCCCTGGCTTCGGCCTCCACCGGCAGGTCCTTGGCCAGTCCCAGGACCATGACCGCCCCGGTAAGGGCACCGCAGGTTAAGGCCAGACGCCCCATACCCCCGCCGAAAGGGCGTCCCAATTGTTTGGCCTTCTCGGGATCGATTCCGAAAGAGGAGCCGTAAACGGTGAGTATGGCCTGCGAACAATTCAACCCCTGATTAGACAATTCCTCTGCTTTTTCGATACGATTCATGCGCCTGCCTCCCTTAATCCCTTTTGATTGACTTTAAACTCTAATCGGTTTATACGATAATAAATATTTAGATATCAAGTCAAACGATTTGTTTCGATCAAGACCATCGAAATCTTCGATCAATCTTTCGGCTTGGGGAAAGGAGGCTCATGGAAATCCGCCAACTGAAAACCTTCAAAAGCGTGGCCGATCTGCTCAGCTTTCATAAAACGGCCAGGAATCTGAACTACGCCCAATCCAGCATTTCCGCGCAGATCCAGGCCCTCGAAGAGGAACTGGAAGTCCGGTTATTTGACCGGCTGGGAAAGCGCATTCTGCTGACCGAGGCCGGGGAAAGGCTCCTGCAGTATGCCCATAAGGTCCTGGATCTCACCGATGAAATCCGGACCGAGTTCACCCAGACCCAAGAGCCCAAAGGCTCGCTGACTATTCGCATTCCCGAAAGTCTGGGGGTCTATCGGCTGCCGCCGGTCATCGGGGAATTTCATCGGCGCTATCCCCGGGTGATGCTTAATTTTACCGTTTGCACCCAGGAGGAACTCCAGAAAGACCTGCGCAAGGGCATCACCGACCTGGCCTTTCTTTATGCCGATTCCATTCAGGCCGCCGATCTCGGATTCGAGGTCCTTGGGTTCGAATCCCTGGTCCTGGTGGCCTCTCCGAAACATCCCCTGGCCGGCAAAAAAATGGTCCGGACGAAAGATTTGGAAGGGGAAACGCATCTCTTATCCCGGGTGGATTGCAGTTATCGAAAATTATGGGAAAGGATCCTGGACGAGAAAGGGGTTCACCCGAAAAGCACCCTGATCTTCCATAGCGTGGAGACCCTGAAGCGGTGTGCCCGGCAGGGCGTCGGGGTTACCCTCCTGCCTGAGACGGCAGTAAAAGAGGAGATCGCCAAAAAAAAATTAGCGGTCCTCCCCTGGGAGGAAGGCCAACTGGAAACGGCCTTTATGATGATCTGGTACCGGGAGCGCTGGCTCTCCCCTACCCTTAAGGCCTTCATGCAGATTACCAGGGAGATCTTAACATAACGGTTTAGTAAGGACTTTTTTTGTTCTGGTCAAGCCCCATGGACTGTGATAAAAAACAGGTCGAAAAAGAATGGAGGAGAAATCATGGAACCAGACACCAAGCTCTTTGATTATATCTTTAATCCCCGCGCGGTGGCCATCATCGGGGCATCCCCCCATGATCTGGCCACCCTCGCCCAGATGAAAACCAAAATAAAGGATCGGTTGTTTCTGGTAAACCCAAAATATAAGGAAATTTTTGGAAAGAAATGCTATCCTGGAATCGGGGAGGTGGAATCCGAGATAGATTATGTCATCCTTGGGGTTTCAGCCTCGGTTCTGCCGGCCGTTTTGGAGGATTGCATTCGAAAAGGGGTCAAGGCCGCTCAAATTTTTACAGCCGGATTCAGCGAAACAGGGCTTCCCGAAGGGATCGAACGGGAAAAGTCCCTGAAAGAGATGACCGCCGGACGTATCCGCATCATCGGTCCCAATTGTTTTGGGGTCTATTGCCCCTCCTCCGGCCTGTCCATTATTCCTGAGGCCCCCACCGAGAAAGGCCATATCGGAGTAGTGGCCCAGAGCGGGAGTGTGGCTGAATCCTTCTCTTATTTGGCCTATACCAAAAACCTGCGGTTCAGCAAGGTGGTGAGTTACGGCAACGCCGTTGATCTGGACAGCCCTGATTTCCTGGAATACTTGGCCGACGATGAGGAAACCCATCTTATCGCCCTTTATGTTGAAGGCACCAGAAATGGCAGGCGACTGAAAACGGCTTTAATCAAAGCCACCAGGCAAAAGCCGGTGATCGCCATTAAGGGGGGAATGACCGAACAGGGTATGCGGGCGGCTACCTCCCACACCGCTTCCCTGACCGGGACCCCCGCCGTCTGGCGCTCTTTTTTTAAACAAACCGGAGCCCTTCAGGTAGACAGTTTTGATGAGATGGTGAACACCATCATGGCCTTCCAAAACACCCCTCTTCCGTCCGGTCGGGCCGCAGCCCTGATCAGTAACTCAGGGGGCTTCAGTGTAATCCAAACGGACCTCTGCATGAAAGCCGGGATCGAGGTGCCCAGATTCTCCCAGGAGACTATTGACTCCCTTCGGACACTCGTCCCTCTGGCAGGGACCAGCATCGGCAACCCCCTTGATGCCTGGCCCATATACTATAACCTGTCTTCCTCGGGAAACCTGGCCGACATCATCAGGATCGTTTCCTCAGACCCCCGGATCCAGTCCCTGATCTTTCAATTTGACCAGTTTCGCTATCTGCGACGGATTTTGGGTAAGCGGGTAGAAACCCACATGAGCCGATTAATCGAATTGATCGTGGAAGGGTGTCTGCATACCCGGGAAGAAGAAAAAAAACCGGTCTTATTTTGCGTCTCCCTGGATCCCTACCTGGAAGACGAGGAGGAAAGACACTACAATCTCTTTATGAAAAAGGCCTTCATCTCCAAAGGGTTTCCGGTCTACTCCAGCCTGGATGCCGCGGTTAAGGCCCTTTCCCATTTATGCACATTCAGTCATAACCACCGGCTAAACCGATGATTAGATTCTTAAGCTCAGTATCTGGGAATTTATCTCTAGCATTTTTACTGTTACGGGTTTCGAGTTACGAGTTATTAGAGGAAGCTTATATTTTCTCAACCCGCAACTCGCAATAGAGAAATTTCAAATATCTTTGGCTATGACCATACCGCCAGACGAACTGCGAGATGAATCCTATTATTCATCTTCGGCTATTTCTCCCACCACTTCCCGTTTGGCCTTCACCCAGGGCAGAAGGGGCAAAACCAACAAAATCACGACGACCAGCACAATGACCAAAGAGATCGGCCGGCCGAAAAAAATACTGAGGCTGCCATTGGACATGATCAGGGACTGGCGGAGGGCCTGTTCCATCAGCGGCCCTAAAACCAGGGCCAGGACTAAAGGGGCCGCTTCGTAATTGAATTTCTTCATCAGATAACCAAGGGCCCCGAAGAAGAGCATCAAGCCGATCTCGCCCACATTGTTATTTAAACTGTAAACCCCGATCAAACAGAAAAGAAGAAT
>CAZVHO010000210.1:0-2527 GCA_964627515.1 uncultured Thermodesulfobacteriota bacterium | reverse complement strand
CCCGGGAGGATACCGAGAAAAAACCCGATCACCGAGCCGCGGATAATCGGCCAGGCACTCTCTTTCCAATCCTTCAGATTAGGCAGGAGTCCTTTTATCCTGGTTTTGAAAACATCCTGCCTGATTTTGGCCTCCACGTTTAACAAGACCTCGGAAATACCGAAAAGCCCCATAACCGCCGGAACAAGGCCGACACCGTCACTCAGGAAATAAAACCCAAAGGTAAAACGGGGCGTGGCGGTCATAATGTCCATCCCGATCAGGCCCAGGAATAGCCCGAAGGCCGCCATGATCAAGGCCTTGGGCATGGAGCCTCCGGCCAGGAAGGTAAGGATGATTAATCCCAGGAGCATCAAACTGAAATATTCCGGGGGCCCGAATTTCAGGGCCATCTCGGCCAGAGGGGGGGCCAGGAACATCAATCCGATAATGGAGACCGTGCCGGCGATAAAAGACCCGAAGGCCGCCATGCCCAGGGCCGGGCCGGCCCGCCCCTGACGGGCCATCTGATATCCGTCCAGACAGGTAACCACGGAAGCCGCTTCACCCGGGATGTTGACCAGGATGGAGGTGGTGGATCCGCCATACATGGCCCCATAATAAATCCCGGCCAGCATGATAATCGCCGAAACCGGTGAAACATGAAAGGTGCTGGGCAAAAGCAAGGACATGGCGGCCACCGGCCCCAACCCGGGAAGAACCCCCACCAGGGTGCCGGTCAGGACCCCGACGAAACAGAAAAAAAGGTTCATCGGTTGCAAGGCCACCTGGAAGCCCAGGATAACGTTAGCAAAAATATCCATCTTCAGAACCCTAAAAACCCTGTTGGAAGCTGGGCCTCCAGCCAGAGCTGAAAGATAACGTAGGCACCTCCGGCAGCAAAAACAGCCCCTGCCAGGACTTTTCTCCAGCTCATAGGCTCCATGACCCGCAGGAGAAAAGCGATCAGCAGAAAGGTGTCCAGAAGGAAACCCAGCAACTTGAAAAGGAGGGTATACAGGATTAAGGCCCCCATGACCATCAACATGGTCGGCCAGTTTCTCTGCCGCCACAGGTCTTTGATTTTTTCCCGGCCTTTTTGGGAAAACTGTTGGAAAAAAACTACAAAAGCCAGTCCGGCCATGGCCAGACCGGACAGGAAGGGGAGAAATCCCGGGCCGGGTGAAGATAAAGTCCCCAGCCCGTATTTCCCGGAATAGACAGCGATAGCCAGACCAATGGTCAACCAGAAAAGACTGGATCGCTGGTCGTTATTTTTCATGGCCCTATTTTTTATAGGTGCCGATACCCAGGCTTTTTATTAATTCGCCTGTTTCCGTATAGTCCTTGAGAATCAGTTTCGTTAAGGCCTCACTGCCCAGGTAGGCCGGGGGTAAGTCGAATTTATCCATGGCCTCCAGGAATACTTTGGATTTCATGGCCTCGGCAAAGGCATTCTGCAGTTTTTCGACCACCGCCGGAGGGGTTCCCACCGGCCCCATAAAACTCAACCCGGAATGGACCGAAAAGTTATAGCCCTTCTCGATTAATGTCTGCACCTCGGGAAAGGCCTTCATCCTTTGCTGAGTGCAAACCACCAGGAGCCGCAGTTTTCCTCCCAGAACATGTTCTTTCCACTCAGGGGTCTGGGAAACGACCTGGACATGTCCGCCCAGCAGAGCGGCCACCGCCTGGGTTCCACCGGAAAAGGGTACGTGATCCCATTTAATCCCTAATTTTCTCGAAAGGTATTCCATGACCAGATGTTGACCCGATCCCAGACCCGAAGTAGCGTATTTGATCTTATTGGGATTCTTCTTGGCATAGTCAAGCAGCTCTTCCAGGGTTTTCCAGGGTGAATCGGCGCGGACGATGATTCCGTACTGATAAAGACCGTATTGCATAATGAAAGTAAAATCTTTCAATGGATCGTATGGTACGGACTGGAGGTGCGGAATACGGCAGAAATTGGCCGTCGGGGCGTTGTAAATCGTGTAACCGTCAGGTTTTTCCCCTTTCACCCGGCCCAGGACCAGGGTCCCGGAGGCCCCCACCTGGTTGCTGCAAATAATGGGTTGTTTCAAAATTTTAGCGGCCTCTGAAGCCAGGGCCCGGGTGGTTAGGTCTGTCGAACCGCCGGCCGCATAACCGATGAGGATGTTAATCGGTTTGGTAGGAAAATCTGCCCCGAAGGCCACGCCTGACAAAAAAAGACCGAAGATAAAAGACAGCATTCCCAAAAAAGATCCTTTTTTCATAAAAGCTCCTCCCTTACTTTCTAAAATTTTTATTGGGTCTATTACCCCATAACTTCGGGACCACCTCGAAAATTGATATGTAACTTAATGATAAAGTAATTGTTTTGTCAAGAAAATTTACGGACCTGATTTCCCCGAAACGCCCGATTTTCTCCTTGACTCCCATTTCCTCCCTACTTTATACTTATTTCATCCGGAAGCCATTTTCGTATCATAAGGATTCGGACAATTACGTCGATCTCTTCTAAGTCCGTCACAAAATGCATCGGCCGCATCATCAAGGGTTCGGC
>CAZVHO010000209.1:0-7584 GCA_964627515.1 uncultured Thermodesulfobacteriota bacterium | reverse complement strand
GATCAGCAGGTCTTCTTTGGGTAGCATTTGGCCCATGAAAAATCTCCTTTCAAAAGGTTATTTTATTCCTTTCCCAGGCTTCCCAGAAGGCGAAGAGGGATTGACAACGGTCTTCAACCAATAGAGGAGATCCTCATAATCCTCCGATTTTTCAAAACAGGCATCGATATAGCGGCTCATGGCCTCCTCAAGTTCCTGATGAAACCGCCGGTTGGATAACCCGATAACGGCCAGGGCCTGGTATTCTTTACGAAGTTCCTTGAGAAAGCGGTTATCTAAAACAATCTGGTCGAGATCTATGAACAGCACTCGGCATTGGTGTTTTTTAAGAAGGGCCTTGGCTTCCGATAGAGAAGGGACAACAACGGGTTGATAAAAGGCCCTTGTCAGGACGGAGCACAGGGCCTTGATGTGATCATTGTCCGAACCTACTATGATGCCCCTGTTAATAACCATGGTTCTTGCCCCGATTGGCGATTATCCTGATGACTCACTTTGTTTCAAAAAAAAGTTGCAAGTTGCAGGTTGCAAGTATGAAAAAGTTCATAAGCCTATCATTCATAATGGCAATTCCTGTGCCACTGAAGACCGGCCCACGAAAAAGGAAAGGGTGGACATTCTAACATCCTATAAACAGACCAAAATAAAAGAAAGGGCCTGGTTTTAAAGTGATTGAAAAATGAATAAGGAAGATTTTCGATTTTAAAGGATGTGTCCTGATTCAGGACATTGTCGAGGTGTTATTTGAAAATATAGTTAAAATACAACTAATTATAAATGTCATAAAACAGGACTTCATAGGGAGAATGTCCTGATCTTTTTATAGGGTGTAGGCTATAGGCGATGGGCCATGGGCTATGGGGAAACTCCGAAGTTAATTTTCTTATTAAGCCCCATGCCCCCAGGGGGCGCCACGAAGTATGAAAATGGGTTCAAGATTATGTAGGACAGGCGCCCTCGCCTGTCTTTTATTAATCACAGCCGAGGGCGGCTGTGCTACAAAGGCTTATTTAGGTCCGGGTCAGGCACAAACCCTGACACACGGATTACACGGATTAACTAATTAATTTCTCAAGAAAAGGGTTTCCCTTTTCTTGAGACCAGCTTCCGCCGAAGGCGGATGTTGGTCATCCCGCATTCCAAGCTTAACGGAATCGAGGGATACCCCGTTGCTTTAACCGTGTAATCCGTGAAATCCGTGCCAAAAATCTATTTTCAAACTAACCCCAGCCCTGTCTAATGGGTTGTTTGTCTCTGGATATGGTACCGTTTTATTTTTTGATATAAGGTGTTTCTGCTGATCCCCAGATGCCGGGCGGCCTCCTTTTTATTCCACTGACATTTCTCGAGGATCTCTTTCAATACTTCCTGCTCCTTTTCAGCCATTGTTCCCAGACCACGGAAGGGCCCTCTTACTCCCTGAGGGCCGAGTTCGAGAAGAGATGGGGGAAGATCAATGGCCTCAACCCGGCTGCCTTTAACCAGGACGACAGCATGTTCCACGCTGTTTTCCAACTCCCTTACATTTCCGGGCCAGGGATAATTGAGGATCAGTCTCATGGCCTCGGAACTGAAATCGTGAAGGTCTTTATTTTGCTCCAGACTGAAAAGATGTAAAAAATGCCGGGCCAGGAGAGGGATATCATTCGGTCTTTCCCGCAAGGGGGGTATCTGGATGGGAATCACATTGAGACGGTAATAGAGGTCTTCCCGGAATCTTCCCGCCTTTACTTCCAGCAGCAGATCTTTGTTGGTGGCGGCCAGGAAATGGACATTGACCGTCAGGGTTTTCTCGCCCCCTAATCTTTCAAAACTCTGGGTCTGAAGGACCCTTAATAGTTTGATCTGGGCCGAAGGGGGTATTTCTCCGATTTCATCGAGAAATACGGTCCCTCCGTCGGCCTTTTCAAACCTTCCGGTTTTCTGCCGGGTTGCACCGGTAAAGGCCCCCTTTTCATGGCCGAAAAGTTCACTTTCCAAGAGGGTGGCCGGGTAGGCGGAACAGTCGATAACCACAAAAGGTTTATCTCTCCTCTGACTCAACTGATGGATCGCCCGGGCCACTATTTCCTTCCCTGTGCCGCTTTCTCCCTGAATAAGGACCGTGGCATCGGTAGGGGCGATGTTCTCGATCAACCGGTAAATGGCCTGCATTTTAGGATCTCTTCCCACGATATTTTGAAACTCGGCTGCGGTCTCCAATCGCTTCTCCATGTGGTGTGCCCCTTCCTCCTGAAGCAGTGCCCGCCGGATCACTCCGGAACACTGGTTCAGAATGAGTTCCACCCCTTCGAAGTCCTTCAAATTCCTTTCCGAAGGCTCAGGACAGGGGATGACCAAAAGACCGATGGTCTGCTCTTCATAGCGGAGGGGGATCATGTTCTGCCGTTTGTCGCTTTCTATTTCCTTCGGGGTCGACAACCGGCCGCCCCCGACCATGGTGGTCTTGGGGATGTCTTTTAACAGAGCGGAAAAAGAAGTGACTGCCCCGGTCTCCCCGATCCATTTCAGTTCCTTTTCGGAGGCAACCCAATACCCCTCTTTGTTGGTGCTCAGAAACAAAAAAGTCATAGTATCGGAAATGGAAAGCATCTTCTGAAGTTGTCCGATCAGGTAAGAACCGATTTCCCTCAGGTTGTGTAAGGCCCCGATTTCACGAACCACATCACAAAAGGTTCTGGTCTGCTGATTCGATCGTTCCAATTCCTGGGCCTTATCCTCGAGCATCCGGGTATATCCTTCGATCCGGGCCACCATCCGATTAAAAGAAGAGGCCAGTCGGCCCACCTCATCCTCACCAACGACCGTCACCCTGACCCCTGCTTCACCGCGATCGATCCGCTCTGTGGCCCTGGTCAGGGCCGATATGGGATTGGTGATCCGCTTGACAAAAAAAAGCGATCCGGCCACACCGAGAAGAAGAATACCGGCAGTCAGGAGCCCCATCTCTAACCAGAGCTTGCGCACCTGTTTCTGATAAGGTTTTTCCGATAGGCCCAACCGGAGTACCCCGGCTTTGCCTCCCAAAACGGGCCAGGCGATATCCAAGTATTGCTCCCCCTCAGTAGAGGCAATTTTCTGAATGTGCCTCTGGTCACCCGGGGCCGCCTGGTTAGCCTTCAACAGGCTCTGGGGAATATAGCCCGGGAAGGTATGGGCCAGAACTTCTCCGTTCTTTTGAATGAAAAGATAGCCGATCCCCCGGTGACTACGCATCTGATGTTCGATCATTTTCTGAAGACCCACCAGATCGTTGGTCAGCACTTTATCCGCTGTCTCCAGGGCGATGGCCAGGGCGATGCTTTCCGCCTGGGCGATCATCGTTTCATGAAGACTTGATCTCTGCCGTTCACTGGCCAGTAGCGAAATCAATAGGCCGCTTCCAATGACCAGAGATGAAACGGCCAGAATCAACCGGCCTTTAAGGCTTCGTAGACCCATGGTCCCTCTCCTTCAGGAGTACTGTCCTTTTTTGAATCTCCCTGGCGTTTTTAACCCAGTCTGCCGGCGGGGAAATAAACCGGTCGATCATCAGTTCGTTTAGAATTTTCCGGCCTTCGATCTCCTGATGGATGGTCAACAGGATCTGTCGGACCTGCCTTCTTTTTTCCGGTGGGAATTGCCTGGAGGCTACGACCGGTGGAATGGCGTAAGGCTCCGACTTCTTGATGATACGCGTCGGCTCCGTCAGTTTTGGGTTGGTTTTCTGAAAATACTCCCAAACCAACCCGTCTACGGCCGCTCCATCAACCAGACCGCGTCCCACGGCCAGAATCGAATTGTCGTGGCTGTAAGTGTAAATGATCTTCGAGAAGAACCTTTCCGGTTTTTCCCCGAGCTGATAGAGCCAAAAGGTGGGCGCCAGCCTCCCGGTGTTCGATTCCGGGTCCGTGAAGGCGAATATACGACCTCTTAAATCTTCAAGCCGCTGAAAACCTTGTTTTTTATTGACAATGAGGTAGGATCGGTAGAAATGTTCCCCCTGAATTTGAGGAACGGCCAGAACATGAAATCCGTAGATCTCTTTGCCTCCGGCATACGGTCCGGAGCAGATAAAGGCCAGGTCTATCTCGCCACGGCCCAGGAGCTGGTTGATTTCCTGGTACGTTTTGCGCTGGACCAGCTCAACCGGTCTGGCGATTTTCTGACCCAGGTATTCAATAAGCTGGCGGTAATGGATAAACGTTTCCTTTGGCGAGACCATGGCTCCTACTGCCACCTTTAGTGTAGGGGAGGATGGGGTTTGTTCTGCCGGTTTTTTTATGGGAAGGGTTTTGTGGAAATCGACAACAACCGTATCAGAATCCCTGGTGCAACCCCACAACAGACAGGAAAAGGAAAAAAAAAGGACCGCGACCGTCAGGATGGCCTGAAATGGTCTATTCCCCCAGCACAAGATAAGAATCCTTAATGTCGTTTAAAGATAAGGTCATCAGGTATTATTTTAATTATTATACCAATATAGTTCGGGAATCAAAAGGTTTTTGAGTCTGGTGAGAAAAAGAGAACGGTATCTTTCTACCCGGCTCTTTCAGAAATATACCGCTTAAGTAGAATAACGGTGGTTAGGGAAAACTTTTGAGGCTGTTTTGGTATCCGCAGAATTCAATAGCGAGGAAGGATTTGACCTAATGGATTTTTGAAAAAACATCCGTTCACATTAGTTAAGATTTACCCCTTTTTTCTTAAACCCATTTTCATGATTCATGTCGCTCCAAAGGGTAAGGGGGTGATTATCATTGCAGATATTGCATAATAAATCCATGGGCTCGTAGGATTTGCTTTCAAACTGCAGGATGGGATGGTCGATATTGAATTTGTTCAGGAGCAAGGCCCTTACTTTTTTGGATAATTCATCGACCTGGCAGAGCATCTGATCCGGTACGATAACATGGGCCGCCAGGGCGATGGTCGCGGAAGAGGGATTCCAGACATGAAGGTGATGAAGACTTTCGATACCCTCCAGGGCCTCGACTTCCTGTTGGATGACCTTTAAATCGATACCCGGCGGCGTGGCATTCATTAAAATGAGCAGGGCCTCTTTTAATATTCCCCAGCCGCTGTAAAGAATCAGGACCACGATAATCCAGGAGACAATGGGATCCAGCCAATACCAGGGACGAAACAACCAGACTATCCCCAGAAAGACCACCCCCAGGGAGGTCAGGGCATCGGTCAACATGTGGAGGAAGGCCCCGCGCATGTTGAGGTTCTCTTCGGCCCCGGCATGGAGCATCCAGGTAGAGATACCATTGGCGATAAAGCCCAGGAGGGCCGCCCAGATGACTATATTCCCCTGGATGACAGCCGGATTGTTCAAACGAATCCAGCCTTCAACGGCAATATAAAGGGCCGCCCCGAAGAGGAGGGCCACATTGAAGACCGCGGCCATAACCTCTACCCTCTGGTAGCCAAAGGTCAGGGAAAGGGTAGGACCCCGTTTCCCGATTTTCAAGGCTGCATAACTGATCAGAATGGAGGCGAAATCCATCAAATTATGCAGGGCATCGCTGATCAGGGCCATACTGCCGGCCATAATCCCGGCAACAATCTGAACGGCAGGGATCAGCAGGTTCATCATCATGGTGATGAATAGCCGTCTGCTCCAGGATATTTCTTCGATAGGATGATTATGATGATGAAATTCCATCAATGAATACTCGTTGATTAGATGAGTAAATAGAATTTGAATGGGGAAAAATTATAACCGGGCCATTAAATGATGTAGCTCCCGGGCCTGGGCTTTTAAAAGCCTGGAGACCCCGGTCAGCAGGTCCAGGATTTCAGGAGTTTTTATCCGGTAAAGGATGCGCAGGCCGTCTTTCCGGGATTCCAAAATACCGGCCTGCTTCAAGATCGACAGATGTTTGGAGACATTAGCCTGTTCCTGGGAAATGGCGGGAAAAATTTCACAGACGCAACGTTCACCTTCCTTTAGCAATTCCAGGATTTGCAAACGGGTAGGCTGACCCAGGGCCTTGAGAATCGAGGCCTGGCCTTCAAATATTTTTTGTTTCATTTCTCTTGATTTTTCCATAATGGACTATATAGTTATATTGTTTTCATATAAAGTCAAGTAATAATTTTACAGTGGATCCTCGATTATTCAGGAAGGCCTTCTTTAAAGTTAGGATTTATAATCGACAAATTCCCGGTTCCGGACCGAACCTTTTTCTTTAAAGGGATGGCCGTGCTTTTACCTGATTGAACCTCCAGCCAGACTTTGTGCAAATCAGCCATGGATTTTATCTTGTCTACCGGGATGGATTTCTCCAACCCCGTTCTTACGGCAATTTCCCCTTTTCCTTGGAAGGCAGCGGTGGGGGTGCTACGACTGAAGTCTGTGGTTGAACCATTTCTGTGATCTGTTCCGGGATTGGAGCCGTAGATTGGACGATACGGCCGTGATTCTTGAATTGTTCGGCTACCGAATACATCTGAGCTAAATCGTAATAGGACCAAGCCTTTTGGGAACCTGGATCGGCCACAATAGCTTTACGGAACAGCTCCTTGGCCTCAATGTACCGGGCCCGGGAAAAAGATTCCTGGCCTTTGCGGAGCATCAGGGCACAAAGCTCAGGGTTAACCTTGTAATTTTGCCCTGTTGTAGATTGCTGGGCAAAAGAGCTGTCAAGCCCAATTCCGATTAACAGAACAGGTATCAAGGCGATTTTTATCATTTGTTTAATTGGCATAGTATTACCGCGCTTTAAAAGATACTGGATTCTGGATAAAAACAAACAACTGATACTCGATAAAATCCAGTATCCAGTATCCAGCATCTTTTCAAAAGATTGAGACCGTCCCATATTCTTGGAGGGTCGGGCTTAAGACCCAATTTCAAATAGTTTTAGCTATGTTTAAGGTGTTATCCAGCATCAAGAGACCAGCATCCGGTATCTGTTTTAATCACCACCAACTAACAACCTTATCGTGCGAAAAGATAAGGTCCACCAGTTGGGCATAATTCACCTCCCCTTCAAAAAGGGAAAAGGTATCAGTATCATTTCCCTCAGAAAGGATTTTTACCAGCTTAAGGACCTCTTCGGTGGGTTTGGATCGATAGATGTGTAATAGTGTCATAATTTCCTCTAAAAAGGAACAATGAAATCCATTTCTTTCAATTTTTCCCCTAATTCTTCATAGGTAATGGGCTGAAATCCATGTTTCTCCACATTGGCCGGGACATTGGAATAGAGTTCTCCCTCCATATCCAAGACCCAATCCAGGTTTTCACGATAGGGTTCGGTCATTTCCACTTCATGATCCAGGACAAAGAGATACACCGAGTTGTTTTCGACGGCCAACCCAAGGGTGGAGCGCAGCCCTTCCCAGTCTTCTTCAAGATCTTTAATTAAAAAGGCCACTTTTTTCATCGGTTTTGTCCTTTAATACGAAAATAGAGTTCGAGTTCAACCATCTGCTGCGCTATTTTCATGATTCGCGGTGTCACGCCACTATCGTGGCATGACGGTTTAGTTCGAAAATAAAGTTTCAAGATGCAAGTTGCAAGGGCAAAAGCCTTAAACCTTGAACCTCGGATCTGCCGTTACATGACGATATACCGATCCACTTCATCGCTCA